>CAZDDB010000326.1:0-4203 GCA_964504105.1 uncultured Acidobacteriota bacterium
CCCAACCTCATCAGCGCGGAAGCAGATCACCAGGATTTTGAGCTGCTGAAATCTCTCCTGAAACAGGATGTGCGAAGCTGGCTATGCGCGCCGATTACATTGCAGGACCGGCTCGCGGGCTCGCTTGAACTTGCCAGTATTGATCCAAAGAAATTCCGGGAAGCAGATAAACAGACCCTGTCACGGATCGCACAACAGGCTTCGCTCGCAATCAACAACGCCCGGCTCTACGAAAAACTGCTGCACAGCTTGCAAGAGATCAGCGACGCCCGTAAAGAAGTCGATCGTGTCCGCCGCGGCCAATTCCTGTAGCTCAAGAAGCTTCAACCGCAAAGACCGCAATCCGCCGCGCTACTTTCGCGGCTGTAACAGGCTGCGGGTAAAGTGATAGAGCGCAAAACACTCGAGCGCAAAAGGGGGAAATCCCAGAAAGCCAAGCAATGGCATCTCAAAATATTTGAGATTCTTTGTAAACGGCACTGTATAGACCCACTTCCCTCTGGCCCAGTAGTTCCAGAATTCCCACAACAGGCCGCAAATCACTCCGGCAGCCAGAAGAAGCCACAATCTTTGTCTTCTTCCCTCTTCCAGATCGGAATAGATCGAACTGTTCTTCATCCAGTAGTTCACCGGTTCGAGCAGGAAAAAGAAACCGAGCCACACCAAACCAAAAATATAGGGAGAAGGAAAGAAGAGTGGAAAGAGGACAGCCGCCAATCCTCCACAGAACGATCCCATCAGAAAAGCGGGACTGATGGCAACGCGTTTGAGACGAACATCAGAAAACCATCCGAAGGATTCCAGCAGATCGGCAGTGATAAAAATACCTGGAAAAACGGTTGCAAAAGCGGTCCCTTCTCCCACAAAACGCTGCCATGGTTGCGGCGCAAGGTTCACGTAATACCAGTTGTGCAGAATGATGTTGTATCCTTCAAACATCAGCCAGCATACGTTCGACAGAACCAGCATGATCAAGAATTCGAGCGGGTAAGAAACAATCAAACTCTTTTTCTGCCGCCCGTATACCACTGCATCCGCAAGAAAAATGTAATTCCACCATTGAATGGGTGTAAAAAAAGTATAGACCGGTTCGATTTTTAGAAGCATTAGATACTGACAAACCACAAGCGCGAAAAGTGCCGGATAACCATACCAGGCCATTCCCCAGCTGCGGACTCGTGATTTGCTCTGCGCTGGTGTGGTTAGTTGATGTTCCATTCGCTATTCTTTCTTTGTTTGTTTCTGAGTGAGTGAATTTCCGTTCCAGAGAAGTCATCGAGCAGCAAGTGGTTTCCACGAGACAGAGCAGGGAGCAGGTTCAACAGATTCAACAGAATCATCGCAAGCCATCTCAAGAGAATCTTCTGCAGCGGAATTTGCATGGAGGAAGGATCTTTCAATTCCAACGACAGGAAAACCTGCCCAGGAGTCTGGCGTGAGGTCATGTAGAAATAAACATAATACAGAAGATGAATCAGCAAGAAGATCGCAAGCGCGGAAGGCCATGCGATTTGCAGCAGGACCTGAACTCCCTGTTGCAGCATTACGGAAGCGGCGAAGAGGATCGCACAAAACGTAATGCCAAGGATGAAATGGTCGATGAGCAACGCTGCGATTCTGCGTCCCAGAAACAGACCGGAGCTTCCCGAGCCACCAAGTTCAGAAATGAGATCATCGCTCCAGATCTCCACCATTGGATGGACTGCGGGGGATGGTTCCGGGACCGGAACCTTCGCAGCGGCAGCGGGTCCGGCAGCAAACCCTGAAACAGGCCTCGGACGCTCGACCGGAGCAGGTTGGTACGGAGTCACGGCCTCTTCAGAAGGCTCGAACGCGGGTTCCCGGTCTGCGAGTTGCTCCTTGAGCGGGCCGGGCGGCGTGGTCAAACGCCTTTTGCGGTCACCATACGCGCGGACTTTTTGTGCAACTTCCTTCCGCCATTCAGGAACAGGCTCATGCGAGAAGAGGACGAAGCCACAGCGGCTGCATTTTTCAATCTTTTCGGGATTCGAGAAACCGCATCCTGGACATTTCATGCGGCAGGACCGTTAGCGCCGGAATTCCATCAGCGCGACTGCTTTGCGGACTTCAATGTCGCTCGCGCCGGACCTCTGACACCTTCGTGCAACGGACAAAGCTTCCTTGCTGAGCTGGTCGGTTTCATCGATAAACAATACTTGCCGGAAATAATCGCCTGCCCGGTCGCATCGCCACTCCCGAATTGCAAGAACACCGAGATTGTAATAACACATCAAAACTTTGGGTTGAAGTCCGGCCTTCGATTCGGGGTTCAGATCCATGTACTTTTCGTACAGTCTTACCGCACCCACATAATCTGAATATGCGAAATAACTATTCGCATCATCGAGCAACCTTCGTTCCGAAGCCTTCATATCGGCGATCATCTTGCGCGCCTGAAGTCTCACGCCGATAGCATCCTTGTTCAGGGGATCGGACTTCAGGACTTCCTCTGCCTTTTCAATCGCCAACTGATACTGCTTCTCTCTGTAATAGAAATTCGCTTCTCGAACAAGACGATCCACCTTCTGTTTGCCGTCTTCGTTCAAAGCGACAACCGGTTGCTTTTGCTGATCGGCCGGATTGGCGGAATTCGGAGTCGTGCCGGACGGACCGGGCGGTTTGGCAGATGGTTTCACGGTATGGGCAATCGAAGGTCGATTGTTATCTGAAGCGTTTCTTTTGTTCTGGAAGAAGAAGTAGCCGGCGCCTCCGGCCACAAGAACCAGGGCACCGATTGCGGCCGGTACGAGTGGTGAACTCTTGGGCGCCGCTTTGCCGGACACAGCGACGCGCTGAGTCCGCTGTCGAGGAGCGGTCGCGGGAAGCTCCTTTAATTCGCGTAACAGATCCAGTGCTTCCTGGCTTGAAGGGTCCGTTTCCAGGATCTTGCTGAGCGCGTGACGCGCAGAATCAACTTTCCCTTCCGCAACAAACGCCCGGGCATTCCCAAGGAGTGCCTTGTACTGTTCCTGTTTCTTGGCTTGCAGATTCAGGTTTTTTATTCTGTCTGCCAGCCCCGCATTCTCGGAATCAACCGCAAGCGCCTGTGAAAAATATTGCGCAGCCTGTCTAAATTGTCCGCTCCCTTCTGCTTCTGTTCCTTTTGCGATCAGATCATCCAATCCGGCAGGTTCCTCATCCGCGCGGCCGATCAGCGCTAAATATTTTTGAGCTTCGCTGTTCTCAGGGTCAATCGCGACTACCTGTTTGAAAAGTTCGTGTGCCGCAGCAACATCTCCCTGCTCGTACACTTGCTGCGCTTTCTTCAGATTATCTTTGATGCCCAATCTCTGTTGGTTCGCTGCAGCCCGCGCTGCTTCAATTTTCTGCAACGCTTCCGGATGGTTTACATCCAGCATGAAGATTTCGGACAAGGCTTCAATCGCCTTCTGGTACTGTCCGTTCTCGTAGAGCTGATCTCCTTCTTCCAGCAGTTGCTTGACCCTGTCCTGATCGGACACAAAACCAAACGCTTCGCCGCCTTCACCGGCGGGTTCTACCGGAGCGTCAAACATCTGCATGGAAGAATCAGACCCGGTTCCTGCCACTCCCATTTTGGATCGAGCATTCGTAATCAGACGGTCCAGATCCGGGTACTCCGGATCGATCACACGCACTTTTTCCCATTGTGCAATCGCTTCACCATACAGACCGCTCTCAAACAACGAACGGCCGGAGCTTACAAAATTTTGAACGAACGGCTCAGCTTCAAGTTTCTCTTGAGCTTTGGTCAGCAGCTCGCTAACAGTGGCATTGTCGGGATCGAGCAACTGGATCTTCTGACATTCATTGATACATTTCTGAAAATTACGGGCGCCGAAAAATTCGTGCGCTTTTCTCAGATTCTCCCTGGTAAAAAGCTCCGCTTCCAGTCTACTCTGGGCTTCATCCATCAGCTCCCGTGCACGCTGGTTCTCTGGAGATATCGTCAGGACAGCACGGCAACCATTGATCGCCTCCTCAAAATCCCTGGCGTGAAGAGAGTCTTCACACTTGATCAGAAGCGCAGTTATGTTGTTCTGTTCGGAATCCGTTATCGGCATATGATTGAATTCTGTGCGAGTGAGAACGAACCATTATACTATACCGATTTTTTTCCTGTCAAAAGAAACAGGGGGCCCCGGCTCCGGGTGCACGACAAATTTGTTAGGAGAAGGCATGTTTGCGGTTTGTAACGCCAGC
>CAZDDB010000327.1:0-4185 GCA_964504105.1 uncultured Acidobacteriota bacterium
TAAATGATGCGATAAGTGCCCACCCGATAAGAGTAACGACCTTTGAGCTTTCCCTTCAATGGCTTGCCCTGAAACGGATCTCGCTCCAGATCGTCTAATACTTCAGCGACCCGTTGATACAACGCCGGTTCTCGGAGGGCCATGCGTTTCAGCACCTGTTCGGCACGGTCCGATAATACGACCTTATAACCTGGCAAGACTTGTCTTCACTTCTTTCCAACTGCGTGTCTTGCCTTCTCGAATATCCTGTTCTCCTTTCCGGATCCCGGCCATGGCATCCGGATCGGCAAGAATATCGATAGTCTCCATGAGCGATTCGAAATCTTCAATGCTCATCATGACAGCAACAGGCTTGCCCCGCCTCGTTACGACGTAGCGATCCAGTTTGCCGTCAATGCGTTTGATCACTTCCGGTAATCGAGGCCGCAATTCTTTCATAGTGACTGAGTGAAGCATGTTTCTACCTTCTGAATGAAGTATACACTATAATGTATCTTTATAGTCATTTTCTTTCCCTTTTTGATCCATTCCTGGCTTGCGCATCGGTTGAAATTTTCCGTAGGTCAGAGAGCGCCATAGCCATTCAGCGGGACCGAACTGGTAGCGACTGAGCCACCATTTGCTGATCGGAATCTGAAGCGGATAAATCATCAATGCAATCAACAGGTTTTGTACAGGTGTTATCTTGCCATACAGTCCGAAACCATAGCTGTAGAACAATAAGGTGCAAACCACCGAATGGGTCAGGTAATTGCTGAGCGCCATCCTTCCGACATAGCTCAGTGGCGCCAAACGTCGACGCCACGATTCGTTTTGAACCAATAGTATGATGCCGGCGATGTAAGAAAAACTCAGCGCAGGAACCGCAATCCCGTATATGGAATTGCCGATTCCCCAAAGCAGATCGGCCCGAAGGAAATCGGAGTATTCGTTTGAAATGATCCAGATGACATTTCCGATCACGCCAATGGGCAATCCCCAGCGCAATACGGTGTCTAAAAAGGGAAGTTCCTCCGATATATTTTGGAACAGCCCGCGTCGTCCCACATACAATCCAATCAAGAAAATTCCAAGAAACTGGCTACAAAAGATAACAGCAAAGGACAGATTTCTGGAAAAATCGAGTACACGCTGTTCCATGAGGTCGCGATACGTTCCACTCGAATAGATGCGAATGTTTTCTTCCGCTTCCGTTTTCCATTCAGCCCTCTCCTTTTTCATTTTTTCCGTAGCCTTCTTCTCCTTTTCCGGATTGCTGCGCTGTATTTGAACGACAGTGGAACGAACCATCGGAAGAATCATCGAAATGCTGAAGCAGATGATTGCCCAGACAATCAAAGTTTTTTGTTTTCGCTTACGGAACAGCAACAGAAAAAAACCGACCAACGCATAGGTCGACAAAATATCTCCGAACCAGATCAGCAAACCGTGGACCAGCCCGAACAGGAACAAGACAAAAAGCCTGCGGCGGTAAATCGGCACGACATTGACTCCACGCGCTTCCCCACGCATCAGCTGGACTGAGAATCCCAGGCCGAATAAAAATGAGAAAAGAGTGTAGAATTTCCCCATCGCAAAAAACTCAGTTGCCTTTTCCACAATCCGATTTGCCGGACCGGGCCATTGAAATCCCGTCATATGGAGGGTTGGCGGTGTATTGAAAAAGAACATCAAATTTACAAGCAGAATCCCAAATACGGCAAAGCCGCGTAAGATGTCGATGACCTCGATACGCTCCTGTTGTTGAACCGGACCCACTTCCAAGGTTGCGGGCGCGGTTGTTGGTTCGATTGGATTGCTTATCTCTTCGGACATACGGTCCCCTCCGTTTGCTCCTAGATTATAGCCGCTTGGTAAAGGTAACAGTAAATACGGTATACGGATTCTTCCGGTTCACGGATTGTAGCGCGGGAGACTGTTTAAAAATGCAGGAAAGAGGATTTTTCTAACGCCAGCTTCCAGCTGGCAGACATCGAGCACGCAAATTGGTTCGGCCGGCGTGGACGCCGGCGCTACAGAGCGTTTTTAGACAGTCTGCAGCCTGCAGAGCTGGAGGAAATTGGGAGCTGGCAGGATGCCCGCTACAACAAAGTGGCCTCTGCAAGATTCCAAACGGATGGATCTAAATACGAAAAATTGGATCAAAATAGAGCCTGGCCTCCGCGAGGCGGATGTGTAACCTACTGAAAACAGAAAAGTTACGGTAAAGGTTTACCCTGGCACACATTTTGATATAATACTTCGCCGGTCAATGGTTTTTTAGACCAGTTCTGAGTTTTCAATAACCAAATCTAATCCTTGTTTAGGAGGAGTTCAATGAGATTTCTCAAAACGATTGCCTTGGGCATTTTTGCTTTAATGCTCGTGGGCACGCTTGTGTTCGCCCAAAGTGTCAGCCCTACCGGCGGAACCTTGGAGGGCGCAGTGCTGGATGAGAACGACGCTCCACTTCCTGGCGTTTTGGTCACTGTCAGCGGTGCAATGGGCACTAAGACCGTAACGACAGATGCGGGCGGCAAGTTCATCTTTCCCTATTTAACTCCGGGCACTTACAATGTAACATCGGAGTTAACCAGTTTCACTACGATTGAGCGAGAAGGAATTGAAGTTCGTTTGGCTCAACGTGTTGACCTGACATTCAAAATGAAACCAGGTACAGAGGTTACCGTCATAGTAAGCGGCGAGTATGGTGCAGTAGATGTTTCCAGTACAACCACTGGTGCGAGCATCACCTCTGAATTGCTGAGTGCAATTCCTCTGGGCCGCGGATTCAATTCTGCCATCAGCCTTGCTCCTGGTGTTTCAGGATCGGGTGTCGGTGGTGGAAACTTTTCCATTTCCGGTGGATCCGGGTTGGAAAATCTTTACATCATCGATGGCGTAAACATCACCGATGTTGGATACGGTGCAGTAGGCGGCTACGCCATCATCTCTGATTACCAGGGCATTGGAAGCGGTGTCACTGGTTCTTTCATCAAAGAAGTGCAGGTTAAGACCGGCGGATTCGAGCCGGAGTACGGCCAGGCCCTGGGTGGCGTAGTTAACGTCATCACCAAGTCGGGTGGAAATCAGCTCGCAGGTGAAGGGTATGTAAACTTTGCCCCAGGCGGCCTGTATTCTGAGCCAGAGCTGGTTGTGTTGAAACGCAACCTGGCGCAAAACACTTTAGAACAGGAAAGTGTGGATGGCGGCGTAAATGTCAGCGGTCCGATCGTCAAGGATAAGGTGTTCTTCTTCGGCGCCTATAATCCACGACGTCAAGAAACCACGTTTGATTCGGATCCGCGTGCACGCCAACATGCCCTGTTCCCAACAGGAACCAACGAACGCACAAGTCATGGCTATGCTTTTAAAGGATCTTTCAATGCAAGCGCCAATCACTCGATTGAGTTTACGGCATTTGGTGATCCTTCCACAGGTAAACTGGGTTTCCAGAGAAGTTCTGCCCTTAACGCCAACCGGGTGGCTGAACAAACATCGTCTCTGGACTATGGTGGCAACCACATAGCAGGACGTTGGAACGGCATTTTGACGGCAAACATGTTTGCAGAGGCTCAAATTGCCCGTGCCAAAACGAAGTTCACGGAGATTCCCGAATTTAATACGGCGAACGTCACCGACTTTACGGTTTCTCCGACTACGATCAGTGGCGGTCTCGGCTACTTCGACAATTCGGAGGGCGAAAACATCCAGTTCGGTGCGAAATTAACGAACATCTGGAAAACCCACGAGTTCCGCTACGGTATCTCATACGAGGATATCTTCTACACAGGTGGAGCCAATTACACCGGACCAATCGTTACGTTACCGGATGGAACCCCGACCACAACCGGCGTTGTGCTCGGCTCCTTTCTTTGCTTCTCCGACGTGGATTTTACGATCCCCTGTGCTGGTGGAGATAAGGTTTTCGGTATTTTCCGTGGCAGGACGAACCCACCCATTACGGAAACGGATTCGAAGTACCTCGATTTCTTTGTGCAGGATTCCTGGAACATCACCGACTTCATCAATATTAAAGCCGGTGTGCGCTGGGAACAGCAGGAAATAACAGGCCAAGACGAAACACTTAAGTTTGATGGTTTCTGGTCTCCTCGCATCGGCGGAAGTGTGGACTATCTGAGGAACGGCAAATCGAAGGTCTATGGGTCCTGGGGCAGATTCGCTGAGAAGATTCCACAGGATCTT
>CAZDDB010000328.1:0-4171 GCA_964504105.1 uncultured Acidobacteriota bacterium
ATGTTGCGGATGTGGGCGGCGGGTCATCTCCAGAAAGAAAAAGTCTTGACCACAGGCGGACCCTACAGATGGATCCGGAATCCGTTGTATCTGGGAAGTTTCATGATTTCCATCGGGTTTTACCTCATCATGGGTTCTACATGGATCTTGATGGTCATTCTCGCTTACTTTGGTCTGTTCTATTTTCCTGTCGTCAAGTATGAGGAGAAAATTCTTTCTGCCAAGTTCCCTGAAGAATATCTGTCCTATGCGGACGCCATCTCCGCTTTTTTCCCAACGTTGAGACCGTGGCCATATCCGACGACCCACTTCTCTTTTCAACAGATGATCAAGAATAAGGAATACAATGCGATTCTAGGAATTCTGCTGGCATACACCTACCTTTCCTTATCGTCACGATTGTAAGGGAGCGTCCGTCAACGGGCTTTGACACCTTTTAACTACTGCGGACATTGAGTTTCTGCCGATCGTCACTCTGTTTCCCTGCGATTGCCTGTTGAGAACTGTCGCCTCCCGGCATAACAACAGGTGGCACGGGTCTTGTACTGATCTTATCCGGATGAAGCAGACCGGTTTTTCCTACATAGAAGTTCTGGTGAGTTTTTTTTTGTTTCTAAGCGCTCTGCTTTGGATCGGAGGAACCCATATGACTTCGCTTCGGCTTATGGCAAAAGGCAAAATCAATCAGAGAGCAACCTTGCTCCTCATGGAAAAAATTGAGGAATTGCGCGTTGTGCCAATCCAGGATCTCGCACCCGGCGAGTTCAAAGAGCCCGCCGGTTTGTTTCAGGTGCAATGGCGGATCCAGGACCACACACCCTTCTTCGGCACCAAACAATTGCGCTGCGCTGTAGTGTATCAACCCGCTGGAAGCGTGATTGTGGAAAGCATTTTCTACAGGTCAGAGTGATGCGAGGCTTTTCATTTCTCGAATTCTTGATCGCCGCGCATTTCTCTCTGCTGCTTCTTCTAACCGGTTACGGTATGCTGGACCGGCAAACCACGTTCCTTGCGCAGATGAGCAGTTGGACCAGACCGGAGCAGGAATCCAACTACCGCCTTCTGCTGTTGCGGAATCTGATGCAGGATTCTTCCCAGCAATTGAAGCGGAATGCGTTTCTGCAAAATGTCCCCTTCTTTTTTCCGGACTTGAATTTCGGAGTAGACCAACGCAAAGATGCGTTTTCTTTCGCCAGGCCTTTGTCTGGTCCTGTGTGGTTTCGACGCGAGGGAACCTGGTATCACGTCCCCAAGGGCTCTTCGCTGAAAGCAGGAGGCACAGTCCTGCTGGGAGGGTCCGATACCGCAGGCCATTTTGAATGGAACTATGCCCGTGTCTTGCTTGTTGATCAGAGCGGCCCGACACAAAAACTGAAGTTGAAATTCATCCTTGCTCACGCGGAGATGGATTCCGGATCCTTGATGCAGACGGAAATTCACGGCTTCGTGTGGCGCAGCAACACGCTGTATTGGGTCAGTCCGTCCGGATCGTTGTCTCCATTTTTCGGGCCGATGGAAGAGTTTTCCTACAACTTGAGCGGATCGCAAGTAACGATTTTCTGGCGATCCGCCGGGATAGCAGCACATTTCAGGTCAACTTTATGAAAGGATTTGCGCTTGTCGTATCCCTTTTGTTTGTGCTGATCATGACCCTGTTTGGTTTTTCTGTTTTGTTGATGGCTTCCGGTTACTACTCCTCAACACGCAGTCTTTTCGAAAAGGAAAACGCAAGAATTGCCAATGAATCAGCCGCACAGTGGATTGTGGCGCAGCACAACTCGGGCGACAGTGATCCGCCTTACCTCTTCGATTCCCTGAACTGGAACGGTACGGCGCTCCAGAGTTTCCAATGGAATGAGTATGCGATCTCAGCGGGGTTCGAAAACATCTGGAATCCGGGAACAAATCGCCTGACGCTTACTGCGCGGAAGGGACCTTTCGTTACCTCTCAGACTCTGGAAATGCGGCAAATCCGTCTGGAGGACTTCGCTTTGTTCAGCACGCAATCGCAGATCCTTCCGTATGCTTCTCTGTTCGATGGAGCAGTGTTTGCGCGAGGATCGATCGAGATTCAGCGCCCCACGGTCCGTTTTCGCGAGTTTGTTTATGCCGAGGTTCAACCGGAGTATTACGCCTCCTTTCGAAAGAGGACGCAGCAATCTTTGGAGTTTCCCAACCCGGAGCAAATGATCCCTCTCCAGGCCTTGATGGATGAAGCCAGTAAGAGCGGAGTTGTTGTTTTGAACCGGGACGTGCTTTTCTGGGAGAACGGTCACTACAGTCTTGATCTGGATAAACTTGAGATCGATCCGGTCAACGGCCTGTGGCATCTGCAGTACAAAGGGAAAGACCTGGGTACACACTACTCGCTTATCTTTTGGTTTGATGGGGATCTCCAGGTCTTTCGGACGGAACCGCCAGTTTCGTTGATCCCTTCCTTAAAACCACGCACTCCTCTGTATCTGGTTGCTTCCGGAGACGTACAGATTGACAGCAATTTATCGCCGGTGGAGTCCCCGTCCGGTATCCATTCGCTCTGTGTGATTGCGGCAAACGCGATTCGTCTGACTGCATCGGTTCCGCGTGCCTGTCATCTGGATGCATGTCTGATTGCTCTTGGTTCCGGGGATGCCGGAGGATTGAAGATGGAAACGGGAGGAAGAAATCTCACAACGCTGGAAAAGGAAGGGTTCCTTTTCGCGGTTCGGAACTCTGCATTCCTGGTTGAAGAAGAAAAGAAAGAGGCTCTTCTGAACGCGGTTGAGACCGGTGAAAAGACGGTGTGGTTTCGCGGGAGTGTGATCTTGAATGCCGCCCTTCAAGGTTCGCCCGATCTGGCGCAAGCCCATTTTCAAGCGTCTGAGGACGTTTATCCGCTTCTGCCTCCGTCTTTATTTGTGCACATCGTGGAAGGAAGCAGGCAATGGCGATAGATTCCCATTCCCGCTGGCAGATTATCCGGGAGATTATTTGCGAGCAGAAATCAGGTACGCTGATCGTTCAACTGGGCCGGAATTTCTTGCGTTGGATGCTGGATCGTGCCGATGTCGTGTGTATATCCTCTACTCTTCCTGAGTTTTCATTCACGCAATTCCTTTTGCAGGATCGTTCGATACCGCGCGAGAATCTGCTTGCCGCTCAGTCCAGGATTTCAGGATGTAGAAGTCTCGGCGCATCTCTGCTTCAGTTGGAAACGATCGACAGGGATCTACTCGCCGGACTCCTAAAACAACACTGGCTGTCGCTGACCTTTCATTTGCTTCAGTCGACTTCCCATCTGTTCTGGTCCGGCAATGAGACTTTTTTCAAGGACGAATTCATTCGACTGGACATACCGCTTTCCGCATTGCTGCTGTCCTGTGAACGAAACTCACTGGAAACCCGTACGGCGATCCGGATAGCGCAAATCCTCCCTTCTTCCTATCACGTATCAAATTGGCCGCAGGTTGAGACTGCCCTTGAGGTTCGCGAACGCAGAATCATTCCATATCTGAAGGCAGGCTCTCCGGTAAAGGAGATCCTGCATGATCCGGAACTCGACTGCCTTTGCGTTTATCGTGTCTTCTTTCTTCTCTGGCTGACCGGACAGCTTCAGGAAAATCAACGTGCACTTACCTCCGCCCCGCCTCACGAATCGCACCCGGCCTGGGAACGAATCAAATCGATCCCCCTCGATTGGATCTTCCCCCTGATTGCCGGAACCATCCTTGGCGCACTTCTCACTTCGCGGCCCGGCCTGCCGGCAACGCCTTCGCATGTAAGTCCTGTCTTGAGCCATCAGCTCTCAGAGAAGGATTTCAGCCGTGAGGACACAGAGAAGGATTTTGCCACAGAGGACACAGAGGACACAGAGCAGGGCACGGAGGAAAAAGAAAATGACTGATTTACTGTCTGAAAAGATTATTGGGGCTGCGATCGAAGTGCATCGATTGCTTGGCCCCGGCTTGCTGGAATCAATATATGAGGAGGCGCTTTGCATCGAGCTTCAATTACGTGACATCCCGCACTCGCGTCAGGTTGGTGTCGAAGTGTTTTACAAACATCACTTCATCCGTGGCCAGAGGATTGATCTGGTTGTGAGCGACGAGATTGTTGTGGAAGTCAAGGCTACTACAAATCTTGTAGAGGCGACTACTGCCCAGATGCTATCCTATTTGAAAGCATCCGGTCT
>CAZDDB010000329.1:0-4168 GCA_964504105.1 uncultured Acidobacteriota bacterium
CATTCAAACGGTCCAAGATACCTCCGGACTTCTCCCGCAACCGAAGCCCAGCTTTGTTCTGTCGTGCCCTTGCCCGATTTCGGATTCACAATCACGAAAGGAAGATCCGCGCTCATGGTCACACAGATTGTAACGCGTCGTGCAGTTTCTTGACAAACATTTTTCGGTTCATTAACATTGCACTTCCTCCGGGCGCAATGAATTGCGCCCCTGCAAGGGATGATCCATGCATCAAGACAAGATCATGATTAAAGGGTTACACTGCTCCGTCCGGGTTGGTGTCAAAAAAGAAGAGCAGGAAGTCCGGCGTAATTGCGAGCTGGATATTACACTGTATTTTGATCTTTCAGAAGCCGGCAAGACAGATGAACTGGACCGTACGGTTAACTACAGTAAGGTCATCGACATGATCCTGGAAATTTCAAAGCACGCCCAGCACAAGTTATTGGAGTCTTTTGCTTACCGGCTCTTTGATGAGATTTTCCAGCGCACTGCAGCCAGGCGAATTGTGTTGCGCGTCAAGAAGATGAACCCGCCGATCGAAGGACGTTTCCAGTACGTCGGCGTGGAGCTAACGCGCAACCGGGATGAATTTATCAAATAAGGAAGAGGCATGGCAGAAAAGATGCTCCGTGGAAAAGCGCTGATCTTCTGGGACCCCAAACAACCCGGGAAAAAACTGGACGCCATCGATACCGATCAAGTCACTCCTTCAAAATATTGTGTTTCTGAAAGTCTGGATTCGCTCGATGAGAAATGGAAAGAGGGCGCTTTCCGTTATCTCATGCCGGAATTCCGTGAAAGAGTACGGCGCGGTGAAACATTTGTCATTGCGGGCGAACGGTTCGGAATCGGTTCTTCACGCGAAATGAGCCCCGCCGGCTTAAAGGGCATTGCAGAAGAAGCGGGACTTGAAATGGTGATTGTTTGCGGCAACAACATGGGCGATATCTTTCGGCGCAACGCGTTGAACCTGGGACTCGAAGTCGTGCAATGCCCCCAGGCAGTGACGGACGCGCAGGACGGTGATCAGTTTTCCTTTGAGCCGGTCACCAGAAGTCTGACGAACGAGACACAGGGAAAAAGTTACGTACCGCTTCCTCTAACTCCCAAGGAAGATGAAATCCGACGGACCGGCGGCATAATCGTAATGGGACGCCGCGAGTTTCAGGAATCTCTGCGGGGTGAACCCGTGATTGAATGGCCCGATCCGGAAACGGCCCGGCGGATGACCACCACAGAACAAATCGTGTGGGCTCATCGCGTAGACAAAGATGCCGAAGTAAAACCGGGAGCTACACTCCGGGTTTATTCGGATCTCCTCCCGGCATCCGACGGGACGGCACCCTTTGCCATCCACACCTTCAATCAAATCACCGGGGGCAACAGGATTGCACCCCGAAAGGCTGCAATTGCCAACGATCATTTTGTGTTTACGGGAAACAAAGAAGACGATAAACAGACTGCGATCTCACGCGCTTTTGCCGAGCTGCACGCAATCGAAAAGCCTTATTACGCAACCCCGGGGGATGGAATCTTTCACTTTTACTTTCCTGAACAGGGATTGGTGTTGCCCGGCCAATTTATTCCGGGGGCGGATTCCCACAGCCGCGCGTACGGGGCATACGGAGCGGTGGGATTTGGTGTAGGGTCCACAACACTCGGATTCGGTTGGGCCACGGGCTACGTCTACTTCACGCTCGCCAAGGCGCGCCGGGTGGTAATCTCCGGAAAGCTTCAGCCGTGGGTAAGCGGAAAGGATGTCGTATTGAAACTGCTCCAAACATGGAACACAAAACAATCGCAGGGTATGTCGGTGGAATTTGTGGACCGGAACCAGCAGCTTCCCATCGCTTTTCGTAACACAATTGCAAACATGATGGCGGAAGCGGAAGCGCAAAACGGCATCTTTGCACCTGATGAGATTACCTATGCCTGGTATCGCTCGAAAGGGATACCCACTCTACCTTACCCTCCGATTCAGCCGGGAAAGAATGCCAGCTATCAAATGGATGAATCACTTGATCTTTCAAACATCGCCCCGATGATCGCGAAGCCGTACTCTCCCGGAAACGCTTTTCCGGCGGAAGAAGTGGCCAAAGAGAAAATCTCTTTTGACAAAGCCTATATCGGATCCTGCACCAATGGTAGTTACGATGATTTGTTGCAGGCGGCGCTGGTAATCCGCGCAGCGCGAGGATTGGCTCTCAAAAAGGCAGTCCGCGATTTTGTCATTTTCCCCGGATCCGGCGGCGTGAAAAGCCGGATTGAGAATCCGGATCCACGCCTGGAGGGAGAGTCCATTGCCGACGTCTTCCGGTCTGTGGGTGGACAGATTCGCGCGTCCTGGTGCGGACCATGTTTTGGTCAAGGGCCGGATGCGCTTCAACGCGGCCAACGCGCCATCACTTCCTTTAACCGCAACTGGCAAAACAGAATGGGCGTCGGGGGCGAGGGATTTCTCGCCAGCCCTGCAGTCGTTGCGTCTTCCGCTCTCCTTGGCTATATGGCCCCCCCCGATGAGCTTGGAATCGAGTGGAATCCCGTCCTCTTCGGCGTTTAAGAACCACATGTCCATCGAATCAATCAATCCCGCAACAGGCGAACGAATTCGAACCTACAGCGAGATGACGCCCCAGGAAGTAACCTACATCCTGGAAGAAACGAATCGTGAATACCTCCAATGGCGAACTACCGGCTTTGCCGAGCGGGCAACCCGCATGAAAAAGGCCGCGGAGATCCTGCGGGAACGGAAAGAGGAATACGCGCAGTTGATGGCCGAGGAGATGGGAAAACCGGTTGCGCAGGGACGCGGCGAGGCGGAGAAGTGCGCCTGGGTCTGCGATTATTATGCGGAAAACGCAGAGAACTTTCTCTCGGCAGAAATCATTTCTACAGATGCCGCCAAGAGTTTTGTCACATTTCAGCCCATTGGAATTGTTTTGGCGATCATGCCGTGGAATTTTCCATTCTGGCAGGTATTTCGTTTTGCGGCGCCTGCGTTGATGGCAGGAAATGCGGGACTGCTCAAACATGCTTCCAATGTGAGCGGATGCGCCCTTGCCATTGAAGAAGTCTTCCGGCGTGCAGGCTTTCCCGCAAACATCTTCCGCACGTTGCTGCTCAGCAACGTCAATGTTGCCGGGGTAATAGAGAGTCCGCATGTGAAAGCGGTGACTCTTACCGGCAGCACGCCGGCAGGCAAATCGGTCGCTTCACGGGCCGGTTCGGTCATGAAAAAAACAGTGCTGGAGCTCGGTGGAAGCGACCCGTATTTGATTCTGGAAGATGCTGATCTGGAAAGCGCTGCGGACGCCTGTGTCACTTCGCGTCTCATCAATGGCGGACAGAGTTGCATCGCTGCAAAGCGATTCATTGTTGTCGAGCCGGTGTTGAAACAGTTTGAAGAAATGTTTGTGGCGAAGATGAAAACCAAGAAGATGGGAGATCCGTTGGAGCAGGTCGATCTTGGGCCGCAAGCGCGTCACAATTTGCGCGATGAATTGCACCGCCAGGTGGTTCAAAGCATCGAAAAGGGAGCAAAACTCCTGTTGGGTGGCACGATTCCGGACAGCAAAGGCGCTTACTATCCGCCCACCGTTCTTACCGACGTCCGTCCGGGGATGCCCGCTTACGATGAGGAACTCTTTGGTCCTGTGGCAGCCATCATCGCGGCAAAGAACGAAGAAGATGCGGTCCGGATCGCAAACGATTCCATCTTCGGACTTGGAGCTGCGGTATTTACAAAAGACGTTCGGCGCGGAGAAAAAATCGCGGCGGAAAAGCTGGAAGCAGGATGCTGTTTTGTTAATTCTTTTGTAAAGTCGGATCCGCGTTTGCCGTTCGGAGGCATCAAGGAATCAGGATACGGCCGCGAGCTGGCAAGTTTCGGTATTCGCGAATTCGTAAACATAAAAACGGTCTATGTAAAATGACGATCAACTTCAAGAGAGCACAAGGATGCGCAGGAACCGGATCATTTTCCCGGCGATGACACGCCTGATTTTTCTTCTTTTTGTCCTTTTTCCCGTTCACCTTTCTTCCGCCGGCGAAGCAAAGAAGACGGTTCCAAATATCCAGAAGAAACAAACCGCTGCGGCATCCATTGAAAAGTACAGCAAAGACTTAACAGATTTGAGCGATCAGATCTGGCGTTTTGCTGAAACTG
>CAZDDB010000330.1:0-2332 GCA_964504105.1 uncultured Acidobacteriota bacterium
TTTTTGGTATCATCCTGGCGATTTTCGTAAGTTTTTTGATCGGAAAACTTGCTTTGAACAAGCAGAGCACTTCGTTTCTTCAAATATTCTCATTTTTCTTCTTCATTTACATTGGTTTACTTCTTGGAAGCAAAAAGGCGGACTGGTTCGAACCGGCCACACTGGTGGGCTTGTTCGGAGAGAAAGGTGGAAAGAAGAGCCACAAGATTCTGGATACGAGTGTGATTATCGATGGCCGCATCGCCGATTTAACTGAAACCGGTTTTATCGAGGGGACCATTGTTGTGCCGCAATTTGTATTACGGGAATTGCAGCATATTGCCGACTCGCCTGATTCTCTAAAGCGGAACCGCGGAAGAAGAGGAATTGAAATCCTGCAAAGGATGCAGAAAAAACCGGAACTGAATGTCACGATCACCGAAGCAGATTTCCCGGACGTACCGGAAGTCGACATGAAGTTGATCGAATTGGCCAAACAACTGGACGCGAAGATCGTTACCAATGATTACAACTTAAATAAGATCGCACAACTCCAGGGTGTTCACGTGTTGAACATTAACGAACTGGCCAGTTCGCTGCGGCCTGTCGTGCTTCCCGGTGAAACCATGAAGGTTTTCATCCTGAAGGAAGGGAAAGAATACAACCAAGGCGTAGCCTACCTGGATGACGGAACCATGGTTGTAGTGGACAATGCCAGAAAGTTAATTGGCAGGAATGTGGAAGTTGTCGTTACCAGCGTGTTGCAGACGACCGTCGGGAAAATGATTTTCGGCAGACATGAAGAAGCTTGAGCAGGGGCGGGTCTTGTGCCCGCCCGCATCGTCGTGCGAAATTTAAGGACAGGCGCAAAACCTGTAGGGGGCGACCACAAGGGTCGCCCCTATCACTTTAGGTGTTGTTATTGCAGAATCCGGACGGAAGTCCCGTCCGGATTCGTTGTGATTAACGGAAGATGCTGATTCCAACATGAACATTCGCCCGCGATCTGTAGGAATACGGATTGTAGTAGTGATGACCTCCGGAATAGTTGCAACGGTAGGACTGCCCGCCGTAATAGTGGTTATGCCAGTACGAAGGATACCGGTAAACAGGCTGATACACCGGCCGGTACGAGCGGTAATAACCACTGTAATAGGGAACAGACTGGTAGTTGTAGTGGCGATTGTAATAGCCACCTGAATAGTATCCGGATCTGGTATTGGAATAGTACCCGGAATGTCCGCAACCGCTATAATGCCGGTGCGAGGCCGAGGCAGGAGTAACGCTCAGCAAAAGCAGAAAGACCGAAAAAACACCCGCGGTCAGGATTGCCTTTCTCATAATATCAAACCCTCCGTCACCTGCAAGCAGCAAGGAGCATGCCAAACGATCCTTCTCGGACAACTCACTGTGGAAGGGCGTGAGGATGTCTTGTTTGATGGACAGATGACGCATGCCATGCGCCCCTACGGGATTAGTTTGGCTGGAGCTGGTTGTTTACGGACAGCACGCCCGGAAGCGAGCGAACGGTGTTGCCGATTTTCTGCTGGTCTACAGCCGATTGCACGTTTCCTACCAGAGTGACCCGACCTCCTTCCACCAGAATCACAACAGAGGGAAGACGGCCAAGGAAATACTGAGCATAATCCCGACTCAAACGCCGGTAGATCGCCTGGCGCAAACGCTCGTCTCCCGCAGAAATGGAAGCCAGAACAATCTCGTTCTTGACGTCGCGGACACCCCGGATCCAGATCGCTTCCTTGAATGTATCGTCTTGTAACGTAGTATCCCGTACGTTTCCGGAGAGAGTGACAAAACCGTGACTCACCCTCACTGAAACCAGATCAAACGGGTCACCGCGCAAATGCTTCTGAATCTTATCGAACAACTGAGATTCGATATCCAGGTCGCTAACTTCACTGATGCGGACGGCGATTTCGTTCTCTACCTTGATCACGCCTTCCGTTTTTCCTGAGATTTCGCCCGCCAGGAAGCGCGAACCAAACAAATCAGCAAGGCCCTCGAGATGAATCGTGCCGCCATCATTCAGCACTGTAAGAGCTTCGATCTGGATTTTGTCCTTTTCTTTGATCGTTTTCTCAACTTTTTGGGCCAATTCATCGTATTTACCCTTTGCAGTCTCCTGTGCAAAGCTCAGTGAGCTGCAAATAAACAGGAAAAGTAGAGTCAACCAACTATGTCGCATACGATGTATTATAACGATTTAGCAGACGGGGCTCCAGCGCCCGCGAGTCCAAAGCTTGCAATGGCCTATCTTTTGTTGCCGGATAAAAAGCAGACCCGGAAGGTTTCGCTCAAGAAATCAACATTCTTCGTGGGGCGCGCCAGAGAG
>CAZDDB010000330.1:2342-4155 GCA_964504105.1 uncultured Acidobacteriota bacterium
TGATTTGATCATCCCTTCCGATTCGCTATCCAGGTTTCATGCGCAGATCAATCACAGGGGAGATTCATTTTTCATAACCGACCGGGGTTCCTTGAACGGAGTCTTCGTCAATGGCGCGCGCATTTTTGGCGAAACCCCGTTGCGTGATGGAGATATCGTGGGTTTTGGCGAGATTCACGGGCGGTTCTGTCTCGAAGAGACGCGTCCTCTGCGGGAAAAAACGATTTCCGAGGCGATCCAGCGTTTTCCGGTATCTGACTTGGTCGATTCGCGCCGGTTTAAGCCGGAGAAGCGCGAACTTTACGTGGAGCTGATGTACCGCTTCAGCGCCGGTCTGTTGCAACAATTTCCCTCATCGGAGCTGGGAGAAGTAGCGCTGGATCTCATTCAGGATGTCTGGATGCCTGACCGGAGTTGTCTCATGCTCCGGGAACCGGCAGGCGAATGGCAAATTGCCACGCAGCGCTACGGCAAGAACCCGGAGCTTACAGGAGATACTCTGGAAATCAGCACGAGTCTCATCCGGGAATTGGAAACGGCGGCAGAAGCTCTTCTGATTGCCAACCGGATGGACGATCAAAGGTTCAGCGCCTCCGACAGTTTGCAGCGTCAGAACATTACCTCAGTGATGTGCGCTCCGTTGTGGAACAACAAGAAAATTTACGGTTTCTTGTATGCAGACCTTATTTTCTCTCCTCGCAATTTCAGCTACAGCGACCTGGAAATGTTTGCAATTCTGGCAAACTTGATGGCGATCAAATGGGAAAATGACCAGCTCTGGCACCAAACACTTTTGCAACAACAGCTGGAACAGGAACTCAATCTCGCTGCAGACATCCAGCGCAAGTTTTTCCCCGTTTCCCCTCCGGATCTGCCCGGCTATGATGTTGGGGCCATCACGATTCCCACGCGAAAAGTCGGGGGGGATGCGTATTTCTGGCACGAGCGCAGTGACGGCTCTCTCGTGTTGATGATTGCCGATGTCATGGGAAAAGGACTCCCCTCAGCACTGTTGATGTCTCAGATTCAGGCAATCATGAAGATCTATTCGGAACAGTTTTCCAGCGCACGGGAAATCGTTCATGCAATCAATCAATTCATTTACAGCTCCAGTACACAGGAAAAATTCATCAGCATGGTCGTGCTGGTGTTGTCCCCTGCCGATGGAAAATTGAAATTCTGCAATGCGGGACACAATCCCCCCTACCTGTTGCGCGAGGGAAGAAGTCCGGAACTGTTTGAACTCGGTGGAATGCCGGTTGGCGTGTTTCCGGATCAGGTCTATTTGGAAGGAGAATCTGAAGTTCTCCCCGGAGACACAGTGGTCCTGTATACCGATGGACTAACAGAAGCTCGCGATGAAGCGGACAACGAATTCGGTCTGGACCGTATGATGGAGGTCACGAACGCAAACAAATCCCTGAGCGCAGCGCGGCTCACGGAAGCGATCATTTGCGAAATTCGTGAGCAGTGGCTGGCTACGGATCAAGAAGATGATTGGACTCTGCTCGTTCTAAAGCGATCATAGTAATGACGCGACAGACGCGACGACGCGATAGACGCTAAATGGGCGATACTGGATTTGAACCAGTGACTTCTACCGTGTGAAGGTAGCACTCTCCCACTGAGTTAATCGCCCTTACTGCAATCGGTACCAATCATAGAGCAAAGTCGGTGACCTTGCAATTCCGGTTCTGATGACGCTGATGACGGGGTGCACGTCAAATTTGTTAGAAGCGAAAGGGGAAGGCATGTTTACGGTTTGTAACGCCAGCGTCCCGCTGGCAGAGCTCGAGCTGGAGTTTCTGTTTTG
>CAZDDB010000331.1:0-4142 GCA_964504105.1 uncultured Acidobacteriota bacterium
CCGGGTGGTCAGTACACCACCTGATCTTTCATTCCGCCGCAGCCGTCATTTTCAAATGATTGGCCGCAGCGGCCCGTGGAACAGGAATCTCCCTTGTATCCGTTTGGATGGATGAATTCGATCCAGGTTTCCACCGTTTTCTTCACCTGTACTGCATCATAGTTCTTCTTTGCGATCAGATAATTGGAAAGACCCCAAACACTCTTTGCGAAATTGCAGGGACAGCAACAGGTAGCCATCGGAAATTCTTTGCAGCAAGCAGCAGGAAGCGATCCGAGAGCTTCCTCTTTGATCTTTTGCTGTTCCCTTGTTAATTCAATCGATTTGTTGTACCCGATAAACTCTTCAGTTTGTTTTTTTACATCCGTGAATGCAATCTTTTCATCTTTTCCGGCAGCGAATGAAGAAGCAATACAGAAAATCAGGACCAGTAAGAATGCGATGCGGTTCATTAGGTTTCCTCCAGATAGATAAGTATAGCATTTAAGTGTGATCCTTGATTTTGGAGAAGAGGGCGTCTTCGGTACGAATAGCAGGGACAAGCGCTACCGGGCAAAACAAAAGCAGAGGACCAGTAGAAAAAGGGCTGGAAAGACCCACCGGAGAAAACATGTGCTCCTATCATTGCTTTTTTTCGGCAAGCATTCAAATTTGTTGGTGATCATAATTGTCCACCGTGACATGGATTTCCTTTTCGGGATAATCCAGCGTCGCCCTTGACATAAATGAAGGGCCATTCGTCATTTGCGTATATTCAGCAACCATATGAACCGGTTTCTTGTCCAGCACAGTATTGATCTCGATCCGGCGGAACGTCAGCGATTGTTTGTCAATCCAGAACGTTAAGCTGTCCTCCGGAGTGAGAGCGCCCGTGCCGGTGATTTGAAGAGTGCCTTCATAAGGAGCTTTCCCCAAAGAGATCTGCGCATTCTTCAAGAAAGCCTGCATCTTATCCGGTGGAATATGAGTGTAGGAAGTTGCAACCACGACAAGATTCTGCATCAATTCGCCAAACTCTTCCTTCTTATTCTCAATTACCTTTTGCTTGACTCGAGCGCCGCGGCGCCCTCCGCCACCTTGCTCTTGAGGCTGCGGGGAACTCTCTTCTATGGTGATCTTTTGCTGTTGTCCGTCGGCGCCGTACCGTACCTGCTCCACTTTTACCTTTTTGCTTTCGCCCTTTAGCATCAATTCGGTGCGTGATTTCCACGTGAAGCGCTGCAACGCAGCCTGGTTCTCTTTCTGCGCCTGCGCAAACTTTTCTTTCATGTCGACAGGCGGGGCTTGCCCTTCAGCTTGCGGAGTTTGCGCCGCTACGGTGAATGCGCAGCCCAAAATCATCAGACTTGCAAGCAGTTTAAGCGTTTTCATGTTCACTCCTCTCCAGATCTTCTGTCTAGTCCAACCTTGTTACATTCGTGCTATCTGCGGCGAGGGCGAGATCCGCTGTACGATCGCGTTCTGCTGCCGCCCGAGTTTCGCCAGGACGTGCTGCTTTGAGCGCGTTCGGTGCCGCGCGTGCGGTTGACGTTATCCCGATTCAGCTGATTCAGCGTGTCTTTGTTAACGTTTTGTGAAGCAGGCATGTTACTGGGGCGCTCAGGTTTATCAGCCTGATTCCAGGATCCATTTCCATACTGTTGCCAGCCATCATCGGTTCGCCGGTAGACGTTTCCGTCTTTTCCGGCGTATAGATCGTCACCATTGTGGCCCACGAAACCTTTATTTCCATCAGAGGTCTTGTATCCCCAGGCCCCCGCTTCACCACCGGATGCGTGTCCGGTGCGCGCCCAATCATCACCGCGCCGGACATAACTGGATCCCCAGTTGCCGTACACATTCGCGCCCTGTCTGGTTCGGGCATATGTATCGGTGCGCGGATTGTATGCTTCCGCCCAACCCCTTGCGTTATAGGGTCCGTACGCATAACCGCCGCGCGCATAGGTACCGGTGCGCGGATTATAACGGGCTGCGTAGCCGGCGCCGCCGTAAGGCCCGTAGTAGTAAGCGCCACGACCGTACGTTCCTGTGTACGGGTTGTACCAGGCTGCAACTCCATATGTTGATGGCCACGCGTAGTAATAAGGATAGATACCGCCGTAATAGTAATAAGGCGGATAGTACCAACCTGTTCCATACACAATGCATCCGGATGCGTAGTACACACCGTAATAACCGGTAGTATATCCATACGTCACGTAAGTCGGTGTCGAATCATAAACATGCACGTACGTCACGTTGTGCACGGGGGAGCTTGGGGGAATCGTGTAAATCTCTTTTGGAATGCTGTCTGCAACCAGCCATGGTCCGTTCGGACTTTTCGAAGCAAACCAGACTGCCTGATAACAAAGGAAATACATGTCTCCAACTTTGATTACACTGTTGGAAGTATTCACCGCATAAGACATCGGTGTGTCTTCGATCGGCTTGAACTGCGGTTCGCCCGCGTACTGCACTTCCGCAGTAACCTTATTCCGCTCAACCTGGGCTTTCTGCGGAATCGATGCGAGTATGATCGCTTCGTCCGATTCGCGAGTACCCGGTACTGAGGCGCGGACATCGCCGCGTGGATGGTCTGCGGGAATCTTCGTGAAGTCTTGCGGAAGCTCCGGAGTGGTGAACTTCCATTCACCGTTTAATCTGTCGCTTCGGAACCAGCGTCCGGAAACAAGAAAATACCAGTTGCGATCCTGCGGATAAAAAAACAGATCGCTTTCCGTATTGGAAACCCACTGAACATTGGTTCCTGGAATGTTTTCCAGTTTGGCTTCCCCTTTGGTCAGAATCAGCTCAGCAGGAACTTCACTGGTATAGACTGCAGGGACTTCTTCGGGTTTCAGATTTTTCCCGGGTAAGTTCTTTCGGACGTCATCCCAGTTCTTGTCATCTTTCGGCAGCTTTGCAAAGGAGTCCGGAAGTTTAAACGCGGGACTCCATGGACCGCTCAAATTGGATGTCTCCAGCCATGCGTTTTGATTGAGCAGATAATATTTGTTCGATTTTTCGTGAAAGAACAGATCCCAGTTTGTATTCACGGCCCATTTCAGCTCGTTGTCCTTCACGGGGCTCCAGATCGGTTTGCCGTCTAACAGAAGCAGAACGGAAGGCTTGAAGTTCACAAAGACTTTCGGAGGATCATTCTTCACATTGACTTCCTGAATCTGAGCCTGACTGCGCTGCAGATTGGTCAGCATGCGATCCAGCGAAATCAGCAAATCGTCCTTGGGAACGGCCTTTCCAATTTCATCTGAAATCTTTCCGATTACGCCAGGCTCCAGGGATGGGAATTTGAGATCGGATGCTTGCAGATTCATTATTTTTACCAGGCGTCTTTCGTGGTCCACTTCGGTATCAGCGCTGATTAAAAAGGAGCCGAGCGCAGGCGCTTCTTTTTCCTTTTTTGCAAACGCGACTGCGACGCGCGCCTGAAGCTTGTCGAACTTTTCCCAGTTTTCTATTTGAGGCGCATACATCACCAACTTCGACCCGTCTTTGCCTTTGAATTCCCGCGGCCACGTGATTTCCGTGACTGTCTGATTCATTCCCTTTTTCTCAGCGGCGTTCGAATGTGACCCGAAGACCACCATCAGAAGGAGTAACAACATGCCAAATAGTTTTGATTTCATAACCTCTTCCTCTATTGAGTTCCTTGCCTTAGATTCACAAATTAATTCATCGACAGGAGAATTTCCAATGCAACCATGCTTATCCGGGACGATGGCGTCGGTGAGAGCGTCTTGGTCTGCGGCGCGGATCCTGTGTCGCCTGAGACCGCGAATGTGATGCGCGAGGATGAAACGCCGGAACCGGAGAAACCTTTACTGCCGTACGGATAAATTGTTCGATGCTTCGGACATCGGCGCGCTGATGAGGCATGGCAAATGAGATCGCATGTCCCACAGCCCCTGCGCGGCCGGTTCGGCCGATGCGATGGACATAATCTCCGGCATTTGCTGGCAAATCATAATTCACCACCAATTCAATGCCGCTTACATCAATTCCGCGAGCAGCGATATCAGTCGCAATTAGAACGCGATATTTGCCGATTTTAAATCCTTCCAACGCCTCTTTTCGCTGGTCCAGGGTGCGATCAGAATGCAGATCCGAGGTCGAATAACCTCTGCGGCGGATCTCGCGCATCA
>CAZDDB010000332.1:0-4141 GCA_964504105.1 uncultured Acidobacteriota bacterium
TTTTATTTAAACCAGCGGAAGCCGCCTTTGCGGTTCCGCAGATCATCTTCGATCGATGACAGCCGTTTTGCCAGTTCTTCCATTCCTTGTTTCAGAATCACGTTTTGCTGCGTGAGCTCTTCGGTGACTTTCAGCAGCAAGTCCAATTCTTCCCGGATTTTCTGCGGGTCTTCGTCTGCCGAGAGACTGCGTTTTACTTCTCGGATGGAGAGTCCTTTTTCATGGATCAATTGTTTTAGATGCAGGAATCGGTTTACGTTCTCGGGTGAGTAGCGGCGGTGTCCGCCGGCTGTCTTGTGCACACGCAGATAGAACGTGAACTCGGATTCATAGAACCGGAGGGTGGAAACAGGCAGTCCCGTGACTTCCTGTAATTGAGAGATTGTCAGGAACTCTTCTTTCTCTTCCATCACCGGATGATTTTGAAGAAGCGGCCCCACCGTGTGTCGGGAACAAATCGAATCACCAGGTTCGCAAGATCCTTCAGGTTCTCGCTCATGGGAGCGGGCCCGACGTTTTGAGGACCGTCAAAGGACCAGTAGATGATAAAGGCCCTTCCTTTGATATAGTCGCGTGGAACAAATCCCCAGGCGCGGCTGTCTTTGCTGTTGTCACGGTTATCGCCCATCGCAAAATAATAGCCGGGCGGAACTTCCACAGGGCCAAAGTTTTCCGCGGTAAGTCCGAAGAATTCAGCTTTGTGAAATTTATACGGTTCCTCGATCGGCTTTCCGTTAATCGATACCTGTTTCTCGCGGATTTCCACGCGTTCGTCACCCAAACCGATCACTCTTTTGATAAAGTTCCGGCTTGGATCATCCGGATACTTGAATACAAACACATCGGTTCGTTGCACATCGCGGATCGGGAGCAGTTTCTTTTCCCAGGCGAAGTTTGTCGCGGCGTACGCAAATTTGTTGACCAGAATGTGATCTCCGATCAGCAGGTTATCTTCCATCGAGCTGCTGGGAATCTTGAACGCTTCCACAACAAACGTGCGAAAAAAGAGCGCCAGCACAACAGCCAGAACAATCGCTTCAAAATATTCACGCGCAACCGATTTCTTGTAAGCCGGTATTTCCATTATTGCGATCCGTCCTCTTTTAGAATGGCAAGAAACGCTTCCTGCGGGATGTCCACTTTGCCGACGCGTTTCATCCGTTTCTTTCCTTCTTTTTGTTTTTCGAGCAGCTTTCGCTTCCGGGTAATGTCTCCGCCGTAGCATTTTGCCAGGACGTTCTTCCGCAATGCGGAAACGGTTTCCCGGGCGATGATTTTGTGACCGATAGCAGCCTGAATTACTACCTCGAAAAGCTGCCTCGGGATCAGGCGTTTCATCAGGGCGGTCAGTGCCCGTCCCTTATAATAAGCCTTTTCTTTGTAAATGATCAACGAAAGAGCATCTACAACCTCGCCGTTCACCATGAGGTCGAGTTTGACGAGATCCGCAGGCTGATAGCCGGCAAAATCGTAATCAAACGAAGCATACCCGCGTGATACCGATTTCAACTGATCGTAAAAATCGACCACGATTTCATTGAGCGGGAGATCATACCGGATCAGCACTCGATCTGCGGACAGATACTCGATCCCTTTCTGAGAACCTCGGCGTGATTCGCAGAGCGTCAGGATGGGACCGACAAACTCATCCTTGGTCATGATCATGGCGCTGATCACCGGTTCTTCCACCTGCAGAGTCAACTGCGGCGCGGGGAGCTTTGTCGGGTTTTCCACTTCGATCACGTTTCCGTTTGTGAGAATCACCCTGTACCGGACGCCTGGCGCTGTTGTAATCAGCGAGATATTGAACTCGTTTTCCAATCGTTGCTGGATGATCTCCATGTGCAGGAGCCCCAGAAAACCGCAGCGGAAGCCAAACCCCAGCGCCACCGAATTTTCCGGTTCAAAGAAGAAGGAAGAATCATTGAGCTGCAGCTTTTCAAGCGCATCGCGAAGCGTATCGTAGTGTGTCGTCTCTGTGGGATAAAGTCCGGCAAACACCATCGGTTTGATTTCCCGGAAACCGGGAAGAGGCGTATCTGTGGGACGGTTGTCGAGGGTCACCGTGTCGCCAATCTTGGTATCGGAGATCCGCTTGATGGCGGCGATGATACAGCCGACTTCTCCTGCGGTGAGCTCCTCTACGCTCTTCATCTTGGGAGTGAACACACCGAGCTCGGTTACGTCATAAGTTTGACCGTTTGACAGGAAACGGATTCTGTCTTTCACACGAAGTGTTCCCTGGAAGACACGGACCAGTACAATCACTCCCCGATAGGAGTCGTACCAGGAATCAAAGATCAGTGCCTTGAGGTGCGCAGCAGCATCTCCTTTCGGGGGCGGGATCGTACGGATCAACCCTTCCAACAATTCGGGGACGCCCAGACCGGTCTTTGCGCTCACAAGATACATGGTTTCATCGGTAAACCCGATGACATTTTGTAACTGTTCCATGGTCTTTTTTGGGTCTGCGCTCGGAAGATCAATCTTGTTAATCACCGGCATGATGGTCAGGTTGTTTTCGATCGCCAGAAAGGCGTTTGCAAGCGTTTGCGCTTCCACACCCTGGGCGGCATCGACAACAAGCAAGACGCCTTCACATGCCGCAAGACTTCGTGATACTTCGTAAGAAAAATCGACATGACCGGGCGTATCGATCAGGTTCAGGATGTATGGCGTTCCGTCGCCGGCCTTGTACTCGAGACGCACTGCATGCGCCTTGATGGTGATTCCGCGTTCCCGCTCAATCACATTGCTGTCCAATACTTGCTCAGACATTTCGCGTGACGATAGAGCGCCGGTCAGTTCCAGCAAGCGGTCAGCAAGCGTGGATTTCCCGTGATCGATGTGCGCGATAATGCTGAAATTTCGAATCGACTGATTTTTGCTCATAATCAGGGCCTAAATAATATATCAGAATTAGGGAATTGAACCGCAAAGACCGCCAAGGTCGCAAAGGGAGTGCAGCTCAGAACGCTGGTAATCGCGGATGGTTCGGATACACGCGGATTTGCTGGGAGAGCTAGACATGAGCCGCCGCCGCAGCGCCAGAGGCGCTTCTCTCAGAAACAATATTCCAAAACATAAAGCGAGTACCGCAAGTAACAAGAGAGGTTCCAAATGCTTTATGTTTTGGAATATTTTTTCTGAGAGCCCGAAGGGCGGCGGCTGCTCTTTGCGACCTTTGCGGTCTTTGCGGTGCAAACCTTTGTGTTCTTTGTGGTTCATCCTATCTTATGATCTAATGTGAGCTTTCAAAAATGCGGATTGTAAGCCTCCTTCCCTCTGCGACAGAGATCATCTGTTCTCTTGGTTTGGCGGATTTTGTTGCTGGAATTACACATGAATGTGATTATCCTCCGGAAATTCGCACCCGGACTGTGATGACGCGCTGTGTGTTTGACTCGGATCGAATGACTCAATCCGAGATTGACGACACCGTTCAAAAACTTGCGACGGAAGGAAAGAGTCTTTATCAAATCGACGATGATCTGTTGAGGGCAGCGGACCCTGATTTGATTGTGACTCAGGACCTCTGTCACGTTTGCGCGATCACACCGGATGAAGTGAATCGATCCGTTTCTTTGTTAACCAGAAAGCCGCGCGTGATCAGTCTAAACCCGAGAATCCTGGACGATGTATTCTCGGATCTGTTGATGGTTGCAGAGGCTGCGGGGGTAAATGGAGATGCTGTGGTTCACAATCTTCAATCCAGGGTTCGGAAGATCGCGCCGGCATCCATGTTTCGCCGGCGTCCGCGTGTTGCCTGTATTGAATGGCTGAATCCCCTGTGGAGAACCGGGCACTGGGTTCCGGGCATGGTGCAGCTTGCCGGAGGTGAGGAGGTGCTGGCAGAAATCGGAAAGCCTTCGCGACCGTTATCCTGGGAAGAGCTTTGTGAAAGGAACCCCGATCTGTTGATTTTGATGCCGTGCGGTTACAATCTGAACCGCACACGCGAGGAATTTTCGCGGGTTCGAGACACGTATCGCTGGAATGAGCTAAAGGCGTTCCAGAATCAAAGCATTTACGCGGTGGATGCGAACTCTTACTTCAGCAGATCCGGGCCGCGGCTGGTGGACGGTCTGGAACTGCTTGCAGAAATCCTGCATCCCGAGTATTTTAGCAATATCGCTCCGGT
>CAZDDB010000333.1:0-4131 GCA_964504105.1 uncultured Acidobacteriota bacterium
CGAGGTCTGCCAGCGAGACGCTGGCGTTACAAATCGCAAACATGCCTTCTTCTTCCGTTTTTGGACAGTCTCGCCGGCGTTACAAATTACTTATATGCCGGGATACCGGTGATCCATTCCCCGAGGATCAGGGTGTGGATGTTATGTGTCCCTTCGTAGGTGGAGACGGATTCCAGATTGCACATATGGCGTCCGCACTGGTATTCATCGGTGATTCCGCTGGCGCCCAGAATGTCGCGCGCGGAACGCGCGATCTGCAGCGCATGATACACGTTGTTGCGTTTGGCCAGCGAGACCTGCTGCGGAGTCACTTTTCCTGCGTCTTTCAAGCGGCCAAGCTGAAGGCAGAGCGTCTGTCCCTTTGTGATTTCCGTCAACATGGTAACCAGTTTTTCCTGAATTAACTGGAACGAGCCGATCGGTTTATCAAACTGGATGCGAGTCTTTGCATAGGTGACCGCTTCTTCATAACAGGCCATCGCTGCGCCAAGCGCGCCCCACGCGATTCCGTATCGCGCCTGATTAAGGCAACTCAACGGCGACTGCAATCCTTTGCTTTTTGCCAGAATGTTTTCTGCGGGAATCCGGCAATCTTCCAGAATCAATTCCGATGTGACGGAGGCTCTCAATGAAAATTTCCCTTTTTGGTCGATCGTTGTAAACCCTCTTGTCCCTTTCTCCACCAGAAACCCGCGGATCCCTTCCTCTGTTCTTGCCCATACCACTGCGACGTCCGAGATTCCTCCATTGGTAATCCAGCGTTTGGTGCCGTTGAGTACCCATTCGTTTCCATCCTGAACGGCTTTTGTAAGCATGCCGGCAGGATTGGAGCCGAAATCCGGTTCCGTGAGTCCGAAGCAGCCGATCTTTTTCCCCTCGGCCATCTCCGGTAGCCACTTCTCCTTTTGTTCATCCGATCCGTAGCTGTAGATCGGATACATGACCAGCGATCCCTGCACAGAGGCGAAGCTGCGCAGTCCGCTGTCTCCGCGTTCCAGTTCCTGCATGATCAGGCCGTAGGCCACGTTGTTGAGTCCGGCGCAGCCGTATCCTTTGAGACTGGCGCCCAGGATCCCGAGCTCCGCGATCTGCGGGACCAGCTCCATCGGAAACGTCGCTTCGCGATTGTGCTTTTCGATGATTGGAAGGACTTTGCTGGAAACGAAGGCGCGAACCGTATCGCGCACCATGATCTCTTCTTCGCTCAGAAGCGAATCCAGGTTGTAAAAATCGACGCCTTCAAACATTCTATTGATTCTTCCAGACCGGCTTTCGCTTTTCGATGAAGGCGCGAACTCCTTCCTTCGGATCTTCCAGCGCAAGCAGCTCGTTCAAATAGATGCCTTCTACGGAAGGAATGGAGATTTCGAGCGACGCGCCATGCGATTCGGTGATTGCCTTTTTAGCGAGTTGCAAAACAGGGGCGGAGAACTGCATCAGTTTACCCACCATCAGCCCGGCTTGTTCTTGCAGCTTGTCATCGGGGGCAGCAAGATTGATCAGCCCGTACCCTTCCGCGTCTTTTGCGGAGATCAGCTCGCCTGTAAAGATCAGCTCGGCGGCTTTTTTTGGCGGGATGCAGCGTTGCAGAATGTTGCAGGCAAAAGCCGGAAAGAGTCCCATGCGAATTTCGGGAAGACCGAATTTGGAAGACTCCGCTGCAATTGCAAGATCAGAAAATATGACAAGCTCAAAGCCTGCGCCCAGCGCCATTCCTTGCACCACAGAAAGTACCGGGATGTTGAGGTTTTGGAGTTGTTCGTACATTCGGCCCAGAGATTCGATAAGCTGGTACGACCGGTCGTCTACGATGTCTTCGGGGGAGATCCCGCCGCAGAAATTTTTTCCTGCAGCAAGGAATACCACGACTTTGAGATCTGCGCGGTAGAGTAAGGTTGCAATGACGCGGTTGATCTCTTCCACCATTTCGACGTTGAAGGCGTTCATGGGAGGACGGTTCAGATAGATCTGAAACATCCCCTCCTTTTCTTTGCAAACGATGTGCTTGGGAGGGTTCACTGTACCTGTCTGAAATTCGTTCATGGTTTCACCTTATGAAACACGGTTTCACGCTATGAAACACTCTCGAATGCGACCGAAAGGCCCAGTCCGCCGCTGATGCAGAGAGTGGCAAGCCCGCGCAATCTTTTTCCGCCGCATCTTCTTTTCAATTCATGCAGCAGGGTTGTTGTGATCCTGGCTCCCGTGCAACCGATGGGATGGCCAAGAGCGATGGCGCCGCCGTTTACGTTCAGGATTGAGCGGTCAAACTTCATCAGCCTTTCGCAGGCGATTACCTGTGCCGCGAACGCCTCGTTCAGTTCGATCAACGCAAAATCTGAGAGTGCCAATGCGGTCTGGTCGAGCAGTTTTTGTGTTGCGGGCACCGGTCCGATCCCCATGATATCAGGAGGAACACCCGCTTTTGCGTATCCAAGGATGCGCGCCAGCGGTTTGGCCGGATGCGTTTCCAAAAATCGTGCACTGACCAGCAGCAGGGAAGAGGCTCCGTCCGTGATCCCGGAGGAGTTCCCCGCGGTCACAGTTCCCGTTTCGCTAAAGACCGGCGGCAACTTTGCGAGCGATTCAAGACTGGAATCGGGCCGCGGATGTTCATCGGTGTCGATCAGCTTTGTTTCTTTCTTGATCTTTACCGGAACCGGCACAATTTCATCCTTGAATCGGCCTTCCTTGATTGCGCGGCCTGTTTTTTGTTGCGATTCCAGCGCAAATTTGTCCTGTTCTTTTCTGCCGATCTCGTGGATTTGCGCGAGTTTTTCGGCCGTTTCTCCCATCAGCATGTTGCTGAGCGGATCGTGAAATCCGTCCCGGTACATGGCATCGATCAGCTGCCCGTGACCAAGTCGGTACCCATCAAACCGCGCTTGATCAAGCAGGAAAGGAACCCGGCTCATGCTTTCGATTCCACCCGCCAGAACACAATCGGCCTGTCCGAGCTGGATCGATTGCGTGCCCAGGATCAGCGCCTTCAAGCCGGAACCGCACGCCTTGTTTACGGTAAACGCCGGAACGCTGTCTGGGAGACCCGAACGATGCGAGACTTGCCTCGCCGGGTTTGGCCCGCAACCGGCAGGGCGGGCATGGCCAAAGATCGCTTCGTCAATCTCATCGGGGCGAACTGCCGTATCTTCCAGAAGTGCTTTTGTAACTGCAACTCCAAGATCCACTCCCGTCAGATCTTTGAAGATCCCGCCGAAACGCCCGATCGGCGTCCGCTTTGCATTCAGTAGGTATACTTCCCGCTGTTCCATTATTTCAAAACAACTCCGATTTCTGCTCCTCTTCCCACGCCGAGAGCTTTTGCGGCCGATCCCTGATTCTGCACGATTTCCAGAAAATCAGCGCTTCCGAAAAGAGCCATCAGCTCGCTCTTTTTGCTTTCCGAATAGAACTCCTTGAGCCCGGCAATTTCCTTCTTCGCGATGAGGGCCTTAAAGACTTTTCCCGGCACTTTTTCTCTGGCTGCAGCGTAATCTTCACGTGAAATATTCGTGATCAGGTTGCCAAAACGGTCCACGTGAATCACGGTTCCTTTTAACAGAGATTCTCCCACCATTTTGGCCTTTGGAAGCGGCAGTCTTACGTAATCTTCCATCGGCTCTCCGAAATTCAACATATCGATTCCCTTGGCGAGCCAGGCTGCGGCCGGCGCAAAAATATCGCGACCGTGAAACGTCTTGCTGACGCTCGGCAGGATGTAATGTTCCGCGGTAATTTCCACGACACTTGATACCTGTTCGACCTCAAAGATAAAGGACAGGACGCCGTTATCGGGAGCCAGAAAGTAGTAATTGTCCGTAGCCACCAGAATCGCTTTGCGGCTGGAGCCGACTGTCGGATCGACCACGACTACATGAATTGTGCGGGTAGGGAAATAAGAGTAACAGCAGCGCAGGAGAAACCCCGCTTCAAGGACGTCATGCGCCGCCACGTCATGCGAAATGTCAACAATGTTGATCTGAGGGTTGACGTTATACATCACCCCCTTCATGCTGGCCACAAAATAGTCTTCCGTTCCCAAATCGGTGAGAAGAGTAATTATGGGTGTGCGGGTTACCATGCTGAGTAAAATATCAAATATTAAAAATCAAATATCAAATAAACATAACA
>CAZDDB010000334.1:0-4128 GCA_964504105.1 uncultured Acidobacteriota bacterium
CTTTGTTCAGGACCGAAGCGTCCTGCGGCAACCGGTTGAGAGGGATATGAATTGCAGACTGAATGTGACCCGATTGCCATTCGGGGGAACGGCGCACATCGAGCACCTGTTTGGCCGCACCTTCTTTGATTCGGCGATCGAGCTCATCGACTGTAATTTGTTCCATTGATGCAAGCGGGAATCCGGCCTGATTCCAGGCAAGGATACCGCCTGCCAGATAACCCGCCACATTTTCGTGCCCAACGCGAGCCAGCCGGATACGAGATTCGCGCGCGCCCTCTTCGTTTTCGGCAACCAGAATGACCGACGCTTGCAACGGAATCAAACTGCCGGCCCAGGAAGCAAACTGACCGGACAACCCGATGTTGTAGGAGCCCGTGATATGACCTGTCCCGTACTGATCGGACGAACGAGTATCAAGGATCACGTGTCCCTGCTTGTGCAGAGCATCCACTTGCTGAGGTGAGAGTGCTGCAGGAACAGCCAGCTCGTCCAAAAGCGCGGGTCCGTCACGATTGATCCGCACATCCATGCTGAAATATTCGGGCGCTTCGGGCAAATCCGTGGTCATCATCGCAATAAACTTATCTTTCGGCATCGGCTGAAGCGCATAGTTAAACTTTCGCTGATCTCCGATCGTGGAGCTGGTTTCTTTTGAAATATTGCGACCGCACATCGAACCCGCACCATGCGCAGGATATACCTTCACCTGGTCGGGAAGCGTTAGCAGCTTTTCATGCAAAGAGTCATACAACATTCCGGCCAATTCTGTCGCGCTCATGGCGGCGCCAAGCAGATCGGGACGTCCGACATCTCCGATAAACATCGTGTCTCCGGTCAGCACAGCAACCGGCTCTGCAGACTGTGTTGCGTCAAATACAAGAACGGAAACTGATTCCGGAGTATGACCCGGCGTTTCCAGGAACCGAAGGGTGACGTCTCCCATCCGGATCTCGTCTCCTTCATGAACGGCCACGTGATCGAATTTTGCTCCCGCGCGATAACCGTAATAGATCTTTGCGCCAGTACGGTTGGCAAGCTCACGATGGCCCGAAACAAAATCAGCATGGAGATGGGTCTCTATAACGTTGCGGATAGAAAGATTTTCCTTTTTCGCCTCTTCGACATAGAGATCCACGTCCCGTTGCGGATCCACAACGACCGCTTCACCATTACACCCGATTATGTACGATGCATGAGCCAAACAGCCCAGATAAAATTGTTTGAAATACATGGCCCCACTCCTGTTCGATTCATTCAGTTAACCACAAAGGCACACAGGCCCAAAGAATCACGAAGGTATCTATTCTACAACAGACGACAGATACTGTGTTTCCGGATGCGTCTCTAGTCCGTCTCGGCTGAAACGAGCTTCAGATAGGCGGGGTGGGTGCGGATATTTTCGAGTGCCGGATCGCGTTTCATCCATTCGAAGTCGCGGCGTCCGTTTTCAATTGATTTTTCCAACCACTCGACGGCAATCTCCGGTTGGTTGAGCTGGCTGTAAAGACAGGCCAGGTTGTACATCATGACCGGATCATTGGGGCTGAGCTGTGCCGCAATTTTTCCTTCGGCGATCGCTGCTTCGCGCTCCCCTCCCCGTACGCTGCTATTGGCCAGAAAAATGTGGGCCCGCGCTTCAGAAGGAAACCGTTCCAAATATTTCCGGCAAGTCTCGATGGTTTCCCGGTGAGCGTACCCTGCTTCTTCAAGCATTCCGAGATTTTCGTAGGTCTGAGCCAGATCGTTGCAGGCAGTGTAAAAATCCGGGAGCAGCTCAATCGTGTGCTGGAACCACCGCGCCGCCTCTTCGTAACGGTTGAGACGATAGGCGAGCCTTCCGGAAATCCAGGTCGCAAACGCGTCATGCGGATTGAGCCGGATCGCTTTCCGGCATGCATCGATCGCTTCCTTCTCCATACGTTTAAGGAAAAAGGCAAAGCCAAGAGCCGCGTATGCCTCTGCCAGATTTTCATCCAGACTCAAGGCACGGTTGGCGGATTCAACCGCAAGATCGGCGAGCAAATCGGTGCCTCCGTAAAAACTCAACTGCGTCGCGTACGCCTGCGCCAGACCTGCATATGCAAGCGCATAATTGGGGTCATTCCCGATCGCCTGCTCAAAGTAGTCCCGGGCCGCCTTGATTCCTTCTTTGCTTAACCGGAAAATCATTTCGCGGCCGCGTAAATAAAAATCATACGCTTCCAGGCTGCCGGTGGGCCGCCGTTTGATTTCCTCTTTCTCCGCTCCCGTGAGCCGGACTTTGAGCGCCGAGGCGATCCGCTGCGCAATTTCAGACTGGATCTCAAAAACATCTTTCAGATCACGATCATACCGTTCAGCCCAAACAGAGACCGCATTCCGCGTATCGATCAACTGCGCTGAGATGCGGAGACGATTCCCCGCCTTGCGAATGCTGCCTTGAAGGAGGTGTGTCACTTTCAGATCTTCACCCAGCTCGCGAATGTCGATCTCGCGATCTTTGTACTTCAAAACCTGTGAGCGCGGGCGTACTTCCCACGCCTTAACTTTCGACAGCTCGACCAGGATGTCCTCAGTCATTCCGGCACGGAAGTAATCGCTTTCCTTTTCTTCGCTGAGGTTCTCAAAATACAAAACCGCGATTGAAATCCGTCTGGAAGGTCTTTCCATGAGGTCCGGATCGTCGCCTCGCTGCAGCACAATCAGATCCGCTTCTAATTCTTTTGCAGAATGGTATCGCTGATCCAGGTCTTTCCGGAGACAGTGCAGAATTACTTTTTCCAGGCCGGAAGGGATAGCCGGCAGCGGTGCGGGCTCCCTTTTTAGAATATTTTCAAGTGTTTCGCCCGGATTTCGCCCTGCAAAGGGGCTCTTGCCACAAGCCATTTCATAAAGGATCGAGCCAAGGGAAAACAGATCGCTTCGCGCGTCCAGCTCCTGTCCCAGAATTTGCTCCGGGCTCATGTAGGGGACGGTTCCCACAATGCGATCGCCGGAAGTGGTATAGTCGTCTTCCAGCCGCCTTTCTTTGAATTTTGCAAGACCAAAATCGAGGATTTTTGCGTCATCGCCAGGACGGACATGGATGTTTTCCGGTTTCAAATCGCGGTGCAGCACACCGCGCGCGTGAGCTTCGGAAAGCGCGCTTGCCAACTGCAACCCGATCTGAATCACGCGTTCGGGATGGAGCGGTTTGCCGTCAATCACTTCGGAAAGCTGTTTGCCATCCACATATTCCATTGCGATAAAGTTGGTGCCTTCCTCTTCCCCGATCTCGTAGATCGTCGCGATCCCGCGATGGTTCAAAACGGCAGCAGCGCGTGCTTCGCGCAGGAACCGCTTCCTTCCTTCGATGTTGGTTGCCAGCTCCGGCCGTATCATTTTCAAGGCGATGCTCCTTCCGAGCTTGGTGTCCTCCGCCAGAAAAACCTCACCCATAGCCCCGATGCCGAGTCTTCGCAAGATCCGGTAGTGAGACACGCTTTGCCGGCCGCTCTCCCGTTCGATTTCCCGCGTCGATTCCGCATCCAGCGCCGCATCAACCCGCTCCTTGATCGAGGTATGTACACGCCGCTCTGCAAGAGCAAATGGAAGCAAGTGGATCGCTTCTTCCAAAGATTGCAGCTCGGCACGGCAGGATTGGCAGCCGGAATCCAGATGCGCTTTGATCTTTAGATGCAACTCTTCCGGATGCTGGTCGAGCACGTACTCAGCGAGCAAATCGGCGAACAAATCTTTCACAGTAGACAACTCACCCTACCCTTATCATTATGTATACGAACGAAACAGGGTAAACCGATGGAATCATCTATTGTACATTCCCAAACAAAAAAAGGCATGGATCTGGAGAAAACTGGCGCCCAGCTTGACCAGATCGCCTATCTGATGGATGAGTGTTTCCGGATTCCCGGCATCAACTGGAGATTTGGCGTGGAATCGCTGATCGGTCTCGTTCCCGGAGCCGGCGATCTGGTAGGCGGTGCGATCGGACTGCTTGTTTTGTTCCGGGCCTTTCAATTCAAGCTGCCGAAAATCGTGATTCTGCGCATGATCACAAATACTCTGCTGGACATCACTGTCGGTTCGATTCCGTTTCTGGGAGATGCTTTTGATTTTTTCTGGAAATCGAATACGCGGAACATGAAA
>CAZDDB010000335.1:0-4124 GCA_964504105.1 uncultured Acidobacteriota bacterium
TCCGCTCTGTGTGCTCTGTGAACTCTGTGGCTTTTTCTTTGCGGTCTTGGCGATCTTTGCGTCTTTGCGTTTAATCCCAGGCAGTTTCGGCGGCTTCGATGATCGTGGCAAAGGCGTCCGCTTTCAAGCTGGCGCCGCCCACAAGTGCGCCGTCAATCTCCGGTTCGCGAATGAAGCTTTCGATGTTTTCGGGTGTCACGCTTCCGCCATATTGAATGCGGACAGACTCCGCGATTGCGAACCCGAACATTTCCGCCACAGTAGCCCGCATCATCGCATGCACTTGAACGGCATCAGCGGGTGTTGCAGCCCGACCTGTTCCGATTGCCCAGACCGGCTCATAGGCCATGGTAAAAAGAGCAGCTTGCTCCGGAGAAAAGCCTTCCAGGCCGTTTCGCACCTGATGCTCCACGATCGCGAGGGCCTCCCCTTTCTGGCGCTGTTCCAGCGTTTCTCCAACACAAATGATGGGAAGCAGATTGTGTCTCAGCGCAGCGTTCACCTTCCGGTTCACATCCTGGCTGGACTCCTTGAAAAATTGCCGGCGCTCGGAATGACCGAGGATCACGTAAGTGCAGCCGAGTTCCTGCAACATTGCTCCGGAGGTCTCTCCCGTGAACGCGCCCTTGTCTTCCCAATACAGGTTTTGCCCGCCCAGTTTGATCTTCGAATTCTTTAAAAGCTCCGAGGCGGTTTGCAGATTTGTAAACGGCGGAGCCACCATGATATTAGTTTTTTCAATGGCTTGCGTTTTCTGAATGAGTGCTTGCACAAGGGCAACTGTTTCGGGACGAGTCGTGTTCATCTTCCAGTTACCCGCAATGAATTTTCTTCGCATAAATCCTACTTGTCCGACAGCACGGCGATTCCGGGCAGCTCTTTGCCGGAAAGAAACTCAAGACTCGCCCCTCCGCCCGTGGAGATGTGGGTCATCTGATCAGCGACCCCGCATTTCTCTACGGCCGAAACGGAATCGCCACCGCCAATGACTGTGGTTGCCGAAATCGAAGCCAGCGTGCGCGCAATCGCGTTGGTGCCTTCCGCAAACGCTTCCAATTCAAAGAAGCCCATCGGTCCATTCCAGAGAACAGTCTTTGCCTGCTTTAAAATACCCGAATACTTTTCCCGCGTGGCCGGGCCGATATCCAGTCCCATCCAGCCGTCAAACGATTCGCCTGTCTTCACAATCCGTGTGGAAACGCCTTCTTTTGGTTCCGGCGCCAGAACATGATCGAGCGGCAGTTCGATCTTCGAATTCGTTCGCAGTTCATTTGCCAGATCCAGTTTGTCCGCCTCGCAAAGAGACTTCCCGATGTCGGTTCCCTGCGCTTTGAGAAACGTGTACGTCATCGCCCCGCCAATCAGCAGACGATCAACGCGGGCCAGCAAACTCTGAATCACCTCGATCTTGTCGCTGATCTTGGCTCCCCCCAGAATCGCTACAAACGGCTGCTCCGGATTCCGGAGCAGGCCGCCAAGATACTGGAGCTCCTTTTCCATCAGGAAACCCGCTGCGCGTTTCTCAAAGTTTTTTGCCATTCCAACCATCGAAGCATCTTCGCGGTGCGCCGTTCCAAACGCATCACTGATATACACATCCGCAAGCCGCGCGAGTTGCTTCGAAAATTCCGGATCTCCTTTCTTTTCGCCGGGATGAAACCGCAAATTCTCCAGCAACAGCACATCGCCTTTCTGCATGTGGCCGGAAAGCGTTTGCGCTTCAGGTCCCACAATATCAGCCGCGATCCTTACCTCTCTTTGGAGAAGCTCGCTCAACCGCTTCGCCACGGGCTTCATACTGTACTTTTCTTCCGGTTTGTCTTTTGGACGTCCCAGATGCGAAGCCAGAATCAATTTTGCGCCGTGATCAAGCGCGTACCGGATCGTGGGAAGCGCCGCGCGAATCCTCGTATCGTCTTCGATTTCACCTTTTTCGTTAAGCGGAACATTGAAATCGACACGGATGAAAACTCGCTTGTTTTCCAGATCCAGATCGCGGATTGTCAGCTTGCTCATAGAGAGTTTGCTACAAGCTTGATCAAATCCCGCAACCGGCAGGAATAGCCCCACTCGTTGTCGTACCACGCAAGCACTTTCGCAAAGTTTCCATCCATGATCGCGGTATAGGGGCCATCCACGATCGACGAATGCGGGTTTCCACGAAAATCGATCGAAACAAGCTCATCATCCGTGTAGTCAAGAATTCCCTTCATGTAAGAGCCGGCCGCTTCCTTGAACGCATTGTTGATTTCGGCTTCGCTGGTGCTCTTCTTCAATTCCATAACGAAATCGGTCAGTGAGACATTGGGAGTCGGAACGCGAACCGAAATACCGTCCAACCTTCCTTTCAAATCGGGAAGAACTTCGCCCACAGCAGACGCCGCTCCGGTAGTTGTTGGAATCATGGAGAGAGCCGCAGAACGCGCGCGCCGCAAATCCTTGTGCGGCAGATCCAGCAGCCGCTGATCGTTGGTATACGAATGGATGGTAGTCATGTAGCCGCGCACGATTCCGAATTTCTGATGCAACACGCGAGCTACGGTTGCAAGACAGTTCGTGGTACACGAAGCATTGGAAATGACGTGATGCTTGGACGGATCATAGGTGGATTCGTTCACACCCAAACAAATCGTAGCATCCGGTTCCTTTGCGGGAGCGGAAATAATGACTTTCTTCGCGCCTCCCTCCATATGCTTTGCCGCATCGCTGCGCTTTGTAAATAGGCCCGTGCTTTCCACAACGATATCGACACCAAGATCCTTCCAGGGGAGTTTCGAAGGATCTTTTTCAGAGAATACTTTAAACTCATCTCCGGCAACGACAATCGACTTTTCTCTGGCTTCGATCTTCTGTGAAAGATTTCCCAGAATCGAGTCATATTTCAGCAGGTGAGCCAGAGTCTTTGTATCAGTAATATCGTTTACAGCAACAAAATCAAAGTCTTTGTTACCCATCGAACAGCGCATGAGATTGCGTCCGATGCGCCCAAACCCATTGATACCAATCTTAATTCCCATAATTCTCCTCCATGATTTCGTATGGCGCTCGATCCCTAGTATAAGAAAACAAGTCTCTCAAGTAAAATACCAATAGAAGCGGAAAAAGATCAAAGATCTTTGATATTTATGCCCACGGCATTTTTTACTCACGAACAATTTCTGCACCATGATGCCGGTTCGATGCATCCGGAGAATTCGCACCGGCTTGAATCAATCCTGGAGGGTCTGAAGGAGCACGGGCTCTGGGATCGTTTGCTGCATGTGACGCCGGAACCGGCAACAGAGGAGCAGGTGTTGCTCGTCCACAGCAAAACTCATTTTGATTTCATCCGTGAATGCGCGCAAAGAAGCCCCGTACAGATCGACCCTGACACTCGCGTGTCAGCCGAATCGTTTGATGCGGCAATGCTCGCCGCGGGCGCGGCTGTGCAGGCAGTTCTTGGAATCATGGACGGTCGATTCGGGAGCGCGTTTGCTGCAGTGCGGCCGCCCGGTCATCATGCAACAAGGGACCGCGCCATGGGGTTTTGCCTGTTCAACAACATCGCGATTGCTGCCCGATATCTGATGCGCAACTGCGGTCTCAAGCGTGTGCTGATCATGGACTGGGATGTGCATCATGGAAACGGGACGCAGGACATCTTTTACAGTGATCCTTCCGTCGTGTACATTTCGCTGCATCGCGCATATCACTACCCCGGAACCGGATGGGAAGATGAGCGCGGGTCCGGGGAAGCTGAAGGTACCAAAATTAATGTCCCTGTCTATCCCCCTTTCGAACCGGCAGGATACGAAGCACTGTTTCGAAATGCGCTTGCGCGGGCCGAGCCGTTTGAGCCGGAGTTTATCCTGATCTCTTGCGGATTTGATGCACATGAACGCGATCCGCTGGGCAACCTCGGTCTAAAAAGCCAAACTTACGCAAATCTTACGAACATCCTGATCGAGTTCGCTCAAACGTTCGGCCATCGCCGCATTTTTTCCATTCTGGAAGGCGGATATGACTACATTGCCCTGGCAGAAGCATCTGCTGCGCATATAGCAAGCTTGATGTAAGCCGCGTGGTTACAGCGCCGCCCTTCGGGCCGCAACCAAAGGATGAAGACTGAAGGATGAAGGATGAAG
>CAZDDB010000336.1:0-4074 GCA_964504105.1 uncultured Acidobacteriota bacterium
CGAAATCCAAGTGCTGCGACCATCTACCAGACAGGCACCTACGCTCCCACAGCAACGGAATGGCGCTGGATGCCCAGCATTGCGATGGACAAAGTCGGAGATGTGGCCGTGGGCTACAGCGTGGCCGGTTCGATAAAACCGAATATTTATTATGCAGGCCGAGCGTCTGGTGACCCCTTGGGCACACTGGGCACCGAAGGATCCATGCTCACCGGAGTACCCACAGGCTCACAGAAAGGAACATATAGTAATCCTCCGAAGGAGCTGCAACGCTGGGGAGACTACTCCGCCATGGTGGTGGATGCATCCGATGACTGCACCTTCTGGTTTACGACGGAGTATCTGCCTGCCGACGGAATCTTCAACTGGCATACACGCATCGGTTCCTTTAAATTCCCAGGCTGCTTGTAAAGTTTTTTTCTCTCTCAAAAGGGCGTGACCTTCGGTCACGCCTTTTTTTTGCTCATTCTCAGGATCGTACTATTTTATACATGTACTTAATTTACTTCGAAGTGTTTTTAGCCTATACTAAATTTACTATGGAACGCAGGATGACGTCACTCATCGAATCTGACTTGAAGGACAAGATGGTTCTGCTTTCAGGCCCGCGTCAGTGCGGAAAGACAACGCTTGCGGAACAAATCCTGGAGAAGCGAGGCGGCGCCTACTACAACTGGGATGTGGATGCTCACCGCCGTCTCATCCGCAATTCGATGCTGGATGAAACTGCCAGGCTCTGGGTTTTGGACGAGCTGCACAAGTTTCGGTCCTGGCGAAACTGGCTGAAGGGGATGTACGACCTGCATCGCCGCCACCGGCAGATCCTTGTCACGGGAAGCGCCCGGCTCGATCTGTACCGAAGAGGAGGCGACTCACTGCAAGGACGCTATTACTTTCACCGCCTTCACCCGTTCACGCTGAGCGAACTTGAGAGCGCCAAATTCAAAGGCTCTTCTGCAATCACGGAACTGCACACACGCGAAAGAAGCGGATCGCAAAAAGCGCTGGCCGATCTGATGCGGCTGGGCGGGTTTCCAGAACCGCTATTCGCCGGATCGCAAACAAAGGCGGACCGATGGCGTCTCGCATATTCGAGCCGGCTTGTCCGTGAAGATATCCGTGATCTGGAACGTGTGCAGGACCTGGACAAGATGGAGCTGTTATATGAAAGGCTGCCCGAATGTGTAGGCTCTGTATTATCCATCAACAGCCTCCGCGAGGATCTGGAAGTTGCCTTTCCAACCGTGAAGAACTGGATCGACATTCTGGATCGCACCTGCGCAACATTCCGCGTTGCCCCTTTTGGCAGCCCGCGACTGAAAGCAGTCAAAAAGGAGCAAAAGCTTTATCTGTGGGACTGGGCGCGCGTGGACAATCCGGCAGCACGTTTTGAAAACATGGTAGCGGTCCATTTGCTCCGCCTGGTTCACTGGATGCAGGATGTGGAAGGGATTCCCGCAGAATTGCGTTATTTTCGCAGCGTGGTGAGACATGAGGTGGATTTTGTGATTCTCAAGAAGACTGTTCCGTGGATGGCAGTAGAAGTAAAATGGCAGAATCAGCCGCTGGACTCAGGTTTGCGCTATTTCCTGCAGCGAACTGAAGTTGCTTTTGCGTTTCAGATCAGCTACGAGGGAACGCAGGACTACGTTCCGGCAAGAATCAACGGATGTCGCGTTCGGATCTTGCCGGCTTGCCGTTTCCTGATGAACCTTCCGTAGTGGTCAACGCCTCCCGCACTCCATTCATCCTTCATCCTTCTGCCTTCATCCTTTGGTTGCGAGCCAGAGCAGCGCGGACAACAGCGCGGAAACAGGCAATGTGATCACCCAGGCAGTCAGGATTTGTGTGATGGTGCGCATCCGCGCCTGGCGTGTTGCGGCGCCGATTCCAAAAATTGCGCCGCAAGAAACATGAGTGGTGGACAGAGGGTATCCGAAAAGCGCGCCGGCAATACTAAGAATCGAAGTCACAAAATTGCCTGTGAAGGCAGAGCCGGCGTTCATCTCTGTAATTTGAAAACTCATCCGTTCCGCGATCTTTCGCGAATGAAGCAGACCGCCGATCGCCATCACAAGTGTGATCAGAAGAAAGCCCCACTGAATCGGAAGAGCAGGAACAAATAAAAGTAATGCAGCGATTTTCGGAGTATCATTCAACCCTCTGGCAAATGAAACAGCGCCCGCAGTGAAACCATGGAGAGTATCCATGATTTTTTGCACGTTGAATCCGGCAACCTCCCCTGAATAGATCGCTCTGCAGTACTTTTCTTCTTCCAGGGCAACCTGAACTCCGGTTGTTCGAATCGTGAAGAGGCCAGGAGCGCCCACAACGGCCTCCCGGCGACTGCCGATACAAAGGCAGTAGGAGCTTTCGATCCCAAGCCGGACACGTACCGCGTGCAGCACGGAGTAGAGTCCCCATGCAACACCCGTTGCAATCATGGGACCGGCAAGCAGCGGAATAAAAAACAACCTTCCCAACACCGAAAACGAAAGCAATCCACCGCTTGCGATTCCCGCGCCTGACAGCGCGCCGACAAGACTGTGCGTTGTGGAAACCGGCAACCCGAATAAGGTTGCCAGAAGCACCGTGAACGCGGCGCCAAGAGCAACGCAAATCAAGAACGTTGGATTGCTGAGAGTGGATTCCAGCACCAGTCCTTTGCCAGAAAACAGTTTTAGCAACCTGGCTCCCAGGAAAATACTAGCCAGACAACCCGCAGCAGTTGTGAAAACGCCCCACGCAAGCGCGGCGCGATACGAAAGAACGCTCCCGCCGTACAATGTGGCGACACCTTTGAAATTATCGTTTGCGCCATTTGCATAAGCGACAAGCAGTCCCGATAGGGCCAGAAGAATGGCCATTCAGCAGCAGCTTCCTTTTGACTCAGCCGCGCCGGAGACAGACACCGGAGCTCCGCACGGGAACAACCCGAAGTGCTTGACAGGTGAAGGTACTTCGAAATGCGGCGCGAGCCTGGTCTCTTGCAGCATTCTTGCGGTATTTCTACAGACGGCTACAGGCCGATGCGCTTCGAACATATGATGATCGTCGAAAATAAAACGGGCTTTCTGTTGCGGGATCGTGCCGCGATACACTGCAACTTGACCGTAATCTTCACAACGGCGGTCGAGTGGTTCTGAAAACTTGAACGCGCGGACGGTTATCGAATAGAACACAATCGGTTCACCGATTACATCCCGCTGAACTTCTACACGACTCACCGTGCGGGGATCAAGAAAACCGCAATCCTTCATCACATCAAACCAGTCGTGTTCGTACTCCGCGCCACCAAGACATTCCGCAACAAGTTCCGCATTGTTGCGGATGCTCTCCGGAACCCGGCGATCGGCAGCAATATCGGAGATGTAAAACTCCCCGCCTTCTTTCAGAACTCGATGGATGGTTTTGAACACGAGATCTTTTCGGGGGGAAAGATTGATTACACAGTCGGAAATGACAAGATCAATCGAATTGTCGGGAATCGATTCAGCTACTTCGATGAAGTCCTTGTGAAAGTTCACGTTTGGCTTCCTGTACTCAAAATCCTTCATCACAACGGGAACGTACCGGTTTGCCACTTCCAGCTGTTCATCCGTCATATCGATTCCATACACAAAACCCGCCGGACCAACCAGACGCGACAAAATGAATGCGTCCACGCCTGCCCCTGATCCCAGATCCAGTACGCGCAAACCGCTGAGATCATCTTCCGGAACAGGACACCCGCAGCCGTAATGTTTCGCTTTCACTTCGGCCGGGATCAGTTCCAGAATGTCTTTAAACCGCTTCTGGGTTTCATCCGTGCAGCATGCCTTCTGTGACAAATCGGATTGACCCTTGAGATGCCGTCCGTAATATTCGCGCAAAATGGAACGAACATGTTCCAATTCAGAGGATGAAACACGCATAGAAAAACTCCTAAATTTTAGTTGCCGAATGGCCAGAGATTATTCTACTACGGCGGGGCTTCCATCCTCTATCCTCCATCCTCTATCCTCTCCTGAATCCCCCTCCCCTTCCAAATTTCGTAGATGACCGGATAGACCATCAATTCCATCAAGAATGAAG
>CAZDDB010000337.1:0-4067 GCA_964504105.1 uncultured Acidobacteriota bacterium
GAAGTGGGCCCACCTGGATTCGAACCAGGGACCAACCGGTTATGAGCCGGTAGCTCTGACCGGGCTGAGCTATGGGCCGCCTGAGGGACCTGGGATTTTCGGTTGCAGATTTACGACCCGTAATCCGCAATCCGCAATCCGCAATCATTTAGATTCGGCCGTTCAGAAAATTCTTGATGACTTTGCTGCGGGAAGGATGCCGCAATTTGCGAAGCGCTTTGGCTTCTATTTGGCGGATGCGCTCACGGGTGACGGAAAAAATCTGTCCGACTTCTTCCAGAGTCCGTTCGCTTCCATCCCCGATTCCGAATCGCAGCTTGATGACCATTTCTTCGCGCGGGGTGAGTGTCTTCAGGATATCTTCGATTTCCTTTTTTAGACTTACATTGATGACCGCATCGGAAGGAGAAATTGCTTTCTGGTCTTCGATAAAATCTCCCAGATGACTGTCCTCCTCTTCTCCGATGGGTGTTTCCAGCGAGATCGGTTCCTGGGCAATTTTCAAGATTTTGCGGACTTTGGAGACGGGCATCCCCATTTTTTCTGCAATCTCTTCCGAAGAGGGCTCGCGGCCTTTCACCTGAACCAGGCTACGGGAAGTTCGCACCAGTTTGTTGATGGTTTCGATCATGTGCACCGGAATGCGGATCGTGCGCGCCTGATCGGCAATCGCGCGAGTGATCGACTGACGGATCCACCACGTCGCATAAGTCGAGAACTTATATCCGCGGCGGTATTCGAACTTCTCCACCGCTTTCATCAATCCATTATTCCCTTCCTGGATCAAATCCAAAAACTGCAACCCGCGATTTGTGTATTTCTTGGCAATCGAGACGACCAGGCGAAGGTTCGCTTCAATCAGCTCCTTTTTGGCCTGGTCAACCTGCGCTTCTTCTTCTGCGATCACCTTTAGATTCTCTTTGAGCTCCCGTGTATCCGAATAGTATTCGGTCTCCATTTTCTTGATTCGTTCATGGAGTTCCCGAACCATCTGACGAATCTGTTTCTTTTTCTCTTCACTTTTCCGTCCGTGATCGAGGCTCGTGCGCAATGTGCGGATCTCGCTTTCCCATTCTTCCAACCGGCTCAGCAATTCCTTGATTTTACGAATGATCCGGCTCCGCTGCTGCTCGTTGAGCTGGAGTTGCTGGATGTATTTTGAGACCTTTGTGCGGTTCTTATTAATTTCACCGGCATACCGGTGGATGGCCCCTTTGCTGATGACCTTCCTCATTTTCTCTCTCAGGACAAAATAAGCGGAATCCAGTCTGGCAATCCTGTCCATCATGTTTTGCACCTGACGGTACTTGGCATCGAGCGCTTTTTCGTTGTATTCCTCTTCCTGCAGATGGAAGAAGTTTTGGAGCAGGTTCTTGTTCTTCTTGATTCGCTGTCCAAGAGCAAGAACCTCCTTAATGGCGATCGGCGCCATCGAAATCGCGCGGATCAGGTTCTCTTTGTGAGTCTCAATCCGCTTTGCAATTGTGATTTCCCCTTCGCGCGTGAGCAGGGGTACGATCCCCATCTCGCGCAAATACATGCGGACTGGATCGTAGGTCTTTGCAAAAGCCTCGGAACCAGGCTCCTGTTCGGCCGGTTCCGGTTCTTCGTATTCCTTCGAAAAGCCTCTCGCATCGGATTGATACTTTTCTTCGGAATCTACGAGCTCGATTCCAACTGAATCAAACATGTTGAACAGTTCATCGATGTCGTCCGAAGAATTGACGACTTCCGTCGGCAATACGTCGTTCACTTCGTCGTAGAGCAAGTATCCTTTTTGCTTGCCTTCGTATACAAGCTGTTTGATTTCGTCGTACTTATCATCGATAGACAAACGAATTACCTCCTCAAGATCCGGACTGGATACTCGCCGCCCCGAGTGCGCGCAAAGCGCACAAGAAGATCAACTCGTTTTCCTGCAAGTGATTGTCTTTGAGGGATTTAGTCTCTAGTGTCCAGGGCTCATACCAATCGGGCATGATAATAATATAGGAACTGGCCGTAGAAAAGCAAGTATTTTGTGGGGCTTACAGCTTGCGTGTTCTTGACTCACGACCGAGCTCCAATTTTTGCACGAGCAGCCGGTCGACCTTCTCGAGATCGCCGCTGTTGCGTGCCTCCTCGATATCCAGATCAAGACGGCGCCTCTGGCGTTCTTTTCGTGCCATTCGAATTGAATGGAGCCAGTCGCGGGCATATTCCAGAGAGGGAATCGGGGTATATTCCATGACCAGGGCGGTAAGTAAGTTCTGGTCGTTTTCCGGAAGGGCGTGGATAATTTCAGCCGTATTCAGCTTCTGATCCGCGATCACGATTTGCTCGAGTTGGCGAAACAGATCTGCTCGTGAGAGATCTTCAAAATCAGGCGCTTCGAGCTCTGTTAACAACTGGCGTGCGATATCGGGGTTGAGTAATAGAATCTGAAGCAGACCGCGTTCAGCATCATCCATTTTTTGTTGTTCCTGAACGGAGGGTGCCGTTATCTTCTTGCTTCTGGACTTGCGTCTGTAATGGTCCTGTAGAACCTGTGCAGGGACACCGAACGAGGAGGCGAATCGGTTCATTACCTGATCGCGCTCGAAGGGATTTCGAATTGCGGCCAGCAGCCCCATCAGTTCTTCAGTTGCTCCCAGTTTTCCGGCCGGATTCTTCAAATCATGGCTGGCGGCCATGTTTTGCAGAAAGAGCTGGTCGTAGCGCAATGCCCGGTCCATTTCGCTCTGAAACGCGAGCAGTCCCAGTTCTCGCACATATTTGTCGGGATCGAGTCCTGCGGGAAGTTGCGCGACATGCACAAGAAAATCTTCGTGAAGCAAAATCGGCAACGCCCGCAAGACCGCCGCTTTTCCTGCAGTGTCCGGATCATAAAAAAGAACTACTCGATCTGTGTAACGGCGCAGGAGCCGCGCTTGATTTTCCGTGAGGCTCGTTCCCAGTGAAGCAACGATGTTTTGCTGTCCGGCCTGAAACGGCAGTATCATGTCAAAGTAACCTTCTACCAGAACCGCGAGTTTTGCCGTCTGGATATGGTCTTTGGAAAAATACAAACCGAACAGATGGTTCGATTTGGAGTAGACCGGCGTTTCGGGACTGTTCAGATATTTTGCTTCTTCGCCCGTGCCCTGAAAGATCCGTCCTCCGAGAGCGATGATGTTTCCATGGATATCGTGAATGGGGACGATCACCCTGCTGCGATATCTGTCGTAGTAACCTTCTTGTTGACGCGCGATGACGAGTCCGCACTTCTCAAGCAGGGCCGGATTTGTATCCCGTTTCTGAAAATGGTCCAGAAGCGAGCTCCAGGAAGCGGGAGCCCATCCGATCTGAAAACGGCGGATTGTCTCTCGCGTGACTCCGCGCTGTTCCAGGTATTCCAGGGCTTCCTTACCTGAAGCATGGGTTGTCAGGAGGGTGTGGTAGAACTCAGCAGCTTGCCGCATCAAATCCAGCAACTGGTCTTTTTCTTTGCGTTCTCCCGTGGAAGAAAACTTGAGAGGAATGCCGTATCGAGTGCTCAATATCTGAATGCATTCTTTGAAATCCAGTTTTTCCATCTGCATGACAAACTTGATTACATCTCCTCCCGTTCCGCACCCGAAGCAATGGAACATACCGTTTTCGGATGCATAAAAAGAAGGGGTCTTTTCAGAATGAAACGGGCAGAGTGCTTTGTAGCGGTTCCCTGATTTCTTCAGCGACAGGTAGCCGCTGAAGATGGTCAATGGATCAACCACGGCCTTCAGCTGCGCCAAGAAATTTTCGCCCGTTGCCATAGTACTGAATTATATAACCACGGAACGGATTTCACCGCAGAGACGCAGAGTACGCTGAGTTAGGAAGGAGTTAGAAAGAAAAGGAATATTGGAACCACAGATAAAACACAGATAAACGCCGATTTTTCATTTAATATCTGTGTTCATCGGTGTTTATCTGTGGTTTTCATTTCCTCTCTCTGCGCGCTCTGCGTCTCTGCGGTGAATTCCTTCAATTCAGACTCTTCAATTCGACGACCGTGACGCCGGACCCGCCGCGCTGCTGCGATTCGGATCTGTAGCTCTGCACATGAG
>CAZDDB010000338.1:0-4063 GCA_964504105.1 uncultured Acidobacteriota bacterium
CAGCGATCTTTTTTTTCGCGTCGCTGTTGGCGATCAACGCGGGGCCTTGGGTGACATCATGATCTTGTCCCGGCGTCAGAATAATCTTGACCGGCTTCCCCAAGCCCCTTTTCCGATAGATCAACGTCTTCCCAGCCTGTAAACCTGTTTTCTTTATTCCAGGTACTTTCCCCGTGCCTCAGGAGCACCAGTTTTTTCACTCTTTCCCTCTCTGCAGTTGAACCGCAAAGACCGCGGAGACCGCAAAGAAGGAATCTATTTTCCCTTTGCGAACTTTGCGGTCTTTGCGGTTTATCCTAATTCTCCGCGCTCTCTGCGTTAAATTCCTCACCTCGGGAGTTTTGCGAACTTCGCTTCGCTTCCCAGCTCTTCTTCGATCCGGAGCAACTGATTGTACTTGGCCATGCGTTCGCTCCGGCTCGCGCTGCCGGTTTTGATTTGACCGCAGTTGGTTGCCACCGCAAGATCTGCGATCGTGGCATCTTCCGTTTCTCCGGAGCGGTGACTCGTGACACACGTGTAGTCAGCGTCAAAGGCCATGTTCATTGTGTTCAGAGTTTCGGTGAGCGTCCCGATCTGGTTTACTTTAATCAGAATGGAATTGGCAATTCCTTTTTCAATGCCTTCTTTTAGCTTTCGCGTGTTGGTCACAAAGAGATCATCGCCTACGAGCTGGATCTTTTTTCCGAGGCGGTCTGTCAATTTCTTCCAGCCATCCCAGTCGTTTTCTCCCATTCCATCTTCGATGGAGAAGATAGGAAAGCGCGCGATCCAGGACTCATATATGCCAATGAGCTCATCGCCGCTCTTTCGGGACCCGTCTGATTTTTTGAAAACGTACGATCCTTTGTCGAAGAACTCGCTCGCCGCCACATCCAGCGCCAGACTGATCTGCTCGCCGGGTTTGTACCCTGCCGCGTCGATGGCGCGAAGTAACAGCTCCATGGCTTCTTCGTGCGACTGTAGTTGCGGAGCGAAACCACCTTCGTCACCAACGGCGGTAATTTTTCCTTCCTTTTTCAGGAGTTTCTTCAGGGTGTGAAACACTTCACAACCCATGCGAATCGCCTCCGAAAAACTGGAGGCGCCGTGCGGAACGATCATGAATTCCTGTACATCGAGATTATTGTCCGCATGCGCTCCACCATTGATGACGTTCATGAGCGGGACCGGCAGCGTGTTTCCGGCGCCCAAAAAACGGTACAGGGACATCTTCCGGGAAGCGGCTGCTGCCTTTGCCAGCGCCAGCGAGACTCCCAGGATTGCGTTGGCGCCCAGCACTGCCTTATTCGGAGTGCCGTCCATTTGAATCATCTGTTGATCGAGTTCTTTTTGTTGTGCCGGTTCTTTCCCAATCAACGCAGGCGCAATGATGCCATTGACGTTCTCTACTGCCTTGCGCACGCCTTTGCCGAGATGGCGCGAAGAATCGCCATCTCTCAATTCCAGCGCTTCATATTCACCGGTCGATGCCCCGGAAGGGACTGCAGCTCTTCCCAGCGTTCCGTCTTCCAAACGAACATCAACTTCTACCGTAGGAGTTCCGCGCGAATCCAGAATCTCGCGCGCATGAATCTGATGAATCCGGGCCATATTCGCTCCTTCAGAAAAAATGATGGAAAGCAAATCGTATCATAGAAACTTCGACCTGATAATGATGCACTCAACTCTTTTGACTTGAATATCACGTACACTTATACTTATTAGCGATTCAGCAAGGAGTTGAACAAAAATGAAATCAGCACGCAACAAGAAGGTCAATTTGCCGGATATTATCTCGGTCCTGCCTTTGCGGGATGCCGTTTTGTATCCGGAATTGATGATCCCTCTCGTTGTGGGACGAGATCGCTCCGTAAAATTAATTGAGGATTCATTAAAAACGGACAACATTATCGGTCTCGTTACGCAGCGAGATCCCAAGATTGAAGAGCCAAAGCAGGATGACCTTTACGGCATCGGCACCACAGCATTAATTACAAAAATGATCCGGATGCCGGACAGTACTTTGCGCGTGATCGTGCAGGGGCTGTCGCGTTTCCGCGTCGGATCATTTATCCAGACTGCTCCCTATTACCTGGCGAAAGTGGAGATTATCGACGAGCCGGAGGATAAGAGTCTGGAAATCGAAGCGCTCATCATGAACGGCAAGAAGCTGTTTAAGAAATTGAGCGAGATGGCGACTTACCTTTCTTCCGATCTGGCGTCGGTGATCGTGAACATGGAATCCGCAGGAAAAATGGCCGACCTGATCGCTTCGAGTCTCAAGATCTCTACGGACGAGAAGCAAGAAATTCTGGAAGCGATGAATTTGAAGGAGCGTCTTGAGAAAGTAAATCTGCTGCTGAACAAGGAAATCAACATCCTGGAAATCGGAAACAAGATCCAGACGCAGGTCAAGGGAGAGATCGACAAGACCCAGCGCGAGTACTACCTGCGGGAGCAGCTCAAAGCGATCCAGAAGGAGCTTGGAGAAGGGGACGAACGCGGAGTCGAAGTAGACGAGTTTCGGGAAAAGATTGAAAAGGCAAAGATGCCCGCAGACGTGAAGAAAGTTGCGGACAAAGAACTGAAGCGTCTTTCCAAGATGCATCCTGCTTCTGCTGAATACAGCGTCTGCCGCACGTACCTCGAAGTGATGGTGGAATTGCCTTGGACGAACAGCACGGAAGACAACCTGGATGTAAGAGCGGCGGCCCAGGTTCTGGAAGAAGATCATTACGATCTGGAGAAAGTAAAAAAGAGAATTCTTGAATACCTGGCTGTGCGCCAGTTAAAGACCGACATGAAGGGTCCGATCCTTTGTTTTGTCGGACCTCCCGGTGTTGGAAAAACGTCGCTGGGACGCTCAATTGCGCGGGCGCTTGGACGCAAATTTATCCGGATATCGCTTGGCGGCGTGCGTGATGAGGCAGAAATCCGAGGTCATCGCAGAACGTATGTCGGGGCCTTACCCGGACGCATCATCCAGAGCATCAAGAAGGTCGGTTCGAATAACCCGGTCTTTATGCTCGATGAAGTTGATAAAATCGGAACCGATTTTCGCGGCGATCCGTCCTCCGCATTGTTGGAAGTGCTCGATCCCGAACAGAATTTTGCTTTTTCCGATCATTACCTGGAAGTGCCGTTCGATCTTTCCAAAGTGATGTTTATCGCTACGGGGAATCTGCTGGATCCGATTCCTCCTGCGCTCCAGGACAGAATGGAGGTCATCGAGATCCCCGGTTACACCGATGAAGAAAAGTTGTGGATCGCCACCAAGTTCCTCATCACCAAGCAACGGGAACAACACGGTCTGAAAGAAGAGCAGATTACATTCGAGGAATCGTCGATCAAGGAAATCATTCACAATTACACTCGCGAAGCAGGTGTTCGAAATCTGGAACGCGAGATCGCAACGATCTGCCGCGGCGTGGCGAAGGAAGTGGTGGAAGGATCCGGGCTAGAAGGATCTGTGCAGAATTTTACGATCGGTCCGGATCAGATCAGCAAGTATCTTGGGCCCATCAAATTCTTCTCTGAAGTTGCCGAGCGCACAGCCGTCCCCGGAGTCGCTACCGGGCTTGCCTGGACCGCATTCGGCGGAGATATCCTGTTTGTGGAAGCTACCAAGATGAAAGGAAAGAGAACCCTCTCCCTCACAGGCCATCTTGGTGATGTGATGAAGGAATCGGCGCAGGCAGCGTTGAGCTATCTTCGTTCCAGGGCAAAAGAGCTGGATATCCCGGAAGACTTCTTTGAGGACTACGACATCCACATTCACGTGCCTGCCGGGGCGCAGCCGAAGGATGGTCCTTCCGCGGGTATCACTTTGTTTGTGGCGCTGCTTTCGCTTCTCACGGGGAGACCTGTCCGGAGTGATATTGCCATGACCGGTGAGATCACGCTGCGGGGCGCGGTATTGCCGGTGGGCGGGATCAAGGAGAAAGTCCTTGCAGCCCGGCGTTCCGGTCTGAGAAAAGTGATTCTTCCCGATCGCAATCAAAAGGACCTGGAGGATGTGCCGGTGAACGTAAAGGAAGATATGGAATTCTTCTTTATCAAGCGCATAGATGACATCATCGAT
>CAZDDB010000339.1:0-4038 GCA_964504105.1 uncultured Acidobacteriota bacterium
AAAAAAGAAGCAGGACACCAAACGAAAGGAAGATGCGGGTTCTCATGCCGGAATAAAAAGGAGATTGTATCTCATTTCTGCGTTCGGCAAACAGTTGTGTAGGGCGTGTAGGGCGCACGGCGTGCGCTCCCGCCCCCGGAGGTGGGCGTGTATCCCCTATTCCTTGCCGTATGGCAAGAAATAGGGATACAGGAACCTCACACCCCAAGGATCATCGGATTGCCGCAAGCCTACAATGGCCCTCGCCAGATCCGTCTTCGACTACGGTATACATTCTAACTTCACGAAAAAACGTTAGCTCAAGATCAAGGGGTGGTGAACCCGTGTGAGGTTAGATGTGAAAGTAGGAATTTATGGATTCCAGGTATGCGGTGATGTCATTCAGTCCAAGGTTCCACACCTGATACACTTTTTCCATATCAACGGTCGCGTAATCGTGAATCAGGACATTCCGAAAGCCGAACATTCTCGTAATCCTTCCAGCAAGGTCTTTCGAAATCACGCCTTTCGATTCCAGAATGGAAGCGACCTCTGAAAGTGAACCCGGCATTCCCCATTCCTCATCGGAAATAACATGCTGCCCGATATCGATACAGCCCTGGATAGCTATCTGGAGATGATGAAGGACCGAATCCTGGACGTCTTCATTTTTCAGAAACTCTTCCAACGAAAGACCCAGCTTGGATGTAAGACGGCGTACACTTCTTTTCACAGAATCTGACTTTCTATAGATCGTGCTTTTTTCAATCATGGTCCATGCCGTCGGCTATTTGGGGATAGTATTTCTGGAGAGATCTTCTGTAGTCCATCCATTGCATCAGTCTGGCATCGCGAAATTGTTTCCAACCGGCTTCATCGCGACAAAGGATAATTTTCCCTTTCGAAAGGATTTCCTTGCAGAGAAACAGGTCCGCATCATTCAAGCTGACCATATCCACGGGTTCGATGAAGTAGTATGGAACCCTCTCATAGATCTCAAACACCAGTTGCTTGCGTTGGTCTCTGCCGATGGAAGGCCTGAAGAAAACGGCAGCGTCAATATCGCTTTCGGCATGGACTCTGTTTCGCGGCACAGAGCCAAAAAGGACTACCGCAATGATTTCCTTTTGAAGATACTGAGAGAACAGATCGGCCAATTTGCTCGCTATTTCTTCACAGGTTTTCATTGTGGGCTGAAACTTAAGAAAAACTGCTGCAACATATCTCTTTATGATTATAGCGCCTGTTCCCGATCAGTGACAAATTTCTCGGGGAGCAGGAGCGCAAGGCCGAGCGAATTAGAAATGGGGGAGCACATGGCATGCGCCGCTGCCTCCCAAAATTTGATATTGTACAGATATGGGTGAGTATTTTTTCGGGATTGCCGGGTGGTCTTACCCTGATTGGAACGGCATCGTCTATCCCGGTGAAAGATCCGGTAAATTTGACCCATTGTCATATATTGCAACTTTTTTTGATGTCGTCGAGTTAAATAACACTTTTTACCGGATTCCGGAGTCTAAGATCGTGGAAGGCTGGGTCCGTCGTGTATCGCACAATCGGCGGTTCCGGTTTACAGCAAAATTGTGGCAGGGTTTTACACACGAAAAGAAACCCGTTGCAGAAACAGAAGTGAAGCAGTACCTGAAAGCGATTGAACCGATGCATCGCGCGGGACGTCTTGGTGTGCTGTTGGCCCAGTTTCCCGGTTCGTTCCGGCACAGCGAGGAGACGCGAGATCTTTTGGCGAATCTTGTGGCCAGTTTCGCTCAGTTTCCGCTCGTTGTTGAATTCCGGAACCGGAGCTGGATCCTCCCCGAAACCTTCCGGTGGCTGGAGGAGAATGGAATCGGATTTTGCAATGTCGACGAGCCGGTTTTCCGTCAAACTCTCAAACCGTCATCCATTGTGACTTCGCCGGCCGCGTACGTGCGGTTTCACGGCCGGAATTATCAGAACTGGTTTCTAAAGGAAGGAAACCGTGACACAAGGTACGACTATCTTTATTCCGATGAGGAGTTAGACCAGTGGATTCCGCGAATTCAGGAGATGGGCGAAAAGGGAAAGGATGTCTATGTAATTGGAAACAATCACTTTCGCGGTCAGGCTCCTGCAAACATTTTGCAGTTGAAAGCGAAAACAATTCGTGGTCCTGTAGAAGTTCCCGAGCCGATGCTTGTGGCCTACCCAAATCTTCGATCCATCTCGAAGTCTCCATCGAAATCCGGGCAGCAATCCTCCCTCGATTTCGACCCCTGACTTTGGACTTTGGATCTTGGACTAATATGGCTTCAGATTACTATAATTAACAAGTGCTATTTTCAATTTCTTAAGGAGGAATGATTTTATGAGCAAAAGGCGATTTGGCTGGATAGCCCTTATTGGAGTTGCGCTTGTCGGCCTGGTTGCTGGAATGGTATTTACTGCCCGGCTGGACATCTTTAATCACGCGGACGGGCAAGAAACTGCAAAAGTACAGGTGACTCCGGCGTCACGCACTTTGCCTGCAGAAGACCTTTCCGGTCAAGCTTTGACATTTGATGCATTTCGCAAAATTGCGAAACGGATGAATCCGGCAGTGGTCAATATTTACACCACTCAAATTGTTCGCGGACGCGATCCGATTGAGGATTTTTTTGGAAACGAGGACATGTTCCGGCGCTTTTTTGGTGACCAGCCGGAACGCGAATCGCGTCAAACTTCGCTTGGATCCGGTGTCATTATCGATCCTGACGGCTTTGTTCTTACCAATAATCATGTCGTGGAAAACGCTGATGAAATCAGGGTTTCGATGGAAGACACCGGTACGCCGCAGGTCAATGGACTGGTTGCGAAAATCGTGGGACGTGATCCGAAAACTGATGTGGCTTTGATAAAAATTACGCCAAAAGCGGAATTGACTGCAGCTCCGTTGGGTGATTCCGATTTGCTGCAGGTGGGTGATTGGGTCATCGCGATCGGAAATCCGTTCGGACTCGGCCACACCGTGACTGTGGGCGTTGTGAGCGCCAAGGGGCGCACGCTGGGCGGCAATTACGATGACTTTATTCAGACGGATGCTTCCATCAATCCCGGAAACAGCGGCGGGCCGCTTCTCAATCTCCGCGGTGAAATCATCGGAATCAACACAGCGATCGCAAGCCGGACCGGTCAATCCGCAGGAATCGGTTTCGCCGTTCCGATCAATCTTGCCAAGGAAATCATTCCTCAACTAAAAGCCAGCGGTCGTGTTGTGCGCGGCCAGCTTGGCGTTACCATCCAGACTCAGTGGAATGATGCCATTGCCAAGCAGTTCGGTGTGGATCATGGCGCGCTGGTAACCGATGTTACCAAGGATTCCGCTGCCGATAAGGCCGGTTTGAAACGAGGCGACGTGATCGTGGAATTTAACGGAAAACCACTCAAAACCGGAAGTGATTTGCCCCGCATGGTAGCCGTGACGAAGCCGGGGACCGATGTAACGCTGAAAATTGTTCGCGATCAAAAGGAGAAATCGGTGACCGTAAGAGTCGGGACCATGAAAGATACGGATATGGCGCTTGATGAAGATACGGATGAAAAGAGCGCCGCCGTGGAACTCGGAGTGTCGGTGTCCGATCTCGATCCGCAGACTGCGCGTCAGCTTGATCTGGACAACGACCAGGGTGTCCTGATCACGAAAGTGAAGGTGAACAGCGCTGCCGAACGCGCCGGTCTGGCACGCGGGGATGTCATCCTGGAAATCAATCGACAACCGGTTTCCAGCGTTGGTGACTATCGTGAAATCGTCTCCAAAGCAAAAACCGGCGATACCCTTCTCTTCTTGATCTATCGACGCGGCGGAAGCTTGTTTGTGCCGGTGCAAATCCCGGAAAAATAAAGAATCAAGACATACCTGGAGCGGCGGGCCTCCGTGCCCGCCGTTTCCTGTTTCTTGCAAAGAAAGTAAAGATCGCAAAGAAGGAATTACCACAGAGACACGGAGACACGGAGAGAGCGCTCTCGCAGCTACCGCCAAGTACGCCACAGGAACGCCAAGGGCAGCCGCCGGCCCTTTGGGCCCTCTGAAAAAGAATGCGC
>CAZDDB010000340.1:0-4035 GCA_964504105.1 uncultured Acidobacteriota bacterium
CCAGCATCATGTTGTCGTGGGTGACATGAAGTTCGTCCAGCCCTTTGAGATGAACATAAAAGTTGCTTCCACGCGTCTTGCTCAGGATGCGGTTGAGCTCATGATAGCGGGGAACATTCGCCATGTTGTCCAGCGTAAGATCCGCAAGCGTAAGCGTGGGCAAGATTCCGGTCAGAACAACATCCGCAGAGCAGGATTCGGCTGCTTTTCGAGCCATACCAACCAGCTCATCCAGTTGATGCTCCATCGTGCGAAGACAACTACCCGTAAAGTCCAATGGCGGCAGATTGGTTTCCAAATTGAATTTCGCAAGCTCCGTCGTAAATCTAGGATCGTTTAATGCCTGCAGGACTTCATGTGAAACCGGCGCGGGTCTGCAATTCCGGTCCACCAGAAACATTTCCTGCTCCGCGCCGATCCGCGATACGCCGGTTTCGATCTGGCCGGTCTCCAGCATTTTCTGCAACGCGGATAGATCTGAAAGCAAAGCTCTGGTGAATGCACGGACCTTTGCATCATCGCTATTTTGATCGACTTTGTGTTCACCCATAAAAGGGGGAGCTCCTGACAAGATTGTAGCAAAAAAACCACGTATTGGAGGGGCGGGCTTCAGTGCCCGCCAATCCGTTCATTGACAAGTGCTCCGGCGGGCAGGGGCGCCCGCCGCTCCGCGAGAAAGAAGACCCTGCTTTTCGACCGCTTTGTGGGCGAATACGATCTGCGCTTCAGAAACACTATGGCAAGTGGAGGGCTGTGATCGTCGATGTGGTGGCCAAATACCTGGATTGCGGAATGGTTGCCTCAGGAACTTTTCATGTTGGGGGCTTCCTTCCTGAAAATCCGGCGGGTTAAAATCTAAATCTGACGGCAAGTTGCACTGCAAAAGGTCCGCCCTGGCCGAAAGCGCCGCCCGCTGTGGAAACAGGTTGACCAAAATTATCAGACTCAATGTTTTTGAAATAGCCTGCAAAGTCATCTCGAAATGAACCTTTGATATTTGTAACATTGAAAACGTTGAATAGTTCAACAATGGGTTCGACTGTATATTTCCCAACGGTAAAGAGTTTGCTGAACCTCAAATCAAGATTGAGGAAGTTATCGGTAAATTCCAAACCGGGATCCACCAGAGGCAGGACACACCCGCACGTTTCTCGCAGCGCAACAATGTCAGGATCGTTGCTTGTATTAAAGATCATGATCCACTCATTTAACTCAGCTCCCGTTCGGACTTCTCTCCCTCCCGCGTTTCGAGGCAATAGAGGAAAACGGTCCGGCATTTCATCGCCTAGAAAATCCTGATTTGTTAGAATGTCGAAGGGCACGCCGGAACCGTAAGTAAAAATCCCGGAAATCGTGAAATCGTGAGGAAGCTGATAAATACCGTTCAACACCAACCGGTGTTTCTCTACGAATTCAGCCCTTCCTTGATCTTTGGAAGGATCAGCAATATCGAAACCAAGAAAAATGGACTGATCATCGTTGGACCAATTTTCCGCTCGCGCAAGCGTATAGGAAAGCTGGAGTTGCAGATTCGCACCGAAGCGCTTGTTTGCTGAAACGAGAAGTCCATCGTAGGATGTATCTGCTATCGAGACAGCCTCAGTAACGTTGTCATTGATATCCGGGTTTACCTGCACTCCGATGCGTGGATGATTGACTTCGCGATTTACAATGAAATGATCTCCCCGCGTGCCGGCATAATCTAGCGACACTGTGAAATCCTCAAAAAGCTGTCGTTGAAATCCAACATTGAACTGTTGGACGCGTGGATTCTTAAGATCATTAGAAAGGATACTGATCAGTCCCGCCGAAGGAACCGGAAAGGCAAAGGGATCTTCCAGCAACGATGAGTCAAAAGCCTGCAGGGATAGATTCTGCCCATTCGCCAGGCGCTCCCCCAGGGTGGTGTTCAGGAGGATCCGATCGTAGTAGATTCCGTATCCGCCACGAACCAGACTTCTGCCGTCGCTTCTGATATCCCATGCAAAACCCAGGCGAGGACCAAAATTATTCTTATCTCGTTCCCTTTTTCCGGGATCATCCGGGTAGAACACCACCCGCTCATTCAGATTCAGCTCATTGGCTCCATTGGATTGGGTATCGAGCTCATAACGCAGGCCAAGGTTCAAGGTCAGGTTGCTTCGGATCCGCCAGTCGTCCTGGATATAAACCGCAATGAAGCTGTTGTCCAGGTTCGGTACGAATGGAATCTCGGGGGAATTACTCCTGAGAGCAAAAAATACCGGAATGTCATTGTCATCCGTCAGCCCATCCCCGTTTCTGTCCTCAGACGCAAAATCTTCACCAAGGAGGACAGCGCCACTACGGACGAAATCCACCAAAAAATCATTATCCACTTTCTGAAACTCACCGCCAAATTGAATGAGATGATCCCCGTTGGTCCAGGTGAAATCATCTTTCACCTGAAAGCGATTCGAACGTGTTCGCTGCGGCACCAACTCGTTCTGCCCTATGGCAATCGAAGGAAAGACTAGTTCCGGCGAATCATCCTCAGCGCCGATATCGTTCAAAAAATTCATCTCTGCAACGCGCAATTCATTGACCATGCTGTTGGATAGAATCCTGGTCCATCCCAAAACGCCGGAATGGATCCGGTTTTCAGCCGACTGAAAGTTTGAGGGATCGCTGGCAGGTGCGTTAAAAAATAATCCGCCGCCTTTGCCCAAAATTGTGTTTCCTTGAAATGAGTAACGCCCAAAAATGTTATTGGAATCATTCCATTTCATGTCCGCGCGAAACGTCAAGAGCAATTCATTGGTCGGAGTGGAAGCCAGAATCGGTTGAATCGTTTCCGTGGCTGCATCGCGGACAGCAGCGGCTGCAACAGCATCCTCGTTTGCGTATTCGAAGGAGCCAAACCAGAACGCCTTGTTCTTTACAAAGGGTCCTCCCGCAGAAAAACCAAGCTGCTGACGGTCAAAGGGCGGTTCCTCATCCTGACTACCCAGCAACGGATTCTTCTTCTGCAAAGAATCATCACGGTAAAAAACAAAGGCGCTTCCGTGAAGATCGTTGGCGCCGCTCTTGGTGATGATGTTGATGACGCCTGCGCCCGATCTTCCAACAGACGCAGAAAAACGGCTTGTCAAAACCTGAAATTCAGCAATCGCATCTTGCGAAAAATTCTGCAGAACTCCACCGACTTCATCATCGTTGTTATCAGATCCATCCACAATCACATTGGCGCCACGTCCTTGATCACCGGCTGAAGAGACGTTCACAAATCGCGCCTTCGTATTATCAAAAGGGACAGCAGGACTATTCCCGGGCACAAGAAAGGCCAGCTCGATGAAATTCCTTCCGTTCAAAGGCAGGCTTTCAACTTGCTTCTGCGTCACAAGGCCGCCTACGTGGGATCGGGTTGTTTCCGGAATGGCACTGCTTACGACCTCCACCTGCTGTTCGACTCGCCGGGCAGTTACAATGACATTCACGCTTACACGCGTTCCTACATTCACTACGATGCCTTGCTGGGATCCGCTGCCAAACCCCTCTAATGTTGCCGTTAGATCATACACACTTGGTCGCAACGAAGGAAGATAATACACTCCATCATTGGATGTTTGCGTGATCTTCTCAATGCCTGTCTGTTGATCTTTCGTGATGACAGTCACGCCGGGAACCGGTTTACCCTCCTCATCCTGAACCACACCAAGGATGGAACCGGTGTCGCTTTGCGCTAAAAGGAAGGTTGCAAAAGAAAGAAAGCGCCCCAAAATCAGCAAGGAGACGAAAATCCCCTTTTTCATCTGAACCATCCTTGGATGAACTCTATAGTAACGGACAGAAAACTTCAACTGTCCGGAATTCCGGTGGACCGCTGATGCAACGCGGCACGAGATTGGGTACGTATGAAATTCCCGGCTCTTTAGGCGCTTCAGCGGGAGCCCTTACCGGGTACGTGCATCGTTTTAGGATGGCGGAACGCCGGTCCTCCCGTTCTGTGGGAGAATAGTCGTGATGGCTCTGTCCGCCGGTACGCAACTGGGTCCCTATCGAATCGTTTCGCCTATT
>CAZDDB010000341.1:0-4027 GCA_964504105.1 uncultured Acidobacteriota bacterium
TTCTTGATTCGATTCCGCTCGTTTCTACAGGGCGCGGATGGACAGTTGTCTGGGAGCTGATCCTCCGCGCACAGCGTGCCGGGTACCGCATCGTCAATATGCCGAATACGATGCTGCCGCGCATGAGTGGCGCTTCAAAAGTTGCGAATCTACGGACGATCCTGGCAAATGTGCGCCAGATGCTGGAGTTGCGGCGTGTATTGGGCCGACTACCGTAAATCCGAATTCATGTGCCTCGCGTAGTATTCAGCCGTTCGCCGGATCCCTTCGTCCAGATCGATTTTTGCTTCAAACCCAAACAACTGACGAGCTTTCTCAATACTGGGAACGCGAAGCTCTACATCCACATAATCTTTCCGCACAAAACGGATTTCCGATTTGGAATTCAGGACCCGGATCACCGTGTTGGCAAGACCGTAAATCGTTGTAATGGCGCGGCCATTTCCTATATTAAAGGACTGTCCGACAGCTTCCGGCCGTTCGATGGCCAACAAAGCCGCATCCATCATATCATCCACGTAACACCAGGCGCGAATCTGCGTTCCGTCTCCATGGATCTCAATCACCTCATCCTTCAGAGCACGCAAAACAAATGTGCGCAAGGCTCCTTCGCCGACCTGCCCGGGACCGTACACATTAAAAGGACGCACGACCGTTGTGGGCAGCCCCTTTTCCTGATAATACGCAATTGCCAGATGCTCTTCCGCCAATTTGCTGACAGCATATGTCCAGCGCGCCTCCCCCACCGTCCCCATCACCGTCTTGTCCGTTTCACTGGACCGGAAAGCCTGCGATCCAAATACTTCACTGGTGGAGAAACAAAGTACGCGATCACAATGCTGCAGCCGCGCGCATGCCTCCAAAACATTGGCGGACCCAACCATGTTGACGCGCATCGTCGTTACGGGACTGATGATCACGTTATCGATTCCGGCAATCGCAGCACAGTGCACCACAATGTCCGCTCCCTCCATGGCACGGCTGAGATGCTCAACATCGAGCACATCTCCCCGGATGATATTCAGGTTCGGATGGCCGGCAAAAGGCTGATCCTTTATTGAATTCCTTCTAAAGTTATCGTATATAACAACCGTATTTTCTTTGACCAACCTGCCCGCCAGAGTCGAACCAATAAATCCTGCTCCGCCTGTAATAAACACTTTCTTGCTATTCGGCATATCAGGTTCCGCTAGGCTTGAGATACTTCTTTGTCGCTCGTCCGCCGGTACGTCTCCCCGCACCGTTCGCATTTCGCCTTGTTGCGCACAAAGCGCAGCTTGACGCCGCATTCGCACATCCATCCGGCAATTCGAGCCGGCAGACCGGTCACCAGCGCATAGTCGGGAACATTCCGGGTCACGACGGCTCCGGCTCCCACAAAGGCATAGCGTCCGATCGTAACGCCGCACAAAATTGTGCTGTTTGCTCCCAGTGTGGCCCCTCGCTTGACCCGTGTATCGCGAAACTCATCTTTTCGAGAAACGGCGCTTCGCGGATTGATGACGTTTGTAAACACCATCGATGGTCCGCAAAATACATCCGATTCGAGCGTGACTCCTTTGTACACCGAAACATTGTTCTGAATCTTGACATTGTCTCCGATGCGCACTTCCGGCCCGATCATGACGTTCTGACCGATCACACAGCGTTTTCCGATCCTGGAATTATGGAGAATATGCGAAAAATGCCAGATTTTCGTACCCTCTCCAATCGTTACATTTTCATCCACAACAACAGAGGGATGAACAAAGTAAGGTTCCGGTTTCGTTCCGGCCTCCCTCTGCAGCGGAATCGGCTTCCCGTCCTGTCTCAAGGATTGTTCGCTGGCCGCCAGCACACGCAAAACACGCAACCCTTCTTCTGCGTCGGTTCTCGGCCTGTGACCGTTTTGAAGGCATTCAAGAAAATGAAGACATTCTGCAAGAAGCGGCTCGGTAGCGTCGACCGGAACGATGAGTCGATCCATCTTCAAGGCATGGGGCGTGCGATGATGCCATTCAATGGTATGTGGATAGACAAACAACTTTTCCTTTGTCGTATCGTCAAAAACGGCCATCTTTTTGTCTCCTACAACAATCAAGCGTTGTTCCTTGTATGGATGCATCCAGGAAACAAAAATATGTCCCTTCACGCCGCTCGCAAAATCCAGCGTTGTCAGGGTCACATCACTGACTCCTTTCTGGATGTATTCCCCGCCAAAGGAACGGACCTCTCGTGGAAACTCGTCCAGCAGCATCAAGATGGTAGAGATATCATGAGGAGCAAAACTCCAGAGGATGTTCTCTTCCTGGCGGACCTTTCCGAAATTGAGGCGATTCGAATTTATGTATTGGATCTTTCCCAGCTCTCCGCTGTCGATTAATTCTTTCAGTTTCATGACGGCAGGATGGTAGCTTAAAATGTGACCTACCATGACAGTTCGTTTCAGCCGTCGGGAAAGAGCAAGTAATTCTTCTCCCTCCTTCACAGATAAGGCAAGCGGCTTTTCAATAAACACGTGCTTCCCTGCCCGGAGCGCCTCCGAAGCCAGCCGCGCATGACTTTCGGCCGGAGTTGCAATGATCACAGCTTCGACTTGAGGATCCCTCAATAACTGATCGAATCGTTCGACAACGGGAATGGAAGGAGCAATGCTGCGCGCGACCTTCTTTCCGGTCGAATCTGGTTCACAGATCCTGCGTAGAGCGCCAATCGAGTGAAACACTCGAACCAGATTTCGACCCCAATAACCACAGCCTGCAACTGCCACCTGCGGGATGCGTGCTTCCGGTCTTACCGGGATCGGAGCTTTCCTGGGCATGAATCAACGCTTTTATTGTAGCATTGTCTGCCATGACTGCAGGCCAAGGGGATGTTCGCGATTCTGCTTTCCGATCAGCAGTGGTTCTGCCAGACTATTCCAACGAGTCGGCCGGACTGCGCACCGCTTTCGCTCCTTTTTGCAAGACGTGTGTATAGATCATGGTAGTGGCCACATCTTTGTGACCGAGCAATTCCTGGACCGTTCGGATATCGTACCCGTTTTCCAGGAGATGGGTTGCGAAACTGTGCCGAAGCGTATGACAGCTTCCCGGTTTACTGATTCCTGCTCGGCGGATGGCGTCCTGGACGGCGCGTTGAAGGACATTTTCATCGACATGGTGTCTGCGGTAGATACCGGATCGCGGATCGAGTGAGCGTTTCGAGGAAGGGAAAACATACTGCCATCCCCAGAATTTCGAGGCGCTCGGATACTTTTTTTCTAGAGCGTTGGGGAGATACACTGCGCCGAAGCCTTCTTTCAGGTCCGCGTTATGGAGAGTCTTGACGCGCAACAGGTGCTGTTGAAGCGGGTTGATCAGGGATGCAGGGAGCATCGTAACCCGGTCTTTGCTTCCTTTTCCATCGTGGACGATGACCTGCTGCAGGGCGAATTCGACATCTTTCACCCGCAGGCGGATGCATTCCATGAGACGGAGGCCTGAGCCGTAGAGGAGATTGGCCATGATCCATTTAGTGCCTTCCATCTGGCGCAGGATATTTCGGACTTCCTCCCGCGTGAAGACGACCGGGATTCGTTCAGGTCTTTTAGCATGTTGCACGTCATCGAGCCATTCCAGCGGTTGTTCCAGCACTTCTTTGTAGAGGAACAGCAGTGCGCTGAGGGCCTGATTCTGGGTGGATGCGCAGACATTTCTTTTGACAGCCAGGTACGTTAGAAAGCTAGTCGTTTCCGCTTTTCCCATACGCAGGGGGTTCTGATTGTGATGAAATTGAAGGTAGTCCTGGATCCAACGGATGTACGTTTCTTCGGTCCGGATGCTGTAGTGTTTGACGCGAATCACTTCGCGGACTTTGTACAGTAGTCCTTGAAACTCGCGAGGGGTCAGCACAGTTGTTTGCCACATAGTTTCCTCCGAAAAGGGGTTTCCCTTTTACTCGTCTGTGGCAAATGATGGTGATCTGAGGAGTTGCTTCCCCGCCCTTCTCCCACTATACTCCGAAAAGCGGTCGGAAACTATCCCTTTTCAGGGGCCGACTTAGCGTT
>CAZDDB010000342.1:0-4023 GCA_964504105.1 uncultured Acidobacteriota bacterium
TGTAGCCGCGGCGGATATAAAGAACAAGAAAGGAAACCTTCATCGCCCGAAGAATTACAACTGGCGAAAAGAGCCTTTGAGCTATCCAATCAGATTTCCGGTTTTCACCAGGATGCGCCATCCGAGCTTTCTTCCTCGCTTTCGGGTTTGACGGAAACAGCCGAGCGGTTCAGCAATTCTTCGCAACGCTTCGGGGTCGGCTCTCTAGAGGCGCGTGACGCATTTGATAAGCTTCGATATCATTCTGTCCAGCTCAATCCGGTGATCACAAAAGATGCGTATCCCGATCTGTTTGATCGCTGGCTGGCGATTCTCGCAGAGATGAAAGACATCTCCATTAAACTCGGTTACCGCCCGAAAAAATAGGAATGATCTGAACCACGAAGATCACGAAGGAAAGAATGTCGGGCTCAGATCAGTCCGGCGTCTTTGAAGCTGTAGTAGCTGTCGTTTCCGATGATGATGTGATCGAGAAGTGGAATTCCGAGCACTTTTCCGGCCTCCGCAATTTGTGCGGTAACCTTGCGGTCTTCGGCGCTTGGCTGAGGATCGCCGGAAGGGTGGTTGTGAAGAATGATGATGCCGGCCGCCGAGTCTCGGATCGCGTGATGAAACACCTCGCGCGGATGCACCAGGCTTCCCATCAGTGTGCCTTTTGTAATCTGGGATTCCTTCAACAACTTGTTTTTTGCATCCAGGGAAGTCGTCCAGAACTCCTCCTGTTGTGATCCACGGAATCGTTCCCGAAAGTATTCGAATACTTTTTGACTGTGTGAAAAGTGAGTGCGCTTGCGCGAAGCTTGAGCAACGTGACGTCGCGCCAGCTCCAGCGCCGCCTTTAGCTGTGCCGCCCGCGCGGGACCGATTCCCCGAAACTTATTGCAGAGCTCGCGAACACTCATCGAGGAAAGTGTGGTTAAATCGCCCGCTTCCGACAGGATCCGCTGCGCGAGCTGCACCACGTTCTCCCCGTGAGTCCCTGCGCCCAGCAGGATTGCCAGCAGCTCCGAATCGTTGAGCGATTGCTCACCGAGGCGGGTCAGTTTTTCCCGTGGACGGTCATCTTCCGGAATTTCCCGGATGGTCAGTTTTTTGGGATTCATCAGTCCGGCAGAGATGCCGTGCGGAGCAATTGTTTGTGGTGGCGCTCCAGGTGAACCAGGTTGATGACCAGCCACCGTTTGGTATCGCCTGGACCAAGAATCGGGTGAGCGCATTTCCTTTTAGAAGAAGTGGTAAAGTCCATTTGTTCAGCGAGTCCATAAACCTTTTGGCAGAGCCCGATCAAGTCTTCGCGTAAAACCGCTTTGGTGCGTCCCATCGCAGCGCGTTCCATTGGAGGAACATCCTTCTCGTTTCGAAGCCCTTCACAAATGCGGAAGATACCCTTTACTGAATTTACCGCGTGGTAGGTTATTTCGCCGGCGTTCCATCCTTCCGAATCGGGACGCGCATCCAGTTGTTCCTGAGTGAGAGCCTCTACTGTTTCCTGAAACTTGCGGATACGATTCAATGTTTTCTGCTGCAGCTCTTCAGCGGGAACTCGTCCCCGCCTTTCAAGGTATCTCTTTGCAAAGAAACGGAAAAACACTTGTTTCAATGCTTTCATCCTTTATCCTTCCGCCTTCATCCTTTTATAGCAGATGGTAGCGCGCCATCGCAGAATGTAGGATCCTCCCGATCAATTGATCGTAGGTGATATCGTTGTGTCGCGCAATGATTACCAGATCACTATGGTCCGGATTTAGCCCGGCCAGCGGATTGATCTCCAGAAAGTTCGGAGTACCATCGGCGTCGTAGCGGATGTCCACGCGTCCAAAATCGCGGCATTCCAGTACTTTGTATGCGCGCAACGCGATTTCCTCGATCTGTTCGATGCGGTCCGGATCGATGGTGGGCGGACAAAAATAATGGACAAACTTTTCGTAGTCTTCCTTTACGCGGTACGAATAGAAATCTTCCACCTGCGTTGTATCGAAGACGATCTGCATCGTTCCGATTACGTGAGGGGGATTTCCCACGATCCCCACCGTGAACTCTTCCCCTTCCAGGTATTCTTCGACCAGGACCGGCTCGTGGTAGGTTTTCAGCAGATATTTTACGCGGGATCGCAGCTGTGGACGCGATTTGATTTTTGATTTTGCATCGATCCCCTTGCCGGTGCCTTCGTGAAGCGGTTTTGCAAACAACGGATATTTCATCGGCACATCGTTAAAATCTTCCATCCGGCTGATTTTAAGAAAAGGCGCCGTAGGAATGCCTTCCGACTTCATCATCTGCTTGGTCATGACTTTGTCGAGCGCAATCCCCAGAGCGACCGGATCGGACCCTGCATAGGGAATTTGCAGCATTTCCAGAAGCGCGGGGATCTGAGCCTCGCGCCCGCGGCCATAGTAGCCCTCCGCGATATTGAAGACGATATCGACTCTTTTATCCTGCAAAAAACGAAACAACTTCTGCCCGTCTCCGATCAGGACCGGTTCATGACCGTTTACACGGATCGCATTTTCCAGACCCTCGATGGTTCGCGGTGTGTCGAACTCTGCGGCGACATCGATCGGATCGTCATCCTTGATCTGATAATCGGAACCGAGGTTGTAGGTGAGGCCGACTTTCATATTTCGGGGATGGCGCGCACCGGCTCGAGATGTTGAATGCGCTCCTCAACAAATGAAATCAGGAGCGCTACCAGATCGGCATACGTCCTGCCGTTCAACGAAAATGCGCGGAAGAAGCCGGCACCTGGTGTCACATCCGGATTGCAGTTGACTTCCAGAATATAAGGAACACCCTTCTGATCCACCCGCATGTCCACACGCGCATAATCCCGGCACTGAAACAATTCGTATGCTTGAATGGCGGCGGTCGAAATGGCCTGTTTCAATTTCGACGCGACTTCAGGGAAGACAGGCTTTGTTCCTTCATCAAAAATAGAACCCAGGTGCCACTTGGCTTCGTACGAACAGATCTTTGCATGACCTTCCGGCAGACCGTCAAAGTTGATCTCCGCAATCGGTAACTCCGACATTGAACTCGCGGCCGTCAATGTATTGTTCGACAATCGACGGCTGTTTGAGGACTTCCCGGATAAAAGATATTTTTTCGTTGAGATGTTCGAGATCATACACTACGGAATCATGGTAAATGCCGATGCTTGCGTCCTCATGTTGCGGTTTTACAATCAACGGAAAATCGATCGGCGTCTTTTCCATCTCATGATCGGCGACAAAAAACGTGGGAGTTCTCAGACCGGCGCCCTTCAATAGATGCTTCGACCGGTCCTTGTAGCAGGTAAGACCCAGCGCGAGAGGTCCGGATCCCGTATATTCCACACCGATCAATTCGAGCAGCGCAGGGATGTTCGGTTCTCGGAGATTGTTTCCGCTGATGTCTTCACACAGATTGATCGCCATCTCATACCGTTCTTCGATCAGTTCGAGAATGATGTCGCACGCGTTGCCTTTGTCGATGCGAAGAATCTTGTACGGACGCTTCAGCTCGCGCAGCGCGCAGATAAACGCATCGAGACTGTCCAGAACGGCAGGTGAATCGATGCTCTTTTGTCCGTTCTCGAGTAAATACGGATCGTTGTAAAGAATCGCAATTGGTCTACGATAGAAAGTTCTTGCCATAAATGATCTTGTCGTCCCCCGGGCGGTAAAAGTCCGGTATCATTGCGAGCTGCTTATACCCGTTGCGGACGTAAAATGATCGCGTATTGTTGTATCCTTCTTCGGAGGAAGTTTCAATCATCATCAGCCGTCCCCCTTTTTCTTTCACCTGATCTTCCGCGTACTTCAAAAGCTGTTTTCCGATTCCGTGCATGTGGAAATCGGGATGCACCGCGATCCAGTAAAGATCGTAAGTGCCGGACGTGCACGGAGTCGGCCCCCAGCACACATATCCGATCGCGCGGGTTTCTTCGTTCAAAGCGCAATAGGATTTGTAATCGGAAGCGGGCTTCAGCGAATCCTGGAGGACCTCATCGGCTACATCGATTTCGTACTGCTTGAATACTCCGGT
>CAZDDB010000343.1:0-4002 GCA_964504105.1 uncultured Acidobacteriota bacterium
GCCGAGGTTCATCTGTTTACGCCGGAGCCCCAACCGCTGCCGGTTGCCGGACCGGAGCTGGGTAAAGCGGTTGAGGAAATGCTCCAACGCAGGAACATTTATTTTCATCCATTGCATAAGCTCACACGTGTGGATTCTGGATCGCGAGAAATCATTTTTGAAGGCAAGCCGTCGATTCGCTATGACTTGCTCATCGCCATTCCACCGCATCGTGCGCCTCAAGCCATAGTGGAATCAGGTTTTGCAAGCCCGGGCGGATGGGTCCCGGTCGACCGCCAGACGCTCCTGACAAGCTACGAAAACGTCTACGCAATTGGCGACATTACCGGAATCCCGATACCCGGCCGGTGGAAACCTGACGTGCCGTTGATGCTTCCCAAGGCGGGCGTATTTGCACACATGGAGGGATTGATTGTAGCGCGGCATATCGCTGCAAATATCGCGGGACGGCCGCCGCAGGATCTTTTTTGCGGGGACGGATACTGCATGCTGGAAGCAGGTGAGGATCTCGCCGGCTTCGCCTTTGGCAATTTCTTTGCGGAACCTTCTCCCGACGTGCGTCTCAAGAATCTGGGAAAGGTCTGGCATTGGGGAAAAGTCCTTTTTGAGAAGTGGTGGCTGGCGCCGTATGGTTTGAAACGGAGTTTACTGGGAACGGCCCTCCAGATCGGCGCTAAAGCGGCTGGATTACCTTCTGTTTTCTGATGATTGGAGGAAAAGTATGAACGAAACTCAAAAGACCGTGTTGTTCATTATTCAGGATGCGCCGTACGGAAATGAGCGCCCGTTCAGAGCACTCGTATTCTGAAAAAAGACCAAATCCATAGATGAGGAAATATCTTGCGCAAATTCTCTCTCGTTGAATTCTCTGTCGATCATCCAAGATTGATTGTGTTTCTGGCCGTAATCATCACCCTCGCTTTCCTGACACAATTCGCGAAGGTGAAAACGGACACGAATCCCAAGCATATGCTTCCTCCTACCTCCGACGTCAGGGTCTGGAATGACGAAGTCGAAAAGATGTTCGCCCTATACGAAGACACGATCGTCGTCGGAATCGTCAATGAAAAAGGCGTACTGAACAAAGAAACGCTTGGAAGGATCATCAGAATCACTGACGAGATCCTGAAACTGAAGGGTGTTGCAAGCAGGGACGTTAACAGTTTTCCAACCATAACCAATGTCACTGCAGAGGCGGGAGTTCTAAACATAGCCCCGCTCATGACGCAGGTTCCCCAAACCGATGATGAGATGGAGAGACTGAGGAGGATGCTCTTCGAAAATCCACTTTTTATCAATCGCATCATCTCAGAGGACGGGAAAACGACCGCGATTTACGTTCCCCTTGAGAACGGCGCAAATGGAAAGGAGATCGCAGACAGAATCCGGGAGATTACACAGAAAGAGAAGGGTCAAGAAAAGTATTACATAGCCGGAGATCCGGTGGCACGGGATACGTTTGGGGCAGAGATGTTCAAGCTGATGGCTATCTTTGCGCCCATTGCGGGGATGGTGATGTTGCTGGTGCGGTACTTGATGTTCAAAGATCTCTTTCTTTCCATTACTTTGATGATGGACGCCATGATCAGCATCGTCTGGAGCATGGGACTCCTGATCGCTTTGGGATTTCCGATCCACATCATGAGCTCCATGGCCCCGGTTTTCCTCATGGCAATCGCAACGGACAGCATGCACATCTTCAATGAGTTCTACTTCCGTTACAAGGAGGAGAAGGACAAGAGAAGAGCGATCATCGAGGCGATGAAAGCGGTGGGCCGTCCGGTGCGCAATACGGCATTAGCAACTGCTGCGGCCTTTTCGGTACTGCTCTTCATGAATATCATCCCGGTAAAGGTCTTTGGCGGTCTCGTAGCATTTGGCACAATAATCCTGAGGGTTCTCAGCTTCAGCTTCATCCCCGCTATGTTCATGTTTGTGAAGGAAGAAAAGATCGCAAAGATTGCTGAATCGGAAGACATGGAATTGGGCAAGACCTCGCGGTTTCTCAAGAAGCTTGCAGGATTGGGGGCGCACAGGTCAAAGACAGTCATCCTTGTCGGTCTTATCCTGCTTGCTGCGGCAATCGCGGGAATCTCTCGAACAGTCGTCAACAATAACATGGTGGCATGGTTCAAGAAGGACAGCGATATCCGGGTTGCAGATCGTGTAATGAACAAAGGCCTGGGAGGGACATCCCTGGGATATGTTGTGGCGATCGCAAAGGAAGACGATTTTATGAAAACTCCTGAGGCGATGCGTTTTCTGGAAGGGCTGCAGAGACATCTCGAGAAACTTCCGGTGGTCGGCAAAACCACATCTGTCGTCGACTACGTGAAAAGGATCAACCGCGTTCTCCACGATGACGACCCGAAATACGATGTAGTGCCTGAAACCAGGGAAATGATAGGCCAGTACCTCTTTTTGTTCTCGATGTCGGCAAAACCGTCCGATCTGGACAACGTCGTGGATTATCCGTTCCGAAGGGCGAACTTATGGGTCCAGTTGAAAACATGGGACGCCCAGGCAATGAGAGAGGTCATCAAAGCGACAGAGGAATACAAGACGGCTCACCCAGCTTCCCTGGAACTGAAGCCTGCCGGCATCGCCTATTTCAATCTCGTGTGGAATGACGAAGTACTGTGGGATATGGTGAAGGGCTTCCTTCTCGCGTTAGTCGTGGTTCTTGCAATTCTTGCTCTCGATTTCCGTTCCTTGAAATGGGCCATCGTAGGATACACACCACTTCTGTTCACCATCGTACTGATCTACGGCATCATCGGCTTCACGGGAAAGGATTTTGACATGCCGATCTCCGTGCTCTCCTGTCTTTCGCTCGGCATGGCAGTCGATTTTGCGATCCATTTTGTGAGTAGATTCAGACAAAGACTACGCGAAAGCCGGGAGCCGTTGATCGACTGTCTGCTGTGGACGGCGGCAAGGCCTGGAAAAGGCATTCTTCGCAACGCCCTTCTCTTTGCCGCATCCTTTGCCGTGATGATATTCGCGCCTCTTACTCCATATATAACGGTAGGCGCCTTTATTGTCAGCATGATGCTGCTCAGCGCAGTCATGACGATCATTTATCTACCGGCCATCATAACTCTAATGCAAGGCTGGTTACTAAAAGGAGGTCTGAAATGAAAAGTATTTGTGTTGCTTTCACTGCCTTCAGCCTACTGTTTTCTTTCAACACAGCGCGTGCTGCTACTGCCGAAGAAGTGATGAAGAAATCACAAGCGGCTTTTCTATATCAAGGCTCGGATTTTAAGGCGAGAGTGGCGATGAAGCTCATCAGTAAAGGCGGACAGGAACGGCTCAGGGAACTTACGATGTTGAGGAAAAATTATGGCGAAACAGGTGGAGAGCAAAAGTACTTTATGTACTTCTTCCAGCCCGCCGATGTGAGGGATATGACATTCATGGTGAACAAGTATCCCGCAAAAGACGACGACAGGTGGTTGTTTGTGCCCGCAATCAATATGGTAAGAAGAATTGCGGCTCAGGATAAGCGGTCGAGCTTTGTCGGCTCCGACTTCACCTACGAAGACATCTCGGGGAGGGACTTGGAAGATGACACCCATACCATGATGAAGGAGGAAAAGGTCGGCGCCAGGGACTCTTATGTGATCAAAAGCACGCCAAAGGCAGGGGATGTAGACTACACCTACAAGCTCTCCTGGATCGACAAAACAAGCTTCCTCCCTTTGAAAGAAGAGTACTACGACAAAAAGGGGGAGATGTATAAAACTTTTTCGGCCGATGAGATTCAGGATGTGAAAGGCTTTCCAGAGCGGGCACAGGACGGAAGTTACTTTTATTAAGACGGACTATAACATCGGCGTTGAAGACAGTCTGTTCTCAGAAAGGTATCTCAAGCAACCGCCCCCAAAATGGATTGAATAGAAGAAATGAGGTGGTTCCCTTTTCCCGGTTTGCTCTTCTTTGTCTTCTCTCTTTCGACTTTTTCTGCTGCGGATGCAGGCGATATTTCGCTCCACGGTT
>CAZDDB010000344.1:0-4001 GCA_964504105.1 uncultured Acidobacteriota bacterium
CAAAACAGAGATTCCAGCTCGAGGTCTGCCAGCGAGACGCTGGCGTTACAGACCGCAAACATGCCTTCTTCTTCCGTTTTTGGACAGTCTCCGACGTCCCGTCGGCATTGCCGGCCAGAGGCCAGCGCTACAAACCGTTTACTTTGTGCCGATCACAGTGTTTGGAAAGATTTCGCGCGCTTCCCGCAGAAACAGGTGTTCCATGCCGGCATACCGGCGCGAAAAATGAAACAGATGCAGCTTCTTCACCTTTGCTTCTTTGGCAATCGTTGCGGTTTGGATCGTGGTGAGATGATGAGTCCTGCTTGCGCGATCCTCATCCGCTTTTAGAAAAGACGACTCACAAAACAAATGATCGCTTCCCGTTGCCAGATCGATCATCTTTGCGGCATTTTCAGGATGATAGACCGCATCGGTAATGTACGTAATGGAGTATCCCTGCGCAAAATACAGCAATTTTTCACGAAGCTCTTCGATTCTCCATTCTTTGCCTTCCACCTGTAACGATCCTTCGATTCGGTCCTTCATCTCCTTCACCCACGGTCCCGGTTTCAGGCCCAGTTCTGTGAGCGCTTCCGGTTGAACCCGCCAGGAATCGGGCGTAAAGATGCGGTAGCCACACGAGATGATGCTCAGGTGCTGCAGCGGTTGGAATCGAAATGACCAATCACCGCGCGGATCGAGAGAAGGGCAGACAGGTTCCACAGGCTGCAGCGCATATTGTTCCGAAGGGAGCAGCTGAAACGTCTTCAGTGGATTCAGCTCAGTCACGCGGAATTTCAGATAGACGGTTTCCGCGAGGTTCCAGACATAGCCATGGATTTTGTGGTACACATGTTGGGCAATTCCCGCCGGGCCGATCACATGAAGCGTCTTTTCGCCGCCGAGATGCACGCGCATCCACGAATCAAACCCGATGAAATGGTCGAGATGCGTGTGGGACACGAACAAGAATTCCGTGCGGAGCAACCGCGCGTGCGAGAGATGGTGGTAGCCGCAATCGATCAAGAATGAGTGCGGCAGGTTGAGAGGCTCTATATATAAGGAAGGATCACCTGTCGCTCCCGCCCCCAGTTGAAATGCCGCCCGCTCCATCCATCCTCCATCTTCTATCCTCTATCCTCCCAATCTTCATTTCTTAAGAATGTCTCCCAGACTCAGAATCGATTTTCCATCAGTGATAATCGTAGTCACGCCCGGGGTTATTTTCTGCACATATTCGTACTGGATCAAGGCCGGATTATTCGCCAGAGCGACGCCTTTCAGCCGGATCGCTTCCGCTTCACCTTGGGCTTCGATGATCTTGCGCTCCTTTTCCAATTTTTCCTTCTCCAGCACGTACTCCATCTGTTGGGCCTGCTGCTGTGCAATCTGCTTCGCCTCGATCGCTTTCTGAAAGTCCGGATCAAAGGCAACTCTGCGGATCAACACTTCATCGATGACGAGATAGTTTGTTTGAAACCTCGGCTTGAGAGCCTCTCCGCTCTTTGTCTGGATTTCCAATCTCTTGCTCGAATAAACTTCGGTGACTGGATAGTTGGCCACCGTGAGCCTGATTATTGTGCGGACTTCCGGACGAACCACCTTGTTTGTGTAGTCTTCGCCAATATTCTTATGCAGGTACGTCACCTTGTTGGGGTCAATATGGAAGCGCACCGACACATCAATCTTAACAAGCTGTCCATCCTGGGTGGTAGCGTCCAAGGCATCGTCGCCTTTGACTTCGCCTTCATTGTAAGTGGCGCTCATGGTGTAAGTCTGGACGCGCGTTTCATAAACAATTGCCTTCTGGACTCCGGGAATCATGATGTGAGTTCCCGGCTCCCGCGAAGACAAGTTTCCGCTGAGGTTGTTGAAGACCACTGCGATGTGGCCCGCATCCACGAGAAGCACGGTGTTTGCCATAAGAACAATCGCGAAAATCGCGAGAACAATTAAAACGAGCATTCTGGGTCTCATTGGGTCCTCCCTTTAAAGGCGAATAGAGTTGATCCTATATAATACGGAAAAAAGAACATTTATGTTAATGATCGGTCACAAACCTCACAAACCCAGGGAATGATTTTAGTCACGGAATACACGGAAAGCACGGAAATGAAGGACAGCGTCTTTGCGCGAAAGTTTTATCGTCGGTGTGCGAGAGAAGTTATACCGCTGAGCTGGTCTTGCTTTTGCGATACCCGTAGGTACTCAATCCAAGGATCAGTGCAGAGATCAGCAGTAAGGACAACTGTTGAGGCCACAAAGGGCGAGCAAAATAGAAGATCGCGTTAAAGTACATCTGCAGATGAAAGTAGATCAGAAGCGGGATCGTTATCAAAAAGGCCTTGTGTGGCGCTTTGAAATGCGCCAGACCCGCGAGGAACAAGAGAGCTCCCACCGCAGTGGTGACATAAGCAGCAAACGTCGTGAGGAGCTTCGGCGTCACAATTTCTATATATCCCAAATATCCGGAAACTGCTCCGTAAAACATCAACAACAGCCCTGCAATCACTGACATGCCAAGGATTGTATTACTGAGCACCGGGGAGTGCAACATCAGCAATTTGTAGGTACTGTCCTAATTTGGAGCGCGGGCGTCCCTGCCCGCGACGGCGGCCACGGAGGGCCGCCCCCCAAATATGGCATGCGCCCTACATTCTTTTCCAGCACTGTGAGAAAATGTCTTTCTATGACGGACCTCAGCATCTTGCACAATAGCCGCTTCCTTCGGGCTTGCCGCAGAGAACCGGTGGACTGCACTCCGGTGTGGCTGATGAGGCAGGCCGGGCGATACTTGCCGGAATATAGAGCGCTTCGTCAGCAATATTCTTTGTTAGATCTCTGCAAAACGCCTGAGCTGGCTGCGGAAGTGACGCTTCAGCCCCTCCGCCGGTTTCCATTGGATGCAGCCATTATTTTTGCTGACATCCTGTTGCCGATTGAACCGATGGGTCTGCAGCTGGAGTTTGCAAAAGGGGAAGGTCCGGTGATCGGAAACCCGGTCTCTACGGAAAAAGACGTGGAGGCTTTGCGGGCGTTTGATCCAAAGAAGGATCTTGGTTTTGTTCAAGATTCCATCCGGGCTGTTGTGCGGGAGCTGAAACAGACGCCGCTGATCGGTTTTGCCGGCGCTCCCTTCACACTGGCGAGCTACATGATTGAAGGCGGGTACTCCCGGCATTTTTTGAAGACCAAACAGTTTTTTTCTCACAATCCTCGCGCCTGGCACAGTTTGATGGAGAAGCTTGCCTGTGTGACGGCTGCTTATCTTGAGGCGCAGGTTGAGGCAGGCGCGTCCGCGGTTCAACTGTTTGATAGCTGGGTCGGAATCCTGAGTCCGGAAGACTACCGTACTCTTGTTCTACCGTATTCGAAGAGGGCGTTGCGGGATCTGACCGTTCCCACAATTCATTTTTCGACAGGTACGGGAGCTTTTCTCCACTTGATTGCCGAAGCGGGCGGAGATGTAATCAGTGTGGACTGGAGAATTTCGCTGAATGCTGCATGGAAGCAGGTCCCGGACAGAGCCATCCAGGGAAATCTGGATCCGGCGAGTCTGCTGAAACCACGCGAGGAACTGCTCGCGGAGGTTCGCCGAATTCTGCAGCAAGCCGCGGGAGCGCCCGGACACATCTTTAATCTCGGGCATGGTGTTTTCCCTGAAACACCTGTGGACAATGTGGCCGCGCTTGTGGAAGAGGTGCATCGAAATACCTTTTTGTAGCCACGGGCGTCCCTGCCCGCATTGCATTGTTTGGAGCTCATATGAAAGCTGTATTGCTGCTGGCGCATGGAGCGCCGCGGGATCTCGATGAGGTGGAAGACTACGTATTGCGAATCCGGCACGGGCGTCCGCTTGCGCCGGACCTGATGGCGGTGATCCAGGAACGCTACCGGCAAATTGGAGGCTCGCCGTTACTGGAACGGACTCAAAGGCAGGCGCAGGCTCTGCAACGACAACTGGCTGGAACAGAGATCGGACGCATTTACATCGGGATGCGATATTCAGCGCCATTCAT
>CAZDDB010000345.1:0-3591 GCA_964504105.1 uncultured Acidobacteriota bacterium
CCCGGGATCCTCATTTGCGATTGGATTACCTGTTCGTTCCAATATCCTTTGTGGATCGAGTGACTGATTGTCAGGTCATTGAGCAAACGGCTGCCGTTTCCGCCTCGGATCATTTCCCTCTTCTGTCACACTTGGATATTCCGGATCTGTGATCAATCCATTGCCATTTCCTCCCCGTGATCCGAGCTCGATGTTTTCCTGGGACCCTGCTTCCTATGAACTCGGCTCCGGAAAAAGTGCCATGTTCTCATGGCACACGGTTCGAACGAGCACTGTTCTATCTAGCAGACGGTTGCCGCGTTCGCAGGAGGTTTCGGAGATCAACAGGCACGCATGGCAAGCGGCGCCGTGAAGCGAACGGCCATCAGGTGCGGGTGCGTTTTCCGCGCAGAGCGGATCATTTGCGCATAACGTTGCTTCCTGCAAAGCTGCGGTTAGGTAGCGCTCAAGTTCCTCTCGCCGGCCGAGAGTCACAAGACCGCCAAGTGTTCCTTCGGAGTCAGGTGCAGCCGTGTACAAAAGGATTCCGGCCATGGGTCCGCCACTCTCTGCCGGATCTTTGGAGTAGATTCTTTCCTTCAAACTGGCAGCGCTGTATCCACACTCGATGCTGAACTGACGCATCATTCCGGGAAACGATATTGGCATGAGCTTTCGTAGCTCACGCCACCTCTGCTGCGCCTGGACAAATTCAACATGACGCTTCGCCAGCCCAGAACTTTTCGAGTACCAATTCTCAATCTCTTCATCGTTCAATCGGATAAAAATTCCTTCCCCGCGTACTTCGTTTGCTGGAATCCAAACCGGCTCCTGAGCAGTCAACGGAACACGTCTTACTTCGTCATCAACAAGATCGCCCGGGCTTTCAATTCGTGTAAACCCCGTGAGTGCCTGCACTTCACGCAATCGATGAAGCAAGACAACTTGACTGATCCACTGTTTGTAGCGCTCGGGGACTTTCGCTTCTTCCGCAAAAAAATTTTCGGATCTCAGTGCATGCCGGGGATCAATCAAGACGTCCCACTCCGGCTGCTTCAGATCCGCTGATGCCGGCGTCCCGGTACCTTCGCGCTTCTTGCGAATCGCAGTCCACACATCATCAGCTTCAAACTGGCCAAGCTTCCGGAACTGTGGCATTTTTAAATTCGCATCTGCAATTTCTTTTGAGCTCCAGTGTTCTAGTTGATCTAGCCAGTACTCTTCCACGAGTTGTTCAATACGATCTGACGTTGTTGGAATGGACAAGGCCGATATGTTCGCTGCAAACCATATATTCGAAGCGCCGATCAGGATTGTGCGAGGATTTTCAGTACAAGAAGCTTCCTCATCTTTCAAATGAACTCTGCGTCCTCTGCACTTTGGAAGATTGCGCGTTGACTCCTCGCCAAAAGCATCTGTCATGCTTCGTGAGTCTCCACACATTTCACAGGTAACTTTCACATCTCTTGCTTCTCCGGATGGACCTGTCTCATCCATCTTGAGCGGACCATTACAACCGGAGGCGCGCCGCAATATCGTCATCCAGAACACGTCGCGCTCCACCAAGCTCTCGAATCGAATTGAAATATCCGACTAACGTCATCCACGGATCGGCGCGTTTCCCGTAGTTTTCATACAGCGTTTGAGCTCCGCCAAGAAGAGCAACATACGTGCGAATTAATGCGGCTTTCATGCGGCGGCCTGGAGCGCAGATGCCGATATACATGCGCCCCGGCTGTTCTTCGGAAGGCTGCCGCTGTCTTGCGAAAAAGTTGTCTGTCGACAAAAGTCCGGTTGGCGGAAAAATTTGAACATTGCGAGCATAGAGTGCGCGCACCTGGTTCGATGCCCGCCGGATTGTTGCAGTGGAAGCAATTAACTTCGGCCGCACTTCCTCACCATTTACCGACCATGTACTGAGCCGATCAATTGCCGTTTCGTATAATCCAACGAGAGTTCCAAGCGGACCGCTGATCAGATGAAGCTCATCCTGAATAATAAGATCGGGCGGTCGCAATGGGCCGCAGCTCACAGTACGAGCCGGTGGATATTTCCCATTCTTCGTTTTTGGATGACTGTCGCTGTCATCCAGTTCCGGCGAACGGAACCCGTGACGCTCGCAGCGTCCTGTCACGGTTCCAAACAGCGTTTGTATTTCGCCTTTCCATGGCATCTGCGCAAACTTATCTGCAGTCGCTATCACCAGAGCCGGTAGATTCCGGTAAATCTCTTCATCAACAACAATTATTGGCAGGCCTTCGTCCGGCGAATTTCTACGGCTGAAAAGGCAGCGTCCCATCGTGTCACCGCAATACTGGATCGTGCGTGCGCGGCCCTCATTAAAACGCTCCACCTGGATGTCCTTTCCAGGATCGATCTTGGTGCCACACCATGGACAACTGATCAACTGGTACGGAGTTCCGGTGGACGCAATAGATGATCCTCCATATTTCTTGAACGATTCTCCGTGTGCAACACGGATTGCTTCATAACTCTGATCGGTCGTGTTCGGGGTCACGCCTTTTCCCACCCAGAGCCCAATGCGAAAAGGATTTTCGCCCCATTCGGTTTTGGCTTCGGAAAGCTTCTCTCTTCGGATGTCTTCGCAAGCACAGATGAGCGATGCGGCGCGCTGGAATTGCTGAACCGTAAGCAACCGAAGCGTGTATCGCATCAACACGGACACACCGTACTGCCCATCTCTCCCTTCTACGTGTCCTTTCAACCGTCGGATCGCCATTGCGAATGCAGCAAGTCCGAGATACGCCTCTGTTTTTCCGCCGCCGGTGGGAAACCAGAGTAGATCGGCAACGGCGGATGGATCGCTGCTACGATCGGGGTGATTCAGATCACAGAGTGCAGGCAGATTCATCAGGATAAACGCAAGCTGGAACGGGTACCACCTGCGGTTCGGAGGAGTATCAAACGATTCCAGCGCTCCGGAACTTCCGCGGCGAACTGATTCACTGAACTTGCTATGAATGCGCTGCCTCCACATCGCACTATTCATAAAGCGGAACGCCTCCAACGCCGCCGCATCCTTGCGCAGCAGATCGACTCCCTGGCCGATTCGATCCTGAGCACTGCGACAGGAAGAAATTGCGGATGAAGCTTCTTGCTCCCATTCCTTCATGCCCTCCGCTGATTTTGTTTCCGACTCCAATGATTGAACCCATTCTCCATATGCGGATGATAACGGCCTCAGCCATTCAGTAATTCGCTCATTTGTAATTTGTGCGAGCTGCTTCATGTCAAGCTGCAGATTCGAAAGTAAAGGAATTTCGTCAGGCTCCGGCGGAGAGACCAGGGGAACTTCATAACGTGGGATGAATGTTGTTGATATCTTTTTTGCACGCAGAGGATCGTCTGGATCGGGTTCAATATGAACGGAGACACCGTGTCCAACTGCAAACTCTGAGACATTGCGGTAGAGCATTTCCATCGTTGTTTGCTCGGTGACCGTTTGATTCTTGTGAATGTCGAGCTCTCTGCGAAAAAAGGAGGTGGAGCTGTCCGGGCAGGTGATTTCGAGTTCTACCTGGAACAGCCATGCTTCGTCTTTCAACTTCTTTTTAGCTTCCTGTCCGTTTACCAGAAACAGCGTGACGACCC
>CAZDDB010000345.1:3601-3972 GCA_964504105.1 uncultured Acidobacteriota bacterium
GACCCATTGATCCTCTCTTTTGCGGGCCAAACCCTGGACACGTATTCCCGGATTCTCCGGATCCGGACTCCATTTTTCGAGATTCCCTTCGCGAAGAATGAGGTCCGTTTTAGTTTCCTCAAAAGGAATTCTTTTCCAGGATCTTCCGGAGCCAGAGCTGCTTTGAATCCGGTCATAGCGGCCCCATCGCGCGATCACTGCAAGCGCAGTTATCCGCGCATCAACCGCGAAAGTCAGTCCGATGGAGGAAGGAATGAATGCTGTCTTAGCAGGGACCGCTTCTTCTGCTTTCCCATCTTCCGTTTCCAGCGGCCCTCCTTCACCTACGCCATCTAGTTCTTCAGGATTCAATGTTTCACCGGCCGGAGCCA
>CAZDDB010000346.1:0-3966 GCA_964504105.1 uncultured Acidobacteriota bacterium
AGACGATGGCACGCGCCTATGTCTCGATTTGACATATCGAAGAATTCGCGATCGCAGTGGTAGTGTTGGAAGCCTGAAACATCGGTACTTTCTTCTAAAGTACCCTTAGTAAAGAACTCTCCCGAGGCCGGAGGCATTGTATTCTATTACCGGGTAAATCCCTTGCTAAAGGATTAACTTGGTAATAGAATACAACCATGAAACGCGAACTTGGAAGGCAGGAGACTCAGTTTTTCGCGTATGCGCAGATGCGCAGGCTTACGACAGTAAAGCGCGGGGATCTCACAGGTCCGCCGTTGAAGCTGACTCCGGCTCAGGAGCGCAAGTTACTGAGCCGTCTTGCCCGATCCGGTATGATCGCACGCGTCTGGCGTGGATTGTATCTGGTTCCACCGAGGCTGCCGTTGGGAGGCAAATGGAGTCCCGACGAAACTCTAGCATTGAATACACTCGTGAAAGCCCGGAACGGCAAGTACCAGATCTGTGGACCGAATGCGTTTAATCGCTGGGGGTTCGACATGCAGGTGCCAGGCCGGCTATATGCGTACAACAACTGTCTTTTCGGCGAACGGACGATCGGAACAGTCCAGCTAACGCTGATAGAAGTGTCCGATGACCGGCTGGGCGCTACGGAGACCGTAACAACTTCAGATGGTCAAATAGCAGTTTATTCGTCGAGGGTTAGGACCCTGGTGGACGCTGTGTATGACTGGTCCCGATTCGACAGCTTGCCCCGAGCCTATATGTGGATACGAAAGGAGCTTGCAGCAAAACAGGTGACTCCTGAGGAATTGATAAGAATTACACTGCGGTATGGGAACTTGGGAACTATCCGCCGCATCGGCGCTCTCCTGGAACTTGACGGGGTCCGGCCGGATCTGGTGCGAAAACTCGAAAGTAGACTCACAGCATCAGCAAGCCTGATCCCTTGGATCCCCACCCGACCGAAGCGAGGAAGGGTGAACCGGCGGTGGGGAGTCGTCATCAATGACCAGGACTGAAACCCAAATCAACCCCTTGCATCAGGATACGGACCTTTTCCGTGAATCCGTAAACTTCACAGCAGCGCATACTGCATTTGTGCCACGGCTCATTGAAAAGGATTATTTTTGCACTTTGCTATTGTCATATCTGGCGCCTGCATCTCGGGAGCTTGTCTTCAAAGGTGGAACATGCATTGCCAAAGTGTATTCCGGATTCTATCGGATGAGCGAAGATCTTGATTTCGCTATCTCAATCGCAGAATCCGCCGGCCGTGCCGAACGGCGGAAGCGAGTTGCCGGACTCAAGAAAGTGATTGAATCTCTTCATGCTTCGTTGCCTTATTTCTCCGTGATTGAACCGCTGACAGGAGCGAACAACTCCACGCAATATACCGCAACTATCGGTTATCGTTCCTTACTTGAGGCATCTGGTGATACCATCCACGTTGAGGTGAGCCTCAGGGAGCCTCTCCTGACGCCTCCGCATGCTGCTTTGGCACGAACGCTCCTACTGGATCCGGTTTCCGGTGAATCGTTGATCAAGCCCTTTGAAGTAAACTGTATTTCATGGATCGAAGCGTTCGCTGAGAAGTTCCGGGCAGCACTGACACGCCGCGAAGTTGCGATCAGAGACTTCTTCGATCTTGATTATGCCGTGCGACGGCTTGGGCTGAAACCCGCGGATCCTGCTCTCACGCGATTGGTTCGGCAAAAGCTATCGATTGCCGACAATGCCGTTGTCAATGTTTCGGAAGCTCGCCTGGCCTCTTTGCGACGCGAGGTCGAAACACGGTTAAAGCCCGTATTGAGAAACGCTGATTTCATGGAGTTCGATGTGGAAAGAGCCTTCCGGACAGTGAGTGGAATGGCCAAAAGGGTATCTGATTAACTCAAAGTCATCACGATTGTGAAGCCGCAAAGATTTTAATGGCTTGGACCGATGTTCGTGGACGGCACAGCATTGGTAAATGCTACAAATCATATCTGCATTCACTCGATCGATACCGTTTTCTCACGTTTAGTCTGATCATTTCCTGGTCGTACTTGAAGATTAGGCCGGCGGTGTTTTTTTCATTCATCGATTACTTCCAGAGTTGCCTGTGGAATGATTCCGGCGGCATGGGCTTCAGTTAGCAGGGTTTCGATCGCTTTCGTTCCTTTTTCCCCCAGATTCCTGGTGAGATCGTTCACGTACATGTCCACGAAGCGGTCTGTAAGAGCTTCGTGAGTGTTTCGCGCATATTGTTGCGCGTACTGCATCGCTTCCTGACGGTGTTCGAGGCCATATTCAATGCTCTGCCGGAGGTATTTCGAGATCCGCCGGCAGTTTTCCTGTCCCAGGTCCTTGCGAATTCCGTTCACGCCCAGAGGAAGGGGAAGCGACGTCCTGGCGTGCCACCATTCTCCCAGATCCAGGACTTTCTGAAATCCCAGACTGGAATAAGTAAGTTGTCCTTCATGGATGATGAGTCCGGCGTCCACTTTTCCGCCGCGCACCGCGTCAAAGATCTGATCAAACGGAATCACTTCATATTGGAATCTTCCCAGACAAAGACACAGCGCAAGAAAGGCCGTTGTCAATTCTCCCGGAACCGCAATGCGCTTTTGTTTCAGGATTTCCATCGGCATTTTTTCCATCGCGACGACAATCGGTCCGTATTTCTCGCCGATGCTGGCTCCGTGTGGAAGGAGCGCGTAATCTTTGGAGACATACGCGTACGCGTGGACCGATAGTGCTGTAACTTCCAACTTCTTTTCAAGGGCCCAGCGGTTCAGAGTTTCTATGTCGCGGAGGATGTGTTCAAACTGAAACTCCGCCGTGTTGATCCGGTTGTGCGCCAGCGCGTAAAACATGAACGCATCGTCGGCATCGGGGCTGTGTCCCAGTTGTATTTTCATGAATTCACCTGTGCAGAATAACTGCTGCTACAAAATTCGTTTTGAGACTGCCGGAGCGATCGCTTTCAGCGCCGTCATCAGCTCGTCAAACGCGGAAAAGTTTATACTTTGAGGCCCATCGCTTTTTGCGGTCTCGGCCTGATCATGCACTTCAATCAGCAGACCGTCGGCGCCCGCTGCCAGAGCGGCCCGTGAAAGCGGCAGGATGAGGCTTCTCCTTCCGGATGCGTGGCTTGGATCTACAAAGATGGGCAAATGTGAAACTTGCTTGATCACGGGAACCGCGCTGATATCCAGCGTATTCCGGGTGGCCGTCTCGAACGTCCGGATCCCCCGTTCGCAAAGAATGACCCGATGGTTTCCTTCCTGAAGGATGTATTCTGCGGCAAGAAGAAATTCTTCGACTGTCGCATTCATTCCGCGTTTCAAGAGCACCGGTTTGCTTTGCTTTCCGGCCGTCTTCAGCAACCGGAAGTTCTGCATGTTTCTCGTCCCGATCTGGATTACGTCCGCATATTCGGTTACTACCGGAACGTCAGACGAAGAGACCGCCTCGGTAACCACTTTCATCCCGGCGGCATCGGCGGCTTTGCGGAGCAACTGGAGTCCCTCTACGCCCAGTCCCTGGAACGCATAAGGGGAAGTCCGTGGTTTGAATGCGCCGCCGCGCAGGAAACGGATCCCGGCGCGCGAGAGCCGTTGAGCAATTCCGGTGATCTGCTCTTCCGATTCCACCGCGCACGGGCCCGCAACCACCGTAAAATGATCGGGCTCAATCCGCAAATCGCCGGCTATAATTGGCTCTGGTTCTTTTCCGCTCCTCCGGGAGGCAAGCTCGTAAGGTGGAGTGATGCGGAAAGCGTCCTGGACCCCCGGCTGACTCAGGAAAAAGTCCTTCGACAGCAGATGCTGCTTGCTCTGGATCCTTAGAATCGGTTCACCATTTTCATGGATTTGAAAAAGGCAACCGTATCCGCGCAGCTTTTGCTGAAGCTTCTGCAAGTCTTCTTTTGAAATATCTTTCTTTAATACAACGATCATTGAAGAGAAATCAGGGCGGAAAAGAGATAAGCGATATCATAAC
>CAZDDB010000347.1:0-1527 GCA_964504105.1 uncultured Acidobacteriota bacterium
TGGGCGGTTAGCTCAGCTGGGAGAGCGCCTCGTTCGCAACGAGGAGGTCGCCAGTTCGATCCTGGTACCGTCCATTTTTCTTGGAGTGCCATGCCTTATCTTGGAGGAAGTGCTTACGCGATGGCAAGAGATGTATGCGAAGGTTACATCCTGCTGAACGTTAACTTACTGAGGAGAATGAGCGGAGAGGAACTCCGTCAACTGCGTTTTGAAATCGAACGATTACTGACTGGTACACGGGGTGAACAGCTTTCGCTGGAAGACATCCTGGCGATTCAGTCGAAAAACAGAAGAATCTCCCGCTTGAATTCGGCGGTGATGATGATTAACAATCAAATCCAATCGATTCGTTAGATTTCAATTTGCTAATCACCGGTTTTTGCCGGTGGTATCATCGTTGATATGAGTCTCTCCGGAAACCTCAGGACGATGCCTTTTGCGGATCTCCTGCAATTTGTCAGCGCGAATCAGAGCACAGGAACTCTTCAGGTCCGGAACCAGCAGATCGTAAAGCGCATCCTCTTCGAGAAAGGAAAGATCATCTCCTCTTCCTCTTCCGATCCCCGGGATTATCTTGGACATTTCCTCGTGAGCCAGGGACTTATCAGCGAAGAAGATCTGCGCATCGCCATGGAAGTACAGCGCTCCAGCAAAATGCTTCTAGGAAAAATTCTGGTCATGAGCGGAAAAGTTCCTGAACAGGAGATGGTGCGTCTTCTAAAACTGAAGACAGAAGAGACGGTCTATACATTGTTTCTGTGGAACGAAGGCGAGTTCACTTTTTATCATGATGAGTTTATCAATCGTCTGTTCGTGCGGATTGCGTTAGACCCGCAGGCTTTAATTTTTGAGGGTGTAATGCGCCAGGATGAGTGGGAACGTATCCGGCAGGTATTTCCCAATAATCATGTTGTGCTGAACCGGACACCAGAGGCGCCGGAAACGCTTGGATCAGAAAGTCTACAGGCAAACATGATCTATTCTCTTGTGGACAACAAGCGCACGATTGAGGATATTGCGCTTGCCTCCCACTGTCTCGAATACCCTGCGTGCCGTATCTTGTATCAACTTTACGATGCGGGATATCTGGTCATTTCTGAAGTGCTGGAATCTCCCAGGGAACGGAAGATCGCAGGCGGAGATCACTCTACGGCACAGATGCTGAACCTGGGCAGAGAACTGCTTCAGAAAAAACAGTTTGAGGAGGCCCTGGAGATTCTTCGAGAAATCAAGCCATCTGCCGATAACTATCAAACCAATGTTGCTCCGCTCATCGATATGGCCGAGAAAGAGACGGTCCGGGAGATCTATTTGCGGTATATCAGACCGGACCAGGTGCTGCGGCTGCAAGTGACGTTGGACAGGGTATCCACCATGGAGCTGACACCACAGGAAGGCTTTGTTCTCAGCCGGATGGACGGCTCCTGGGATGTAAGCTCCATCCTCTCGATTACGCCGATGAAGGAAGTCGACGTCTTGCGCGTGATCAAGAAACTCATCAACCGCGGTATCATCGGCATGAAGTGA
>CAZDDB010000347.1:1627-3950 GCA_964504105.1 uncultured Acidobacteriota bacterium
TGCAGCTTTTCCTGCCTGGATCTGACGCGCCAGAAAGGCTTATCAGTGGCTGTTCTTTTTGTGTCAAAATAGAGGCAGTATGTTTATCCTGCCGATCGGCCACGAAAGCCAGAAAGTTCAACGGCTACCATGGGTCACTTTCGGCATGATCGCACTGAACATCGTTGTGTTTCTATTCACGCACTTCGGCAACCCTGGGGAGAGTGAACAGAATGAGGCGCTTTATAAATTACAAGAGTATTACTGGTCTCACCCTTACCTGACAATTCCTGAGGAGACGAAACAATTCTTTTCGTCGAAAGATCTGGAACAACTGGCCTTGCTTAAAGAGGGAACTGACCTGACACAGATCCCTCCGGAAGTTCGGGCAGTAGAACAGGCAGAGTTGGATGCCATCGTAAAAAAAGTACTCAAGCTTGTCAACGAAGACCCGTTCCAGCAATACGGTTACGTGCCGGGCAAGAGCAGCATCGTTAGTCTGATTACTTGCATGTTTGTTCACGCCGGATGGTTTCATTTGATCGGCAATATGCTTTTCCTGTATCTTGCCGGCTGCAGTATGGAGGACCTCTGGGGACGCCCGTTGTATATAGGATTTTATTTGGCTTCCGGGATTGCGGCGACTCTGGTTCACGTGTTCAAATTCCCCGACAGCGTTTCCCCTTTGATCGGCGCATCAGGCGCGATTGCCGGGTTGATGGGCGCATTTCTTTTTCGCCTCTACAAGACGAAGATCCGTTTCTTCTATTTGTTGATCATTTTTCTCACTCCAAAGTGGGGCACATTTAATGCCCCCGCATACATCATGCTTCCCCTGTGGCTGCTTTTGCAGATTTTTTATGCCTCGATCACTGATGAAAGCGCCGGTGTTGCATTCTGGGCTCATATCGGCGGTTTCCTGTTTGGTTTTCTGTTTGCGTATGCCATGAAGATGGGCAAAGTTGAAGAGAAATTTATCGCTCCCTCGATTGAGAAGAAGGTAAGTCTTGCTCAAAATCCAGATTTCCTCCGCGCGATGGAACTATCAGAGAACAAAGATTATCCGAACGCGTTGATCCTCCTGGAGACGGTCGTCCGGAAAGAGCCAAACCACGTGGACGCTTACATGGAAATGAGAAGGATCGCCGAAATCAAAAGGGACTCGCACCTTACCACGAAGTACAGCGCGGCCGTGTTTGAGCTCCTGTATCGCAACCGCGATTGGGACCTGTTACAAGATCTGTACAGCCAGTATCAGGTCGATCACATGAATGAGTTGCTTCCGGTGAAGACGTTGTTCAGCCTTGCATCGTTCTTTGAAGAAACCCAGGATTTCACGGCCGCAGAGAAGCACTATCTCGACCTGATCCAAAATTATCCGGAAGACGCCCTGGCAATGAAAGGATCCAGCAAACTCTCGCGTCTTTATTTCGATAAACTACAGAACCGGGATAAGGGGATTTGGGAATTCTGGAGATCGTACAACCATCCGTTGTCGTCTGAGCAATGGCGCTCAGCGCTCCAGGCGGACATGAAACGATACGAGATTCCGGAGACCCCGGTCCAGGTACAGACGCCTGCTCCAAAAGCAAGTTCTTCCCCGCCTTTTGCGCCGTCCGCCAACGTTGAAGCTCGCGTCCCCGATCGAGCCGTTCCCTTTGGTACCGCTGCAGCTCAGGTGTCGTTTGTTCCTCAACCGCAAACCGGGTCCGCTCCTCCTGCGAGTCGCATGGACGCTGCTCCCGCATCCGATGGCGATACAGTGATGCTGCCGGGCTGGGAATTCGATGGAAGCTCCGGCGGCAAATGGACCATCGTCCGGTGTCGTCTGGAAAGAATCCAGATGAAAGGATTGCTGTGCCGCAATCATGAAAAGACCGCGGGTCTGCTTTCGTGGAAAAAGATTCAGATTGTTTCCGTGGCCCGGATCCGGAAGAAGGACCCGGCGGATCCCCGCAACGATAAGGACTATTTGCTGGTCGATCTGATCGCTGCCGACTCCGAAAACGGACGAGTGATCGACTACCGTCTGGATAGTGGCGAACTGCCGTTCGAAAAGATGTTTCCCGGTGTGGAACAGTCGTTCTCGGAAGCGTACCAGAATTTCATGGGGATCATTCTCAACAACAGCGGAGCGCGATGTTATCCGAATCGTGATTCCTGCACAGGTCCTCTCTTCGCCAGCTTCCCGGATGAAGAACGCTACGAAACCCGTACCCGCGAAAAGCTACTGGCCCTCTTATGAGAATTTGCGAACGGGTTTGTAACGCCGGCGACTCGCCGGCCGGGCAAAGAAAGTGCACTTCAATCACCGGCCGGCGGGACGCCGGCGCTACAAAACTGC
>CAZDDB010000348.1:0-3930 GCA_964504105.1 uncultured Acidobacteriota bacterium
AGTCGGTTCCATCGCTTCAACGCCGGGCGAACAGAGTTTGACGCGGCAGGCGAGAGCTGCATATGGGAGGAGTTCTTTCGCTTTAACATGCCAAAGATATTTTAAGACAAGCTAAGGGTAAAATACAATCGCCGGATTATTGTTTGCGGTCACTTAATGAATGGTGCCGAGGGAAGGATTGGCACCAGGCTATTGCCAATCTCTCCACATGCTAAAATGACCGGTGTGGAAAATTCCTTCCATATTACGATCAGAAATGGTTCACAGATGAAACGGTTCTTGTTGCTCTTGCTGGTTGTTCTTTCAGTTTCCTGTAAAGCTTCCCCCAAAGTTGTCTGGAAGTTTAAGACCGGCGCGCATATTTATGGTTCCCCCGTGATTGCGGGAAAACTGCTGATCATCGGCAGTACGGATCATTGGCTGTATGCTCTGGATCTTGATACGGGGAAAGTCGTCTGGAAAACAGACCTCGGTGACCGGATCCTCTCCAAGCCGCTGCTCGATTCCGGCTTGCTTTATGTGGGAAACACTGCGGGCACTTTTTTTTGCCTCGATGCGCCCACCGGCGCAATCCGCTGGCGGTTTCAGGGCGGAGGCCTGATTCACTACGATGCTTGCAGCGATTCGCAGTACGTCTACTTCGGAGGTCACGACCAGCATTTTTATAAGATTAGTAAAAGCGGAGAGAAAATTTGGGATTACGGCACCAACCTTTTCTTCTGGGGACATTGTTTGTTTCATGACAATCTGGTGATCACTACTTCGTGGGACAAACACGTTTACGGGTTCGATCGGGATACGGGGCGGGTTGTGTGGAAGACCTTTTCGGGATTATACAATTACGGAGCACCCGAGCTGCATAAGAACCGTATTTATTTTGCCACCCATAACAATCTTTACGGTCTCGATGCCGGAACAGGACGGATTCTGTTTCGTAAGGAGGTCGGTTACCTGGACCATGTGAGCATCGCAGAAGGATATCTGTGGACCGCTGAGAAAGGTCTTACAAAACGTAATCTGGATGGAGATGTTCTAGCCACCATCAAGTTTAAATCGATGTCTACCGACAAACCCGCCGTGGGGAACGGTTTCTTCGTTGTAAGCGGAGTCAACCGGCTGTTCGGAGTTTCGACGGATCTGAAAATCTTGTGGGAATTTGAAGCTGACGAGAGTTTCTGGTCCCCTGGCGTGTTTCACAACAATATCTATTACGCGGGAAACCGCGACTCTTATGTCTACGCACTCCGGCTACCGCAGTAGTCTTTTGTGCGCAGCCGTGGGTACGGCGGTTCTCGTTTCTGCATTCTTCAAGATTGCCGATCTCGATTTCTGGTGGCATCTGAAGACCGGTCAGGTGATCCTGGAGCAACGAGCCTTCCAGCACGCCGAAATCTACAGTTTTACCGCTGCAGGCAGGGAGTACATCGATCACGAATGGCTGTTTCAAGTCATTCAGTATCTACTTTTTTCCGCTGCAGGGCCTGCAGGAATCATCCTTTTTAAATGCTTTCTCCTTGTGGGGATTTATCTTCTGCTTACGCGGTTTCTGATCCGGAACGCGATATCGTTCCCTGTGGGTCTGGCGATCCTTCTTCTTTCGATTGCCGGTGGAAGAACCCGTTTTATCGAACGGCCGGAGCTTTTCTCCATACTCTTCTTGATTGCCACGTACATCTTGATCGATGGCTATCTCCGTACAGGAAATCTTAGAAAGCTCTGGCCGGTACCTATCCTGGTATTGATCTGGTCCAATCTTCACGCCGCCGTAATCCTGGGGCTGCTTCTGCAGGCGACTTTCCTGGCCGGCGCATGGATCGAGTCAGCTTTGAACAAAGCGGGGTATCCTTCCCGATATAACGTTTCAACAAGACAGATGATCAGTCTGGTTCTTCTCCTGACAGGATCCATTCTGATTACGGGGATCAATCCATATGGATACCGTATTTTGGCCGTGCCATTTGAATTGACCGCGATTATCAATTCAGGACTTCTTAACAATCAGGAATGGCAGCAACCCTCTCCGGTCCATCTGCCCTTCTTTTATGCCTGTCTGATCCTCACATTTATTGTGACCGCGATCAATTTCCGCCGCTTGCACGTCACGAATTTGTTATGGACGGCGTTTCTCGGATATATCTCGTTAAAGTATGTCCGGAATGTGGGACTGTTTTGTGTGTTCATGCCGGTCCTGATCGCTCCTTATGTGAAAACTCTGTCGGAAAAACTTTTGCCGTATTCGTTGGCCATAACCCCGGGGGCAATCGTACTTCTGATCTTTCTGGTCTTCCAATCGCCCTATCAGTTCGGAATCGGAGAGGCATCTTACTTTCCGGACGGGATCGTTCGTTTTACAAAAGAAAAAAAACTTGAAGGACATATGATCAACAGTTACGCGTTTGGCGGTTACCTGATCTGGCGCCTCTATCCGGAACGCAGGATCTTCATCGATGGGAGAAACGAAGTCTATTTGCCACTTCTGCGGGAGATTATTGCCTCAAGATCGGACAGCAGAAGTTGGAAGAAATTACTTTCCGGCTATCAGATTGAATATGCCCTGCTAAACTACGTGGACGAACTGGAACTGCTGACAGTAATGGATCGGAACAACCGTTCGACCACCACGTACGCCCCTTTTTCCTCCACACATTTTCCTCGAACGGACTGGGCGCTCGTTTACTGGGATGATGACGGGATGGTGCTTGTAAAACGAAACGGCATCAATCACCAACTCAATTCCATGGAATACGTCAGCGTATTTCCGGAAGGCACCTTTTACCAGGAGAGTCTGGTACGTGCCGGTAAGATTGATCGCACGAAGGCGCTGGGGGAATTGCGCAGGAAACTTCAGGAAGATCCTTTCTGCAGGCGCGCAGCACATTTGCTGCAAGTTGTCCAGCGGACATCTCCATGAAAAAAATCTGCCTGTTGCTCCTCGTACTGATCTCATGCAATCCATCAACCCGGACACTCTGGCGATGGACACTGCAGAGCCGGTGCTACGCCGAGCCTGTGATTGATGGGAGAACGTTGTACGTTGTGTCCGCCGCGGGTGAAGTCGTTGCCGGGGACTCAGACAACGGTACCCAAATCTGGTCTCAAAAGCTTCCCGGCGCCATTGTTGCAGCCCCGGCTGTTTCGGACCGCCTTCTTTTTGTTGCCACCCAGGAGGGCGACGTCTTTGCTCTGGAAAAGAAAACCGGGAACGAAATTTGGCGAAAACGGTTTGCCGGCGACGGAGTGGAAGCTCCACTTCTGTGGATGAAAGAGCAACTGCTGGTCCCCTCTGTCAACGGCATTCTGTACTCACTTTCTCCGGAGAATGGAGAAATGCGCTGGTCTTATTCAGGAAACGGAAAGTACAATACGGCGCCCCTCGGGAGTGGTTCGTTGATTTTCATCGGCGGATGGGCAGGCAGATTTCTGTGTCTTTCTTCGAACGGACAACTGCAGTGGGAATTCAGGGCAGGCGAACGCATCACGGAAAATGCCCTGCTTCAGAAGAACCGCATTTTTGTCTCAACCGACAATCGCTACGTGTACGCCTTTGATGCCCCCTCCGGCAAATTCCTATGGAGATTCAAAGCCGAGGATCCGACAAACCTGATCGTGATTCGGAACGAGCTGGTTTTTGGATCGGGATCAAGCCTGTTTGTACTGCGGCCTGAAGATGGATCTCTGCTTCGAAAATTGGAAGTACGGAAACGCCTCAGACGCATCTATGCGAGTGGCCTGCATTGTCTGGTGATTGCGGATCGAGTGTACGAAGTCGACCCATCCGGCGGGCACTTTTCTGCGATGGAGCTTCCGGCCGTTGGGGCTCCATTCAAACTAGCCTTCTCTTCGACTGCGCTGATTGTAACAAACCAGCTCTACTCGGTGTTCGCTTTTCCCAGGAACTGACGTTGAGAGGTCTTTGTAACGCCGGCGTCT
>CAZDDB010000349.1:0-3914 GCA_964504105.1 uncultured Acidobacteriota bacterium
GAGGCGGTTTCATAGCTTGTTTCAAACGTCCACCGGCTGTTTAGAAACTGTGGATCAAAATACAACGCGCCCCACCTAGTTCTTTCGGGGTCTCGCCGATAACCAAGAGAAATTGTTTTCCCGAGTCCCAAAAAATTGGATTCTTCGATGGCAAATTGGAACGTGGAAAAACCCGAGCTCTTTCCGAAAGAAAGATCGACCTGAGTGGTCCATTGATCTTCCGTATGCACATAAAGATCAACTTTTCCGGAACCGATCACTTTGGAATCGATCCGGACATCATCGAGGAAGCTGTGTCTTCGCAAGTTGCGTTCTGATTCAGCAATCAGATCGTAGTCCAGAAGTTCTCCTTCGCGGAACAGAAGTTCACGGCGGATAAAGGAGTCGTTGGTGCGGTTGTGGATCCTGTTCAGAAAACGGAACGGCCAGGAACCGTATTCCGGAATGCGCGGGTCGAAAGCATCCAGCGTATCAATATGGATCTTGTTGATCTGATACCGGCCGTTAAAATCCTGTGTTTCTTCTGCGCAAAGAAAGGTCGCGAGCGCACACAAAATCAATAACAGCGCAATTCGCTTCATCACTACTGAATCTTTGTTACGATTTTTCCACGTCCGCCGGTCACGGAAGCAAAAAATTCTTCCCAGCTCTGACGCAGGAGTTCGGAATATTGAAGCTCCTCCGGCGCCGCCGGACGATCGCTTTTGGTTATCAGGATAAACAGATGATTGAATTCCTTTTGCGAGGTGGAAGTTGACGGCTTTCTGTTTCCGTTCGCCGCAAGAACGTCGCTGATTCGCACAGGCACAGCAGTTCCGTTGAAATGGACGTTCGCTTCCGGCTCCGAACTATCACTGAATTGAAAATCAGGAGAGAAATCGGAAGCACCCGTAACGTAAAAAATGTCCGGCACACTGTCCGGAGAAAGCAGTCCCATCAGATAAAGATCCAACGGCGAATACCTCTGAAACGGTGTAGAAGTTTCAAAAGAATTGGCGTTTCTGCTTATGATCTGGTTTCCTTCCAGAAAGGAACCGCGAGAATCAAAGAAAAAACTCCAGTGGCTCTGATCCCGCCCGAGCAGGATTTTGGTGTTTTTCCCATCAACGGGGAATTTGATGTAGCTCAACCAGCGATGAGCAACTTCATGGGCGAGGATCTCCAGCAACGACGTGTCTGTGTCAGGGAGCGGGCTTTGCCAATTCGCAGGATACTGATGGATGTTTCCGAGAAATGTAATGTTTTGCAGTCGTTTCTTGCTTCCGTATTGAGAGTTATTTTTGAAGATGGCTTTTCCTCTCCCGGAAGGATCCCCGATTCCGTCCGTTGTGTTCCGCACGTTCAACGCAAATGCCTGTACTCCGGGGATGGGCGTCAGATCAAAATTACTCAGTAACGTGACGAAATCATAGCTGTCTTTTTGACTCTGATAAACGGATTTCATCAGCCGCGGAATATCGATACTTTCGTAATCGTGGAAGTTTTCCAAAAACGACCGCCTGGGACGGGTGCTGGAAATCCCGTTGCTGAAATCCACCGTTCTTACCGTATCTTTGTTGCCTGCGAGAATTCCGGTAAACGCCTGAGTGGCGGTCATGTCCGCAGAGAAAACAAGAGTAATGCCGCCGTCGCGGTGCAAAACGATCTGGAATGTATTTTGTCCGTAATCGAACTGGTTTTGATTAAAGAATTCAGGAACTTTCAGCCAGCTAATGACAACACGATCCGTGGTCTGATTGAGAAAGATCGTCCCTGTTGTTTCCGGATCGAGGTCTGTGAAAAAGGCGGCAATTCTTGGCGGTCCTGTTAGAAGGGTCTCGGCATTCGGTGGGTCTACATCCGGTTGCTGAAACGTAATGTTTCCGTTGGAATTGACGAAGCAGCGATCGTACGACTTCTTCCCGAAAGGAAACACGAAATTGTTGAAGACCAGCTCAACTGAATCATCATCTCGCAGGGTTAAAGTTTGATCTGCTGTTCCGTCAAAAGATTCAGTCGCGAGGCCATATGTGTAACGTCCCTGGATCGTGGGCTGAAAATGCACTTGCCTTCCTTTCAAATCAAACGAGTTAGAAACGATCAGAAGCTCCGGATCTGCAGATATCACCAGGATGTTTCCGGACGCCTGTGCAATCCCACTCGCAGATTTCGCCCGTTTGATCGCCTTTGCGGGCCGCGACTCGAGGTCGACAAAGTCCTGTGCCGCTCCGGGCGAAAGGCTTTTCCCTTTCCTGGCCGGCGTGCGCGCTTCCGCCATACCACCGACCACAAGCACGACCAGCAGGGCCAACACAAAACGTTTCATCTTAACTCTATGATTTGTGTAATCTTACTTCAGTTGAAGCTCTCGATCAACTGCAGCCGGGAGACCTCAGAGGGGGATATAAGCCACAGAGGGCACAGAGGCCACAGAGAAGCGCACAGAGCGAGAATTATTTTCTCTCGTTCTCTGTGACTTCTGTGTCCTCTGTGGCAAACTGCTCTGTGACCTCAAAGCGAGAAAATCTAGTACAATGCGGAGATGAGTTTCAAGAAGCTTGCGGTATTGCTTCTTTCCGGGGCCGGATTGTATTCGGTGGCCAGTTCCTCGGCTGCCGCCGGAAACGTGCGGGAGCGAAAAAAGATCTTCCGCGAGAAAGAATTGTGGGTGATTGCGCACCGGGGCTTTTCAGGACTTTATCCCGAAAATACGATACTCGCTTTTGAGGAGGCAGCCTCTCTTCCCGTTCATGCGATTGAGCTGGATGTCCGTTCTACCCGCGATGCAAAAATCGTTGTGATTCATGATGCTACATTGGATCGCACAACAGACCGAAACGGCCGGGTTCTGGACTTTACCTGGGGTGCGCTAAAAAAAGTAGATGCGGGCTTTCTTTTTGATCCGGATCAAACGGGGGAATATCCCTTTCGCGGAAAGGGAATCGGCATTCCGCTTTTAGAGGATGTGTTCCAGAAATTTCCGGAGATGAAATTCGTTATCGAGATCAAACAGGTGATGCCCGCAATTGAAGAAGGCGTTTATCGTCTGATCCGGAAATACAGAATGGAAAGCAAAGTGATTGTCGCCTCGGAACATGATGAGCCTTTGTCCCGGTTTCGTAACATTGATTCTGTTGTGGCGACCAGTCTTTCGGCCGAAGAGGCGCGCGAGCTTCATCAGTCGTTTCGTCTGCGGCTTTCAAACTTTTACGGCACCAGAGGGGATGCCGTACAGATCCCGGAGGCCTACCACGGAGAAAGGGTGGTCACGCCGGCGTTTATTCAGGCCATCAAGCGAAAAGGCCTGGCCCTGCATATCTGGACAGTGAATGAAGTGGAGGATATGAAGCGATTGAAGCTATGGGGCGTGGATGGGATTATTACCGATTTTCCGGATCGATTGCTAGCGCTGGTAAAGCCATTCCGAACATCTTTACCGGAACAACAATGACTCGATAGTTAAATCGCAAAGCAGGAATCAGACATGAATATTGTTGATCCCCAACTTGAAGCGTACTTACATCACATCACACCTTCGCATCATGAAGTGCTGCGCGAGATGGAATCATTGGCTGATCAACGCAGTTTTCCGATTGTGGGTCCGCTTGTTGGGCGAATTCTGTATCAGTACGCAAAATTGCTCCAACCGTCACGCATACTCGAGCTTGGTTCCGGCTACGGTTACTCTGCATTGTGGTGGGCGCTTGGATCGCCAGACCACTGCAAGATTTTTTGCACCGAAGGCTCCGTCGACAATATTCAGCTTGCACAGCAGTTCTTAAGCCGCGCAGGAATGTGGCAGAAGATTAAATATCATCACGGAGATGCGCTGGCGTTCCTGGATGGTGTTGATGGCGAATTTGATGTCATCTTCATGGATATCGACAAGCATCAGTATCCGGATGGTTTTCGAAAAGCCTTTCCGCGGCTGCGAA
>CAZDDB010000350.1:0-3898 GCA_964504105.1 uncultured Acidobacteriota bacterium
GCCGCTTCTCTTCCGATTCCAACGCCTGTCCGGAGTTGCATGCATCGATTACAAATAGAGTCTGGCCTGCTCCGATCATCTCAAAAGCTTGTTCCAATTCTTCGTCCGAGATACTTCGAGCCAAAATTGTTTGAAAGGCCGCATCATCCAACGCACTTCGCGCGCCCCGGTATCCGAGATCGTGCGGAATCATATAGAAGTGGGGCCCCTGTGCCATGCCGTGCCCCGCATAGAAGACAAAGATCGCATCTTCCGGCTGCGCAGCCTGAATCTTTCGAAGCCCGGTTGCGCCGGAATCCTCCCCGGCAAACCGCCTCAACGCACCCAGGATGTTGGCCTTCGTAGCATCTTGATCAAACAAAGAAACAACTTCGACCCCGGCAAACGTTCCAAGCTTCTTTTGCGCCTGAAGGAGGTCGACGCTGAATGCCTGCGCATCTGCCATGGCATACTTCAAATTGAAATCTGAGTTCTCGTACTGATTCACGCCAATCGCCAAAATGTAGGCGATGCCCGCCCGCTTCAGAGTGTCCGCTCCCGCCACGATTTGTGAGCTGTCCGCGCTCTTCACGTTATCGTGGTTAAAAGCGTATGCAACAAACCTGTTCTCTCCAGCTACGATCGGAACCGCCGTTTCCAGCACCTTTCTGTTCTGTCCCTGCAGCACATCGCCGCGCCACACTTTTACAAGCGATCCGTTGCGAAATAACCGGACATCCCGGACACCGCTTCCGGAGGAATGTGTTGAATCCGCATCGGCTTCGGCAACTTCAAGCTTCATTGTGATCATACGCGCCTTCCCGTCTCCCTCCACCGTCAATTTTACTTCCGGCTGGCGGCGGTCGAGCTGAGATAGATCGCGTGGAGCTTTCGGTGGCTTGCCGCTGAAGACTTCGGCCAACAATCCCGGATAGAATAGATCGTTGAAAAATGTTTCGACAGGCGCAACATCAAATGTATTCTGTGAGAATCGCCACAGGATCTGATTCCAAGCTGCGGGCGATCCGTCAAAAAGCCCGTCGGGTGTCGCAGCCAACCATTCTGTTGTGAAGTGCAATCCTGGCACCTCAATCAATGTGACTAACAACGTTCCATTGCCGGCATTCCAAATCATTTTGCTTCCATCGCGAATCAGACTTACCAGGAACCTGCCATCCGAACTGAAAGCCATTGCATCCACGCGATGATTGTGCGGAAAAGTGCGGAGAAGCTTTCCTGTAGCAGTCTCCCAGAACTGCACGGAGTATCCGCCTTCTTGAGAACTGACAGCGAGAATCGCGCCATCGTTACTGAAACAAAATGCCGGACGAATTTTCTTTCCGCTTTCCAGAATTGCATAGGGATCGGAACCAGAGGATGACTTCACCTGTCTGTTACTCAAACGGATTACCGCGACGCTTCGGCCTGTAGCTGTTTCATAAATCTTGAGCGCGGGGTACTGCTGATCTGTATCTTCCACTGCAAGCAAAGCTCCATCATTGCTAAAGCGGATATCATGCTCATCACTCCCAAAGCCCAGAACGCGGATTGACTGCTGGTTCGCGTGTTGCTGAATCGCTTCCACACCGAAAGTACGGATCTGTTGCCCGTTTTGCAGATCGTATACCTTGATCTCGTACTTTGGCTGCGGCGGCGGAGTCACTTGGGCGGAGGTCCCGAGGGTTTTGGCCATTTCCTTGCTCATTTTCTCCATCTCTTTCTGCGACATCTTGCCGCCCATCATTTGTCCCATCATCTCAAAAGGAGAGGCGGCTGCTGCTGCGGCGCCAGCTTCCTGGCCTCCGACCGCGATATAGCGCGCATTTGCACTGATGATTGCTGTATTCGATCCGGAACCGCTCGCGAGGGTGACTGTTCTGATCTCTTTGGCTGTTTCGACATCCAGTATGTGGATCTCCGCCTGCCCGCTTGTTCCCCGAATCTTTGCTGCGATCCAGCTTCCATCGGGTCCGAACGCCAGCTCTTCCGGTTGTGCCGATCCACTCCACTGGCTTTTGCTGCGAATGCTGGATGTTGTCAAATCGCGGATCACGAGTTGGCGGGAATCCATATTTCCCGCAATCAAATCTTTCTGATCTACTTCCATTGCAGCAACGAACCGGCCATCCGGACTGAATGCGATGGGCGCCATCGTCCCCATTCGCGACTGAATGTAATTTCCTGTCGATACATCCCAGATGTCAATATTTTCCCGATTCTCGGTTACCAGCCATCGGCCATCTGGAGTAAATTGCAGTCGCTTGTCCCCAAACGATCGTTGGGGAGGGAGACCTTGCATGCCGGCCATTTTTTGAGCTGTACCGAAAAACTGGCTCATCGGGTTATCCGGATCATTCATCATTTCCATCATGCTGGACGCATCCATGTTCATCCGCGCCATTTCTTCTTCGCTCATGCCGGATTGCTTCATAGATTGCTGCGCAGCTTGAGAGAAGGACTGTTGTTCAGCAGTTGAAGAAGCCGTTGTGGCCCCTGCCTTGATCTGCGTACGCAGGGCGCGCAGTTGCTGTCCCGAACCGGGATCCCAGAGCTGGATGCCGGAAGCGCCGCCCAGTGCAAGCATCTTGCTGTCCGGACTGAAAGCCAGTGGTGTAGAAACAACTTGAAACACATCTGTATTCAATGCCGGTGTGAACATTGCGCTCGTGCTCAGCTCGCGCGACTGTTGCCCGGTCGAAACGTCAAACACACGCACGGAAGCCTTCATGTTGGCGGTAAATCCGCACTCAGCGGCCAGCAGTTTTCCATCCGCGCTGAACGCAAGGGCTCCTGTTGCCTGGGGTGTCCCATTCCCGGGTATTTTCACGGTGGTACCTTCATGACCGGATGAAGTTTCAAGAATTCGAACGCTCTCCTGATTGATGTTGTCTTTGACCTTGCTTGCCCGCAACGCAAGCATACGGCTGTCCGGACTAAGCACGTATGTTGCAAACGGCGTTTGTACATCCAGTTTGATGCTGGTCAGTTCGCGGCCGCTGGAGATTTCCACTATTTTTAGCGGGCGATAAACATCGCTACCGCCAAACTTCGGAAGGAATCCACCCCCTCCGGAACCCGAAGGCGGCACGGCACCTCCGATCACATAGACTCGCCCATCCGGTCCAAGAGTGATGCGTCCGCTGCGGTCTTTTTCATTGATCTTGATCGCGCGAAGCTCGCGTCCTGTGGATGTCTCCCAGATCTTTACCGCATCGGTGCTTGCAGTAAGAGCCTGCCCGCCGCCCGCACCAAAAGCAACGGAAGTAATCATCTCTGTGTGTCCGCTCAAAACCCGGGCTTCATTGCCGCCCTGCACATCCCAGATTCTGGCTGTATTGTCATCGGCCGCGGACAAAACCCAGTGTCCGTCCGGACTGATCGCGACACTATTAATCTTTCCGTTATGGCCATAAAGTGTGCGCAAAAGATTCCCGGTGGTAAGCGCCCAAATCTTGATCGTGCTGTCCTGACTTCCAGAAGCAAGCCAGCGCCCATCGGGACTCATGGCAATCGCACGGATTGAACCAGTGTGACCGGTCTGTAACACCAATTCCGGCCGGGCGCCAGACGCGTGCCGCAGACCCACCAAGAAAAACAACAACAGAAACGCGACTGCCCGGACGCAGCCGTTTTGGAACAATTCAAATCTGTTCATACAAACAGTATGGGGCTGCGCCAAATCGCAATCAAGACCGAGGACAGGACTCTATGTTCATGGTTGCGTCTGCGTTTGTTCACGCACCTGAAAAGTGCGCAGCTCGCTTTCGGCAACGATCTTCCCGGCTGCATCGAGAGCCTGGACTTGCCAGACGTACCATGTTCCGGGACGAAGCCTGCTCAGTTGCTCCGCGCGCGGCACAAAGTTCCGCGCGGACGTCTGGAGCGCAGCGGAAAAGACCTCGACTCCTTTGGAAAGAAA
>CAZDDB010000351.1:0-3897 GCA_964504105.1 uncultured Acidobacteriota bacterium
TCCAGATCTCACCGCGTACAAACACCTGCCCTTCCCGGTCGATCCTGGTCTGCGCGATCCCAATTTCCTGTAACATTCCCTGCGCACCGGTCACCGGCTTCTTCCGGTGCAGAGTCACTACCAGAGTCAGCAGAAATGTCATGGTGGCAGCAATCATCACCACCACAGTCAGAATAACGCGCCATGCAATCTTCATTTCCGGGATCGGAGCGTCGATGAGCATGGTAGCGCCCAAAACAATGGAAACAATTCCACCAAGCGTAAGAATTCCGTAACTGGTGATCTTAATCTCAAGCACAAACAACACGATCGCAAACGCAATCAGAAAAAGGCCCGCGTAATTAATCGGGAGTACCTGAACCGCTAGAAGAAACAGCGCAACGGAGATGACGCCTACAATTCCCGGAAGGATCAGACCGGGATTGTATAATTCAATCATCAATCCGAGCATTCCCAGACCGATCAGCATGAAAGCAACATTGGGGTCGGCAAGAAGCGAGAGGAATTTCTGCCTGCGGGTCATTTCGAACTCGATCACCTCAGGGTTTTCGAGTTCTAATTTCTTAGTAGATCCATCGAACCGGCGGATCGTCATGCCGTTGGCCTTTTGCAACAGATCCGGAAGACTACCTGCAACAAAATTGATCAAGTTCGCCTTCAATGCCTCGTTTTCAGTAAACGAGATGCTGTCCCGGACGGCTTTCTCGGCCTGCTCTACATTTCTTCCCCTTCGCTCCGCAAGCGTCTTGATGTAGGCTACGGAATCTTCCGTCACCTTTTTCATCATCGTCTTTGAATTTTCCGTATCGGGCCCTTCCTGACCCATCGTTACCGGATGAGCCGATCCCAGATGAGTGCCCGGCGCCATGACTGCCAGATCGGAAGCGACTGCAATATAAAATCCCGCGGACGTAGCACGGGAACCACTGGGGGCGACGTACACAATGACCGGAACCTTCGAGTTGATCATCGTGGAGATGATGGTGCGCATCGACTCGGATAGTCCACCGGGAGTTTCGATTTGAAAAACTACGACCTCGGCATGAGTCTCCTCCGCATAACCGATCGCTTTGGTAACATATTCAGCGGTAATCGGATGGATTGTCCCGTTCAAAAACAGATGGACGATCTTTTTCCCGCCGGCGCCGGCGACAGAACCGATCCAGAGAATCAGGGTGACAGCAAACAAAGCTTTTATTTTCATGAAGATAGGCACACGGCCCTTTGGATCGATTATAGAACGCACCCTATGAATTTGCAATTGACATGCGGACATGAAAGAGGAGAGGATTGAGGATGGAGGATTGAGGATGGATTGCCGGATCCATCTTCCATCCTCTACCCTCTATCCTCTATCCTTTCCTGTCCGGTGGTTGCTTTCAGGACTTCACCGATCAGATAGATGGATCCAAAGATCAACAGGGGAAGACCGGCCTGACGCGCAGCGTTACGGGCACGTATCAGGGCACTGCGCGCATCCTCTTCCAATTCGAAGCGCAAACCTGCATCCCGCGCTGTATTCGCAAGCTGATCCAGTGTGGCGCAGCGGACGAAAGGAGGCACACGCGTAAGGAAAATCGTTTCGATCTTGCTGGAAATTGCGTTCATCATCGGGACAATTTTCTTGTCGCTCATTGCAGTAAACAACGCGATGACCCGGCTCCAATGCATATCATCCGCAAACTGCGCGAGGGAACGAACACCCATCGGATTGTGAGCGCAATCAACAAGAGTAAAAGGATCCTCCCAAATCACATCCAGCCGTCCCGGCCACTTGACCGTGTCCAGTGCCTCACAGATTGTCCTGTTGTGCAGATTGAACCCGAGTTCACGAAGTTGATCGCAAGCCTGCAAAACAACGGCAACGTTGGCTGCCTGGTGTCTCCCTCTCAGGTTCACACGCAGCCTGAGGTTCCAGGGTGTGTATTCAAAAATTGGAAAACCGTCCTGCAGCTTCAGACCATTGACGGAAGCAGGATCGGATTCCATGAACAGGCAATCCTTTTCCTTTGCGACGGATCGCAAAACTTGCAGTGCTTCCGGCAGTACCATACCCGCCACTGCTGGAACGCCCTGCTTGAAGATTCCCGCCTTCTCAAACGCAATCTCAGAAAGAGATTTTCCCAAAAACTCTTCATGATCGAAATCGATGCTGGGTATGATACTGAGGATTTGTTGAAGCGCGTTGGTAGCATCAAAACGTCCGCCGAGTCCAACTTCTACAACGGCAATGTCTACATGCCTCTGCTGAAAGAAAAGGAAAGCGGCGGCTGTTATTGTCTCAAAATAAGTTGGAGCGGTTTCCATCCGGGATGAGCTCACAAGGAGGTCGATTTGCTCGAAAACGCGCCGAAGCACTTGAGTGAACTCATCTTCTGAAATCATTTCGCCATGGATCCGGATGCGTTCACGGACGTCCATCAGATGCGGGGACGTGTAGTGAGCTGTCCTGTAGTCGTGGAGCCGCAGGACGGCTTCCAGCATGGCACTCACAGAACCCTTGCCGTTTGTGCCGGCAATCAGAATGGAAGGATAGGAATCCTGCGGATTGCCAAGCGATGCAAGTAATGACCGGATTTGATCCAGCCCGAGTTTGATTCCGGTCGTTTCCAGCCTGTGGAGCCGTTCGGTAACAGAGAAGTACTCATTCACGACGCGGGGCGCAGAAGCTGGAGGGTTTTCATCAGGAAATCGCGTAGTTGTTTCCGTTCAACAATCATGTCCAGCATGCCATGTTCCAGCAGGAATTCAGAGCGCTGGAAACCTTGCGGAAGCTTCTGGCGGATCGTTTGTTCGATCACACGAGGTCCGGCAAAACCGATCAACGCCTGAGGCTCGGCCACATTCAGATCCCCCAGCATCGCGTAGCTTGCGGAAACCCCTCCGGTCGTTGGATCGGTCAGGATGGAAATAAATGGGATCGCAGCTTCGTCCAGCCGTGCCAGCGCAGCAGAGATCTTGGCCATCTGCATGAGGGAAAGCGCGCCTTCCTGCATGCGTGCGCCTCCCGAACAGGAAACAATGATGAGCGGGGTATTCTTTTCGATACAGAGCTCAATGGCGCGAGTGATCTTCTCCCCTACAACGGTGCCCATACTACCACCCATAAAGGCGTAATCCATCGCACAAAGCACAGTATCCGCTCCGCCCAGTTTTCCGGTAACCACGCGGACACCATCGCCGGTCCCAATTGCATTCCAACTGCTCTGCAGCCGGTCTTTATATTTCTTCGTGTCTTTGAACCGCAGTACATCCACAGAAAGAACACGGCCAAAGAGTTCCTGATACGCTCCGTCATCCAGAAGCATGCGGATCCGTTCTTCAGAACTGATGCGAAAGTGATAGTTGCATTTGGGGCAGACATTGCTGTTGCGGTCCACTTCTTTCTGCCAGATGACCTGCTGACATCCGTCACATTTGACCCACAGACCTTCCGGCACCCGGGATGGCTTGTCCTGAAGGGACTGCATCGGCTTCTTTTCCTTTCTAAACCACGACATAGCGGCTCCGGACTCCAGAATTCGAGAACAAGGCGGGGATTTGAATCTTTAGATTGAATTTTGTAGACGTAATAGATAAGATACGGAAGCGATCCTCCGGATTCGATCCGAAATCAGATCAAGCTTCGACGACGTCTTCAGCGCCTTCTGCGGACTCTTCGCGCCTCTCGAGTTCATTTTCCACGCCCAGCATGGCGCAAGCGCTATCGTAAATTGACCGAACGTTCTTTTTCTCGTTCTGCAATTCCGCCAGGCGCTCCTTCACTTTGGCCAATTCCTCTTCGATTCGGCTGTCGATCTCATCTATGTGTCTCTTGGCCATTTCGATTGCATTCTCATAAAACTTCTGCTGTTCTTTTGAAAGTGGCGGCATATTCTGAAACCTCCGTAATTTTCG
>CAZDDB010000352.1:0-3869 GCA_964504105.1 uncultured Acidobacteriota bacterium
ATCGGGCGATCCGTTGCGAGAATGATTTTGCGGGTATTTCCTTTGCGGAATTCGCGCGCATAACGAAGCCTGTAGCCCAGTGTGTTTGGCAGACGAATGAAGCCTGTCTCTTCTTGCTTTTCCAGTTTCTTCGTCAACTCTTCCTGACCTTTTTCCAGGAGTGCCTGGGCCAATTCTTCGCGTTCCGCATCCGTTGTCCAGCGCGTAATCGTGATCTGCGCCTTGGACATTCCCTTCACGTTGCCCATGGACACCATAATGGCCTGGAACGTCTCCTTGATCGGTTGGGTCTGCTCGGCAAACATCACAGCAGCAGTCACGAAAAACGTGAGTGCAACTGAATAAATGACCATGCCTTTTGTTCGGACTCTTTTCATATCACTACCTCCTCATGCATTCAGCTCTCATATCGTACTCTTTATGGAACCAGTGGAGTTTCAGAGCCGATTTTCAAATCGATCAGGCGATTGATTTGATTCTCGACCTGTACGAACCGCGCAACGCGCTTGCCGGAGAGGACTTTTGAAAATCCCGGCAGATACTTTTTCATCAAGTCTACTCTCATTCCATCCAGTTGAACCGCTTTATTTGCGAGTTCCATGGCCTTTGCATCGTCCAAATGATCGTAGTGCGTCGCGTAGTCTTTCATCAACGCAACTTTTTCATCACCGATTTTACGAAACTCCTGCTGATATTTTTCGTAGACCGGCCAAAAAGCAGAAGATTCTTCAACTGTGAATTCCATATTCTTGGTAATCAATTGGATCTTTTCTGCTTGAAGATCTTGCCTGATCATGTTCACATACTTTTCCGCTTCCGCTTGTGTCTGGCAAAAAACAGTTCCTGAAAATGTCAGGAAACAAAACAATGCGAATACTCCTGCTAATTTTGCTTACATACTCTCCTCTTATTTTGTCTTAGAAGGCGGAAATTTCGCAAACATTTTTTCCGCAGCCTTGTTGATTTTCTTCTCATTCTTTTCGGGATTGTCGCTTAGCGTATCTGTCGCAATGCCTCTCCAGATGAGCTGCTTGTCTTTGCCATCCAGGATGTCGACAACCAGCATACCGACCGGAACAGGAGCTTCCTGGGCCGGCTGAAAGCCTTTCGCGGCCAGGTTCGTTTCAATGGCTTTGACCACGCGCTGATGCATCAATGGATTCGATGCCGGTGTTCCTTCCTGCCAGGAATACGTTTTCAGTGACGTGAAATCAAAATCCTTGTTGTAGTCCGTGGAAACCTTCTGCGCAAAACACGGAATCGCGATCAATACGAGCAGCACAAAAGAAAACTTCATCAAATGATCTTTCATGTTCTTCCTCCGCTAAAAAACGTCTGCAAAACAGATGCCATCGAAAGGGAAGCAACGTAGTGAGCTCTTAAATATTTGATTTTCAATCATTTGTTGTGAAAACCCGGATTCCAAACGGACATTTACTGTGGGTCGCACAGGACCGCCTGCCGACTTGAAGGCCGTATACGGACTCTTTGTGGTGGGACATTTCAAATCTGAAAAGAAATTCCAAGCTCGGAAGCCACGGTGGAAAGGCGCGCATCGAGGGTCCACAGCCGTGCGCGACTCAGGATTGAGGATGCCAGCAAGTGCTGATCGATCCAGCCGATCCCACGTCCGTAAAGCCGGTTCTCTTCCACAAACTCCATCACTTCATCATGATCCGCTATGACAGATTGTGGTAGAGCGCTGAGCAGACCCAGAATTTCAACTCGATTGCCAATCGATCCACAGGCTAACTCGCCAATGATAAACGGATGACAAAGCACACGATGATCGTTCAGCAAAATTTTCAAGGAAGGATTTCCATAACGGAGGTGCTGGATCCATACTGACGTATCAACGAGTTCCATGATGGGGTTTCGAACGCCTTCTCGGTATTTCCATCAGCGTCTTTTCCGTGCCGCCCAGCTGGCTCAGTCGCTTGCTTGCTTCACGCGCGATCAGTGCCTCCAGACCAAGCCGCACAAGCGACGTCCTTTCGCTGACGCCTGTTAGCCGCTCCGCCTTCTTTAGCAACACTTCATCTATGTTTAATGTTGTTCTCATGCATACTAATATGCAGCATATATATATGTATGTCAAACGCATGCCCCTTGGGCCGAAACGATCCAAATGAATCGTCTTCTCAGTCCACCCGCTTCACTCCGGAGGTAGTCGCGTTCCTCCCTATTGATACATTCCAATTAATTAGTAGATGCTGAAATTCTCTATTTAGTTCTGCAGCCACTGGGCAACGTAAGTCCCCGCGGGCGCGATCGCGAACATACGCTCGGCGAACCCGAGCTTTGCCGGCGAGACGCCGGCGTTACAAACCGAATGCCATGCTCCTGCGTCCTACTCGCTTTCGAAGCTTGTGTTACAGTGCACTAGTTCAAAACGACGACTTTGTAACCGGTGCTCACACGAGCGTAGTACGTGCTGCCGCAGTAGTGATACGAAACACCACCCACTACTTTGACTGCGCATCCTGCCGGAAGCGTGATGATGATGGCCCCTCCGGGAGGCGGAACGCACTGATAAACGACCTGGCCGCTCTGGTAAACCCGGACAAAATATGCGTTATCATAGTAATAGTATGATGTTGGACCTACTACCACAATAGTATATGAGGTGGGTGGTTTTGCCAGCATCGTGCCGATCGCAATCCCGGTGGCGACTCCGGCCGCAACCTTCCAGCCGTCGTAGTCTTCGTAGTAGTCGCCCGCATAAACTCCGCCATACCTGCCAACAGCCGCGAAGCCTTCTTCTCCGGCCACGACCGCTCCACGTCTGGTTACTGCCGCTGCGCCTTCTTCTCCCGCTACAGCTACGCCCCGCGGTCCCGCAACAGCAGTGACCTCGTCTCCGTAGTAGGTGCCCCTGGAGCCGTATTGATAGTTCGTGTTGACATACGCGTTCCGGTTCACGTTCACGTTCTGATTCACGTTTACATTCCGGTTCACGTTGACGTTCTGATTGACATTCACATTCGTGTTTTGATTCACGTTTGTATTCCGGTTTACATTTGTACTCTTGTTTACGTTTGTATTCTTACTCGCACTCGAACTTGAGGATTTGGTTCTGGATTGCCGGACAGAACTTCCTGCCACCAAAAATTGCGTACCGTTGATTACGAATGCAGTCATCAGGACTGCGATCAATGACTTCTTATATACCTTCATTGTTGATTCTCCTTTGTTTGGGATGGTGGTTCCGGTGATTCCTTCGGAGCCACCTTCTTCAGCATGGCGATTCTTTCATAGCCTTCCGGAAGCTTGTACGCAAACGTTTCTTCTTTCACATCGGCGGCAAGATTCCAATTCTTGAATGTCATGCTAGAAGTGGGTTGTCCCGGGTCCTGCTTGTAGTTGATTACCAATTTGCACGGCAGCGGCTGGCCCTCTGAACGGATCCAGATCTGCCAGTCGACCACTTCCTGCTGATACGACAGGTGATGGCAGCCGGCTCCTTCGATCATTTCTTCTCCCACGTAACCGCCTGTCGTATCCGGGGTCATCAATGAATCGTAAGGCGAGCTCTCTATGATGTCCGCCATAGGCATGGGCACATCGTAATAAATCGAGAGATAGTCGATGGTTTCATCGATGGTGGCTGGAACAGGGCCTTGCGCATACGCTTTCTGTCCGTTCAGGACTGCGGTCAGTAATTTGCCATCGTAATAACAAATCGCATCTGCGTCTTCGCCCTTGAACTTGAACCAGAAACGGTCCGGGCGCCGGAGCGCGACTTCACGAGAAAAGCTCAATTCTTTTTTACCTTCGCTGAGTCCGACACGTTCATGAACTTCCGACGTGCTGAACGTAAGCGTCTTGGCGGATGCGAGCTGGGCGCTCATTTGTTTCAACAGTTCGTC
>CAZDDB010000353.1:0-3868 GCA_964504105.1 uncultured Acidobacteriota bacterium
GTGGCGCCGCACACATTGTGGAGTCTGGCGCATCAGCAGGGATTCAAGCTGCCGGTGGATAATTACTGGGAGTTTGTGGAATTTATCACAATCGATCCCGCAAAGATCCATTCGCTCGATGATTATTTGAATTACTTTTACTGGACCGAAAAGATCCAGAGCTCTCCGGAAGCGGTGGAACGTTCTGTCTACGAAATTATTAGTAAAGAGTTTCGCAGCTCCAACGTCACGCAGCTGGAGCTGCGGTTCAACCCGATGAAGCGCAACCGCGGCGGAGAACAGGACCTGGACCACATCATCCATGCTGCGTTGCGCGGTCTGGACCGTGTGGTGCTGGGCTACCAGGTGAAGGCGGGCCTCATCTTTTGTCTGGCGCGTGAGTTTCCTTACGAGCTCAACCGCATCATCACAGAAAAGGCAGCTCTATACCGTGCGCGCGGTGTCGTGGGAATTGATCTGGCCGGCTCAGAATCCCAGGGCACAGATCTCAAGCAGCGCGCCGGGGAATATGCCGCCCTGTTTTCCTATGCCCGAAGCGCCGGACTTGGCATCACCGTGCATGTGGGAGAGACGCAGGATAGTCCACCTTCGGATGTGGTTGAAATGATCGAAATCGCAAAACCTCACCGTATCGGCCACGGCATCCAGGCTGCGTTTAGTGAGGACGCATTGCGCCTGCTCCGGGAGCGAAACATCTGTCTCGAGATTTGCCCAACTTCCAATCTGCAGACGCACGCAGTTTCCGGTACGGCGCAGCTTGGGGAAGTGCTCCAGACGTTTACGGAAGCGCGTGTACCGTTTACCATCAATACCGACAACCCGTATTTGTCGCACACCAATCTCCGCCACGAAATCGACCTGTTGCTCAATCACAAGTTGCTTTCCTTTGAAGACCTGATGCGATGCTTCAAACGCGCTCGCGAATTCAGCTTTCTTGCTTAGTTTGTAGCGCCGGCGACTCGCCGGCCTGCGCAAACCCTTGCCGGTAATCCTTCAATATGCGAGCGGCAGCGAGCATGAGCACTACTATCTTGGTAGAAGAGCGATTTTACGCTCGCTTCCGCTCGCGTATGATTGACATGTTGCACTGGATGGTTTGGCCGGCGAGACGCCGGCGCTACAAACACGAATGAGCGTCCCGTCGCGCTACAATTCTTCCTTCAGCGCTTCTAGAAACAAGAGGTTTTCTTCGTGGGTTCCCAGCGTGACACGCGCGCCGTGCTTAGCAAGCCGGACCAGGATTCCACATTGCCGGAGCGAGTTGCAAAATGCCTCAGGATTCGAAACAGTTAGAAGCATAAAATTCGTAACGGATGGCACGAACGGAACACCGATTCCCGCCAACTCCGTTTCCAGGAAGCTCCGTTCCCGGTCATTCTTTGCCTTGCTTGTCCGGACGTGCTCTTGATCATTCAGCGCAGCCAGCGCTGCAGCCTGTGCGATCAAGTTGGTATTGTAAGGAGAGCGGACGCGATTCAGCTGCCGGATGATTTCTTCGCTTGCAATGCCATAACCGATCCGTAATCCCGCCAGTCCATAGATTTTCGAGAAAGTTCGAAGGACGATCAACCTTTCTCTTTCGAGGAGATTTCCGGAATCTTCCGTATATTCGAGGTAAGCCTGGTCCAGCACGACCGCGACGTGCGGTGGAAGATCGTTGAGAAAAGCGCTGATCTCCTGCTGCGGAAGAAGAGTGCCGGTAGGATTGTTCGGATTCGCTATATATATGATGCGGGTTTGATCATCAGCGGCCCGGCGGACCGCTTCCAGATCGTACCGCCAGTCCTGGAGAGGAATCTCCCGGCACTCCGCGCCTGTTTGCTGGGTGGCTGGACGATACATGACGAAGGTGGAATCCGCCGTGAGACTGTTGCACCCGGGGCCAAGGTACGCCCGTGCGATGAGTTCTACCAATTCCGTAGAATCGTTTCCAAGAATGATCTGATCTGCGGAAACTCCGAATCGGTCGGCCAGCGCTCTGCGTAGATCCGGAGCGCTGTCAGCAGGATACCGGTTCGTTTCACGCAGCGCATCGACAGCAGCCCGGACTGCTTGTGCAGAAGGTCCATAACAATTCTCGTTCGAATCCATCCTAAGGGCACGCCGATCGTGACGTCCCTGCTTTTTCACCTAAGACCTGACCACAAACTCTTCAGTACCGACATCGTGCTCCATCTTCCATCCTCTATCTTCCATCCTCTATCTTCCATCCTCTATCTTCCATCCTCTATCTTCTATCCTTTTTGGTTGCGGCCCGAGGCCGCGCTGCGACTTTGCGGTTCAACCCCTTCATGCTCTTCGTGGTTTTTTGTGCCCTTGTAAGAAACATCCGGATTTCTTGAGGTCTCAGGTAGCGATACTGGCCCGGTTTCAATAGAGGATCGCGCAAGGGACCGATTGCGATCCGCTGCAGACGGATTACGGAGTGACGGATTGAATCGAACATTTTTCGAATCTGATTCTGTTTCCCCTCCCGAATCGTAATTTCGATCCAGGGATTCTTCTGATACCGTGTTACGCGGATCATTGCGGGAAGCGTTCGGCGTCCATCGAGCAAAATTCCTTTTCGAAGGCGCTGCAGGTCTTTTTCTTCCGGCGCCCCTTTCACCTTTGCCAGATAAACTTTTTCAATAGCCCGCGAAGGGTGTTCGATACTTTGCGCCAGATCGCCGTTATTGGTGAGGATCAGCAGACCTTCGGTGTGATAATCGAGTCGTCCAACCGGGTAAAGCCGCACCGGGATGTCATCCACCAGCCGCGTCACGGTCGGTCGTCCTTCCGGATCGCGCAACGAGGTGATGTAGCCGTCCGGTTTGTTCAACAGGACTGCAATTCGCGGCTGCTGCGGCTCGATGCGCCGTCCATCAATCGCGATCTGATCCTTCTTGGGATCCGCTTTTGATCCCAGCTCGGTAGTGACCTCGCCGTTGACCGTCACATGTCCGGAGCGGATCAACTCCTCCGCCTTTCTACGCGAGGTGACTCCTGCCTGCGAAATTAGCTTCTGCAAACGAACAAGCATAGAATTACAAATGCAAAATTCAAAATGTAAAATGCAAAATGACGTCGCGGGACACGTATGCCATTTTGCATTTTGCACTTTGCATTTTGAATTCTTTCTCTATTCTTCGAGCTCTGGACCGGCTTCGGTCTGCGATTTCGGATTTTCCGCCGGTTCAAGCTCTATTTCGGGCTGCCCGGTTGGGTTGAAAATCGCGGGAGAGAGCTTTTCGCCGATCAGCTCTTCGAACTCTTCAAGCTGCGGCATTTCAGAAAGATCTTTCAGGCCGAAATGGACCAGAAACTCACGCGTTGTTCCGTACAAAAACGGGCGCCCAACAACGCGTTTGCGTCCCAGCACTTTGATGAAGTTGTATTCCAGCAGCGTCTTGACCGCGCCCGCTGCATTGCAAGAACGGATTTCGGAGATTTCCGGAAGTGTCATCGGTTGTTTGTAGGCAATCACCGCCAGAGTTTCCAGCGCCGACCTGGAAAGACGGATCACCAGCGGCTTGGAAAACAGCGCCTGGATTTGAGGATGCCAGCGCGGATTGCTGTGCATCTGATACCCCCCGGCAATTTCCCGTAAAACGAACCCTGCCTGACGCCCTTCACAGTCCGTTTGAATTTCCGCAAGCAGATCCCTCAGTTCCCCTTTGTTTGTCTCCGGAATCACGGATATGAAGTGATCGAGATTCAGCGGCTCGGTGGCTGTAAACAAGAGGGCTTCCAGAAGTGATTTCAATTCTATCTTTTCCATAAGGCGCCATTGTATCAAAGCGAGGATTTGAAGTGCAATGCGACTCCGCGAGCGGGGTGCACGTCAAATTTGTTAGGAGAAGGCATGTTTGCGGTTTGTAACGCCAGC
>CAZDDB010000354.1:0-3841 GCA_964504105.1 uncultured Acidobacteriota bacterium
CCCGTTCGTAAATTCTTGCCAAAAGGAGAAGAAACTCAACGTTAGTAGTACAGATGAACACGGATGAACCACGAAGACACGAAGTGACGGAGGGCACTTCCCGGATCTGCAGATCGTCGCCGCGCGCCGCAAAGGGCCCAAAATGCGGCGGCTGGTAGCGCGGGCATCCTGCCCGCGGTAGAAAATTCGTGCACTGCCAGCACTGGCGGGCTGGAGTTCATCCTTCATCCTTTGGTTGCGGGCCGTTATTCAAAAAGGATCGGGATGATGTCGGAACCCGCGGGGGCTTCGCGGGGCTCAACTCCCTTCCGGAACAGTCGGGCTGAAAGCGGGCCTTTCAAGATAGCCGAGCGTCCTTCGATGCGCACCATCGTTGATTCCCGAAGACCGGCAACGGGAGTATCATTGTCTTCCAGGAATTGCAGAATTCTTTCTTCTTGAGTCTCTCCCACATGTTTGGAAGTGGGGTCTGGGTCCTGGTAGTGCGGACTGATCTGAAACGGCACGATGCATAGCGCATCGAAAGAAGGCGGCTGAATAATCGGCATGTCCTTTGTGGTTTTGATGGTCGGGCCGGCCACATTCGAACCCGCTGAAGATCCGATGTAGGGCATTCCGGAAGCGACCTTGCGCCGGATAGGTTCCAACAGGTTGAATCTGTACAGAATATTCAGAAGCCGGAAGGTATTTCCGCCGCCGATGAAGATCGCCTGTGCTTGCTCGACAGCGAGCCGCGGTTCTGCGGCTTGATGAATCGATTTGAGGTGAAAACCCATGAGCCGGAACCGGTCCGCCGTTTTTGCCGCGTATGTGTCCAAATCATGCAAAGCATAAGGTACGAACAACACATCGCGAATATCCCGGAACAAATTCCGGATTTCGCTTTCGGCATGATCGAGATAGCCGGTTCCATGAGTATTGGAGCTGCTGAGTAACAAAATACGGTTCGCTTCGTGAAGCATGTTTCGCACAGAGAATAAAGTCCGGCGGTGTATCAGGTCTTGTATGATCGTGGCTTTTTTGTATTCACGTTGTTAACCGGGGTTGATGTCTGCTCCTGGTTCGATGTCCAGGTGAATGGTATTTGGTTCGAAGACGACGGTTGCGCCGGCGTTTCGGGCGGCTTCTTCGAGCGCTTTGCGGAACATGTTTTTCACATCGGGACCGTGATCGAGACGGCGCAGGATCGCTTCGCCGGATCTGTCGCCGATGGTTACAGTGATCTTCAGGCCGCGGCGCTTTGCCACGAATTTGCGGCCATCGGGAAGCGTTTGTTTGAACGGCTTGAGAATTTGATCCGCGTAGTTGATTCCCACACCCGATCCGTCCGGTTTTACTTCCGGGAGATGCGCTTCCGCGACGCTCTCGTCCACCGCAATCGTAACCCTCATGCAACTACTCCGTTTATTATCTGCCGGAAGCGCCTTATGTGATCGGGTGTACTGCCGCAACAACCGCCAACAATATTCGCTCCTGCAGCAAGCAATTCCGGAAGTCCGGCAGCCATTTCGTCCGGCGTTTCTTTGTACACCACCTTCATGTTTTCAAGAACAGGCTGGCCTGCATTGGGCTGCGCCATGCAGGGGAGACCGCTGATTTTGTGATAGCGGCGCACGATGTTGGCTGCCATTTTCATGTCGATTCCCGTACCGCAATTGAGGGCCAGGACATGACAGCCGCGTTCAACCATGAACTCCGCAGCGTACTCCGGACTGACGCCCATCATCGTGCGCACATCCTCCACGTCCACCATTTTGTCGAAGGCGACGGATCCGATGATCACGGAAGCGCCGGCCTCTTGTGCCGCTGCGATTGCGATCTCCAGCTCTTCCAGTGCGGTCTGCGTCTCGATGATGATCCCATCTGCTCCGGCTTCGATCAGCGCGCGCGCCTGTTCGCGGAAGGCGTGTTCCACATCGGCGCGCACAATATCGCCATACGGCTCCAGGAGTCCGCCAAACGGACCGATATCGCCCAGCACATAGCCGTGTCCTCCAAGAGCTTCCCGCGCAATGGCCACCGCTGCCTTGTTGATGTCGATGGTGCGCTCGCCTTCGGCATGACGGTTCAACATAATACGGCTCGCTCCGAATGTACTCGTGAGCAGGATGTCCGAACCAGCTTCCACGTACGCGCGTTGGATCTTGAGAATCCGCTCGGGGTGATCCAGGTTCCATGCTTCGCCGCAGCCTCCCGACTCAAGGCCGGCCAACTGAAGCTGTGTGCCCATCGCTCCATCGCCGAGCAGGACGCGCGTATATAGCGCGTCGAGGAACGAGCTCATCGTGTCTCCATTGGAAGAAGGGCATCGCCGGAATATGGAGCGCGGCGAAAGGCGCAAGGGTCCAGATCGCAAGAACGGCAAAGGTGCTCCGGTGTGTTTGCGTAATTGCGGCTCGTCACTCCCATCGCAGCGATCACGGAATGTTGCGGATGAAGCGCACCGGAGGGGAGCAGCTGAATCGGGCCAAGGGTCACTCTATCCGTCGTAGCAACTGTACGGGCCCACGACGTGCGACTTGCACTGGTCGCAAAAGGGCGCATGCCATGCGTCCCTACTCCTTCGGTGAGCAAGGCCATCAGCTTGTGCTGATCGGCGATGTCCCAGTTGCCGCACCCGGGAGAAAGATGCGGCATCAAAGTTTCGTGCGACGGCTCGGATGCGCGGCAAAGAGTGGCGGCCGCCCAGAACAGCAAACGCTCGGTAACGGCAACTGCAAAACGGTCCAGGAAAAACGCTTCGTCAGGACGACCTTCGGACCAGTGATGCTTCACCTGTTCAGCAACTTCTATTCCCGCAGTTGCGGCGATGATCATCAGTGCATGAGCTTCTCCCGCACGGAGCCGTTGTGCGAGAACAGGGCTGTTGAGCTCAGTCGCGGGAGCCGGCGGGACACCGGCGGTACAAATCGAATTAGCAGTTACTTCGCGCAACTCAACACGTCGCGATGCGACAAACGGATTGCCGTTTCGCGCATACCAGTTGCGGGCGCCCTGCGCCCGGTCCAGCAGTTCCCCTTCAAGTTCGCGCCCGCGCGGCAACTGGAGCAGACGACTGTATTCGCGCGAAGTGACGGATGCCGCGATGTCAGATCCTGATGCGTGAAGGGAAAGTGTCTCCGTCAAGCGATGCCCCCGAACGGGTGGAACTGGCATCCGTCCACAAAGAAATCGAAGAAGTGAGGATGCGTTTCCAGCCGCACATGCTCGATCTTTTTCACCTGTTCTTCCAGCTCCTTGCGGCGCGAGACAGACAACAGCGCGATCGCTGCGCCTTCCAGCGCTGCGTTGCCGACCTTCACAATTCGGTCACGCGGCAGATCGGGAACAAGACCGATGCGGCAGGCAGCGTCCACATCCAGATGGCGCGAAAACCCTCCCGCGAGATACAGACGATCCATGCGATTTAGAGCTACTCCATATGTATCCGCGAGCACTCGCAACCCCGCAGCATTAGCGCCTTTGGCCTGTGCCAGCTCATTGATATCCGCTTCACTCAAACAAATGCCTGTTTCGTCCAGCAAAAATGACGCTGCATCCTGCTGCAAGCGCCCCTGCTCATTCATCTGATTTGTGCGGCGCAGCTCGGAAAGCAGATCCACAAGTCCGGATCCGCAGATGCCGACCGGCGGGCCGCTGTTAATTACGTTGATCTCCACCGCGCCGTTATCGCTGATGCCCACACGCTCAATGGCGCCATCGAGTGCAGGCATACCGTACGTTACGCCGCCTCCTTCGAATGCCGGTCCTGCGGGGCACGAAGCGGCAATGAGACGGTGACGGTTTCCCATGATCACTTCCGTATTGGTGCCGATGTCGAATACCGCGCTGACCTCTTCTC
>CAZDDB010000355.1:0-3751 GCA_964504105.1 uncultured Acidobacteriota bacterium
GTTCGTGCTCTCCTTGTTCGCGCTTTTCCATGAAGTCTTTCGTGAATTTCGAGCAGGCCTCGATCAGCAGATTCCAGGGTTTTTCCTTTGGGAGCAAAAGGACAGCAGAGCCGAGCTTTCGAACATAGACGGATTTCCCCGGCAAACGACATGCTTTGGGCAGACGAACCGCCTGGCTTTGACCGTTCCTAAACAATTTTGCTTCTCTCATAAGGAAAAGTATATATTACAAAATATAGATTGCAAAACGACTGGGAGCAACGTTCGATATCAAGGGAGACGGCAAAACCGTAATCCGCGGAAACTATGCACGTTGCTCCATTCGTTCTCGTTGTAGCTGACATGATCCGCCCGGAGTGTATCGATAGTGATCAATACGAGATTGCGTTATTCGGCGAGGCCAAGGTCCCAGACTTTGCCTGCAAGCGTAGCCACGAGTTTTTCGCCCTGCGCTTCTTCTTTTACGCCGCGGGTCAAGATGACTAAATAGGAATTGCGGCCGGCGGAATCGCGGATGATGGCGGAGTCGTGGTGGATTTCGGTGATCCAGCCGTCTTTGCAAGCGACTTGCAGTCGCCGCTCGGTTGCTTTGATCCCGGCAGGAATTCCGTTTCGCGAATGTTGGGACAGCAAGATGTCCAACATCGCCTTTCGCGATTGCTCCGAATACAGCTTGGACCCTGCAATTGTCTTCAGACATGTTGCGAGCGCGCGCGCTGAAGTTGTGTTGTTTTTTCCTGCTTCGTACGCCTTGATGTCCTCGACGCCGCGTAGGACGGTCATGTCCTTTGCGCCGATTTCGCCCATCAGTTCCATGACATTCCTTGCGGATGCAAGCTGGATGATCAGATTCGTTGCAAAGTTGCTGCTGGTGTTGATCATCCGCTCGATCAGATTTTGCAAAGGAAGAGTTTGCCCGATTTGTTTGTATAGATCTTTGTCATCGTCATCTTCAGGTGTTAATGAAAACGGAGATCCATCCATAATACTTTTGAATTCATTCTCGATAACGACAGGCTGATCCGGTTTCAGAGTTCCGGCTTCCACTTGACGGAACACTTCCATCATCACGGGGACTTTCATGGTGCTGGCTGCGTGGAAAACCTCGTCCGCATTGTATTCAAAGATGCGCCGGGCCGGATCTTCAAAGTAGATTCCAACGGCGGTGGCGCCAAAATCTTTCATCGTAGCTGCAATTTGCTGATCGAGTTCTGGATTTTGAACCGGTGATGCGAATGCGCATGCTGCAAATAGAAATAGAGTGCTAACCGCGCGCAAGAAGAGCCGGCGGGACGCCGGCGCTACAAATCGCTTCATGGCTTTTTCAAATAGAACATTTCTTCTGCAGGACGCACCGGCCGGGACAACCACAGAGGACGCCGAAGTCCATTGGGCCCGGGAGCAGGTCTTGTTTGCGCAAGCCACTGCTTGTACACAGCAAACGACTTTTGCGTATCCACGAAAATATCCCCATAGCGGTCATCCGCCGATGTTTTCTCCAGCCGCACTTTCTGGTGCCAGCAGTGCATTCCGCTGATCGGATCGGGATGCACCGGGAAAGTGATGTTCTGATGCACGCCGCCATCGGTCCACCAGATGCGTGACGAATCGGGATCGGCGCTCTGAAACGGCTTGATTCCCTCCAGATGCCGCATGCGATACGATCCGTTGCCGAGCTCTTCAACTTTTACAAGCGCACAAGCCCAACGACTCCCCTGATCGGCTTCGAGACGCCACCGCCCCATATGATGCGAACAGGCAAGCACGCCCGGACGGATCCCTTCGGTGCTCCAAATGCGGTTCACAAAGTAGCCGATCTCTGTATGCACCTTTACAAGTTCACCGTCCTTCAGTCCCATTCGCGCAGCATCCGAAGTATGCATCCATACCGGGTTGCGATGCGAGATCTCGTTCAGCCATTTTGCGTTTCCCGAACGCGTATGAATCATGGTGGGAAGACGGAACGTGGGGATCAGCAGGTACTCATTCTTGGATGAGTCCAATTCTTCCCGTGTGATATGACTCTTGATGTAAGTGGGGAGACTGTATTCAGGCCATTTCCACTCCTTCATTGTGGAAGAGAAAAATTCCAGCTTGCGTGAAGGAGTCGGAAAACCGCGGACAACCTTCCCTTCGATTTGTACGCCTACCGCCGCTCCGTTCTTTTTTGCTACACCGGTAGTACTGTCTACTTCGCAGCCGTCTGCAGAGACGGGCGCCGCATTCTGCCGGTAGACGTTCTCCTGAATTTCAAAGGCGCCGTATTTTCGCATGTATTCGAGCCCGGTGATCCCTTCTTTTGCGGCTGTCTCGGGAAGTCCGGGGACGCTATTTTCAAATATCCAGCGGTAGTATTCATCCACACGCAGTTTACGTCCCAGTTCGTAGGGAGACTCAAAGTACTTGCGGATACCAAGCTCGCCGGTTGGGTCGATGTGCCAGGAAAGTTCGATCCAGAATTCATCTTCTTCCCAGACTTTTCCCGGGTTTGCTTCGTAAGTGAAATTCACTTTCTTTCCCATCCGTTCCATCGCGGCGCGGATCACGGGCTGCCGGAACGAAACCCAGCGTCCGGCATGCGTCTCCTGGCTCTGAACATCATGACGCTCCCCGGCATGTCCCATGGGCAGGATGTAATCGGCAAACAGCGCTGTCTCGCTCCAGGTAGGTGTTAACGCCACGTGCAATCCGACTTTCGATTCGTCTTTGAGCACTTCCATCCAGGTGAATCCATCCGGGTTGGTCCAGACCGGGTTGTAGACGCGGGTGAAGTAGACATCGAGTTTGCCGCGTCCTTCCTTCAAGAAGTGGGGAAGGAGGAAACTCATCTCGTAGTGCGATAACGGATATTCATCCGGGAAGAGCAATCCGTTCCAGAACTTTTGACCGGGGGGTTCCATCCAGAAAGTGGGATTGAATTTTGTCCACGCATTGGGCAGCATCCCCCCCTTGGTGCCGACACTCCCGGTAAGGACGTGCAAGAATTCGAGACAGCGCGCCGCGTTCCATCCGCCGCGGTTTCCGGAGGCGGTGCTGCGCCAGATATGAGCGGCGAACGCGCTTCCTGCCCGCGCGATTCCCCGCGCTACTTCTACGATTTTAGAAGCAGGAATCCCGCACTCCTTTTCCCCGAATTCCGGAGTATATTCCGCGTACAGCTTCTGCAAAATGGCAACAAAGTTTTCAAATGTGACTTCTGTGCCTGCCCGTTCTTCCCGCAAATACTGATCCCAGTTGGTCCACTCGCGCACAAACGAATGGTCGAACAAATCTTCTTGAAGGATCACGTTTGCCATGCAAAGCAGAAGAGCCGATTCGCTGCCTGGCCAGCAGGGGATCCAGTAGTCGGCCATAGAAGCTGTATTGGAAAGCCGCGGGTCGATTACGGCCAATTTTGCGCCGGCCATTTTTGCTTCGATGATCCGCTGCGCATGCGGGTTGAAATAGTGTCCCGATTCCAGATGAGCGCTCAAGAGCAGGATAAACCGCGCGTTGGCGTAATCGGGTGAAGGTCGATCGATTCCTTGCCATAAGTTGTACCCAAGCCGTGCGCCTGCAGAGCAGATGTTGGTGTGGCTGTTGTGACCGTCAATTCCCCATGCTTTCAGAACGCGATCCATATAGCGCTCATGACCGGGGCGGCCGACATGGTACATCACTTCGTTCTGACGACCCTCTCGAAACGCTTTTGCGATACGCGACCCGATGTCTTCGAGCACTTCATGCCAATCGACACGCGTCCATTTTCCTT
>CAZDDB010000356.1:0-3746 GCA_964504105.1 uncultured Acidobacteriota bacterium
CTGAGCTGACCTGGAAATGCAGCCGCTGCTGAGACGCCGGCCGCCGGCACAAGCGAACCGCTGATCTTGAGATTGCCAGGACCAAAAACAGCATCCGTATCCTTAAAGATCAAACCGCTGCTTACCTCGGCGCCTCTGGGAGTTGGCGGAATAAGTCCCCTGTACTTTAACAGGGTGAGCGCAAAGTCGCACCCCGGTAGTGCCAGAATGATCAAAAAAAGCAACGGCAAGTAGATTTTCAAATCTCTAACGTAGCGCATAACCCCATCCTCCTGTTCCTGCTATTCTAACTCATTCTGTCCTGTAAAGGAGATTCAGCAAGCGACTCCTCCCCCTTATCAAGGGGGAGGCTGGGAGGGGGTTGTCGCTATCATCGCTATTTACAATGTCTTACGGCTATGATACGATAACAAACCTTTATGTTCGAGGAGCTGGAAAGGAAGATCTCCTACACCTTCCGGAACAAGGAAATTCTGCTGCGGGCGCTCACCCACCGCTCTTTTTCTCACGAAAATCCGGAGCGGATGATCCGCGACAACGAGACGCTCGAGTTCCTTGGCGATTCGATTCTCGGTTTTATTATCAGCGAACTGTTGTACAACGCCTACGCGAGCCAGTACACCGAAGGACTGATGTCCAAGGTGAAGTCTTACATCATCAGCACGGACATTCTCAGCACAAAAGCGCGCGAGATTGAACTTGGAACATATTTGCTGCTGGGTCGCGGTGAAGAAAAAACCGGCGGACGCACCAAGCGTTCGCTTCTTGCAAACACGTTCGAAGCGCTGATTGCTGCCATCTTCCTGGATAGCGGACTCGAGACTACCAAGACATTTGTGTACTCCTTCTTCAAACACACGATTGAGGATGTGGTGGAAAACGATTTTCACTTCAACGACTTTAAATCGTTGTTGCAGGAAAAGCTCCAGGGCCTCGGTGAGATGCCCCCTGATTACAACGTCATCCTGGAAGAAGGTCCGCATCATCAAAAGGTCTTTCACGTAGACATCCGCATCCGGAATGTTGCAGTTGCTTGCGGAACCGGCAACACCAAAAAGGAAGCGGAACAGGATGCAGCCAAAAAGGCGTACGAACAGATCCTCACGGGCGAGCTCGATTATCTATTCTCAAAACGGGAAAACCCGGTCACCTAAGGGCCTAACCGAGAATACTCGAACTCTGTGTCTGATACGACAGCCGGCGCACTGGTATTCCTAACGTAGAGTTTCTTCTCCTTTTGGCAAGAATTTACGAACGGGTTTGTAACGCCGGCGTCTCGCCGGCCAGACAAAAAAAGTGCACTTCAATCACCGGCCGGCGGGACGCCGGCGCTACAAAACTGCTTCCGGCACTCCGTTTATCCTTCATCCTTCTGCCTTCATCCTCTGGTTGCGGCTAAGCGTAGAGTGTAGAGGTCCAAAGTCTGAGGTAGAATCAATGGATGCTCAAGCCATTCAAGCTGCAGTCCGGAGATCGAGTCCATATTGTTGTGCCGGCAAGCCCCGTAAAACCGGAGTTTTTTGAGCCCGGGATTGCGGAGCTTCACAAACTTGGCTTCGAAGTCGTCTTTAGCGATGCCTACAGAAAATGGCGATATCTTGCGGGAAGGGATGACCAGCGACGCGCAGAGCTGTCCAAGGCGCTTCGGGATCCGGATTGCAAAGCTATTTTCTTTGCCCGGGGAGGATATGGTTCCGTCCGTATTTTGAACGACCCGGGAGACCTCGGAATGAAACGGGATCCCAGAATTCTTTTGGGTTGCTCCGATATCACCACACTTCATTTGTATTTTCAGCGAATTCACAACTGGGTAGTGTTTCACGGTCCGATGCCGGCTGGAGATTTTGCGCGCGGCCAGGTGCACACAGATTCACTGAGACTGGCGTTGATGCAAACATCTCCCTACACGCTTTCTCCCGGCTCTGTGGAGGTGCTGCAGGCCGGAGAAGCCGAAGGAATGATCACCGGAGGTTGTCTGACGCTGCTCGAATCCTCCATCGGGACTCAGTGGGAACCCGACTGGACGGATTCCATCCTCTTTGTGGAAGACGTGTCCGCCAAACCATATCAGATCGACCGGATGCTCACGCATTTGAAACTCCTGGGAAAATTTGACGGCGTTTGCGCTTTTCTCTTTGGAGAGATGAAGGACTGCGTCCAGGTGGAAAACCAGGGATACACTTTGCAGCAAGTGATCCTGGATGTGCTGGGCGATCTGGGGAAACCCATTTTCTTTGGATTCCCTTCGGGGCATGTCAGCGGTTTGAATTGGACGCTTCCGCTGGGCGTTCGTTCGCGAATCGGAGCCGCGCCGGAATTCCGTCTGGAGATTCTGGAAGGGGCCGTGCAATGAACTACGACAAAATTAGAAAGGTGTATTTAATAGGAATATGCGGCACCGCCATGGCCTCACTCGCGGGACTATTGAAAGAAAGAGGGCTGGACGTGTGCGGATCGGACGCAAACGTCTATCCGCCCATGAGCATCCAGCTTCGCGAGCTCGGGATTCATGTTTATAACGGCTACGAAGCGGACAACCTCCGGCGTGCGAAGCCGGATCTGGTGATTCCCGGGAATGCCGTTCCGCGCGGGAATCCTGAAGTGGAAACGCTGCTCAATCAGCGTCTTCCTTACATTTCCATGGCGGAAGCGGTCCGCGAGTTTTTTCTTCGCGAGAAGCATCCGATCGTCATCGCAGGAACCCACGGCAAAACCACGACCTCCTCCCTCGCCGCCTGGTTGCTGCAAAGCGCCGAGTTACAGCCATCTTACTTGATCGGCGGCATTCCGTTGAACTTTGGAAAAAGTTTTCAGTGGGAACACGGTGGAAAATATTTTGTCATTGAAGGAGACGAATACGACACCGGATTTATGGACAGACGACCGAAATTCGTGCAATATCTGCCGGAGATCGTAATCTTAAACCCGGTAGAGTACGATCACGCGGATATTTATCCTGACTTTGCCTCGGTGGAAAATGCGTTCTGGCAATTGGTCAAAGTAGTGCCTGCAAACGGACAGATCATCGTAAATCGTGACAGCGATGCGGCATACCGTCTCGCCACGCGCGGATACAGCAAGGTCCTCACGTTCGGATTTCATCCGGACAGCATGTTTCGAATTTCCGGCGAACACTGGGCCGGCGGGATTGCGTCGTTTCAACTGAACGGCAATTCGTATTCGATCCATGTCTACGGCCGTCACAATCTTGCAAACGCAGCAGCAACCGTGATTCTGGGGGAGCAGCTTGGACTGAACACGGATCAGATCCGGATGGCGCTTGGAACGTTTACAGGAGTGAAGAGACGCATGGAGTTGCGCGGAGAGATAAACGGAATTGCGGTATTTGATGATTTTGCCCATCATCCGACAGCCATCAGTGCAACGCTGGAAGGGGCGAGGCTTGCTTTCCCGGACGCGCGAATCTGGGCTATCTTTGAACCACGATCGTGGTCCAGCCGCCGGAATATTTTCCAGGATGAATTTGCCCGCGCGTTCCGCCATGCGGATCTCGCCGTAATTGCCGGAATCTATGAACCGGAGAAGCTCTCTCCGGAAGTGCGCTTGGATCCGGAAAAGCTGGTCGCAGAGATGAACCGCAATGGAACGAAATCGTATTACATTTCTGAGAACCAGGAAATTGTGGAGTTTGTCGCAAAAAACGCGAAAATGAATGATAGGCTGATCGTGATGTCAAACGGTTCCTTTGACGGCATCCACGACCGGATCCTGGAACGACTTTAGGG
>CAZDDB010000357.1:0-3745 GCA_964504105.1 uncultured Acidobacteriota bacterium
CCCTTACGCAGAACGGAGCGCGGCACTGACGCGGTGCAGGTCCGTCAGGATCTCCCGGTAAGATTGAAAAAAGCCTGTTTCGTAATACACGATCGATTTTTCCCTGCAGAAATCTTCCACGATTCTCTTGGCTTTTCGCAACCGGTTTCTGGCCATCTTTGGGAAAAGATGATGTTCGATCTGGTAGTTCAATCCGCCGTACCAGAAGTCCACCAGAGGATGTCCTTTGATGTTTCTCGCCGTGATCACCTGCTGTGTTAGGAAATCGAGATCCGTTCCATCTTCCAGGATAACCATTCCCATGTGATTCGGAACAAACACGGACACGAGATACAGCCCAAAAAGGGATTCATGAATCACCATGAACAGAATCGCCATCCACGGTCCAAAAGCGAAGAATAATAATGGAAAGTAGAGTACGAAGTGAACGATCATGAGGAAGGCTTCCAGATAACGAGACCTGTGCTTGCCCTGCAGCAGGAACCGGATACTGTCGATCCTCATACTAATAGGATAGAGCGCCATCATAGGAATGAAGAGCCACGCCTGGTACTTGATCAGGAAACGCTGAATGCCCCGCTTGCTCAGCGCCTGCTCGTTCGAGAACGCCAGCACTGAATAATCGATTGCCGGATCGTAAGCGAGCTGGTTCGGCTTGCTGTGATGCTTGTTATGCGTTTCCACCCACCAGAAATAACTAGCGCCGACAAACAGCACATTCACCAATCCCACCACATCGTTCTTCCAGGCTGTCTTAAAGATCTGTCGATGACCCGCATCATGACCAATGAAGCCAAGCTGGGTTGTCGCAAATGCCAGAAAAACAGCATCCAGAAGTTTGATCCACATACTGTCTGCGGTCAAAAGTATGATCCAGGCGGAGATCACCATCAGGAATGCCAGAATCGTCTTGTACGTATAGTACAGCGGCTGCGGCTTCAGCAACCCGTGCCGCTCGATCAAGCGCTTTAGCTCGGCATAAGAAGATTCAATGACACTCGAAGCGGGATTCACCTCTTCTTTTTCCAGGACGGCATACGGGCTGTTTGGCATAAGCTGTTGGGGAACATGATACCCCTCAAGACCGATGTCTGCAAGGATATTCTCAATACTAAACCAACTGGTTAAGTATAACGGATTCGCAGACTGTGATCTCCGGAGCCGCTCATTTGATGCACGGACGGGACTGCACCAGTCGTCTTGCGTACCCGATCAAAAACATCCAGAGCACGAGCGCCAAACCGCTTGCAAGGAAAGTTCCATTCATCGCCAGCAGCACATAGTCATACAAACCATGGACCAATGCTGCACCTGCCAGTGGCAGCAGTTGCCACAAAATTCTGGCTTTGCGGCTGCCGGAACGGAAGAAAGCGATGCCGACGCCGAATCCCCAGAGCGAGGAGAACAGGGAATGCGTGAGCGGAGCAGTCAACGTACGAGCGAGATGATCAGGCCATTCCAAAATTGGAAAATAGATCAGGCTCTCCATACTGGCAAAGCCGATCGATACAGCGCTCGAGTAAATCAATCCATCAATCGCCTCGTCAAATTCGAGAGAGCGAAAGATGAAGATCCGGGCGATCAGAAATTTTGCTCCTTCTTCGACCGGGCCGACTACCAGAAAACAATACAGAAGGATTTGCGCGCGTCCGCCTGCTGGTTCTCCCGGGCCTCCCAGCGCTTCGATGAGCGCATACAGAGCCAGACCGAGACCGGCAGATACGGCTCCCAAAAAATAGGAAAGAAGGAGCCGGCGCCGCGGTTCCGGATGAAGATAATCCTTCAGGTCAAAATACTGCAGCCAGAACAGCGCTGCCCCGGCGATGAAACCAAGTCCCCGGCTCCAGATTAGAGTGTCATTCCACCACATTTCGCTTCCACCGCGGCCGAAATCTCGGGCGATTTTCAAGTGTAACACGCTGATATTCGTAAATTCCGTGGGGCGGGCCTCTGTGCCCGCCGCTTTGGGGAGGTGCCGGCAGACTGCCGGGCAGGGACGCCCGCCCCCCAAGTTTTGGAGCGTCAGACGATTTGACAATCCTTTTCATGACACGATAATAGACGCAAAGGAAAAGTGTGTACAGACGAGCATGAGACCGACGCTGAGTGTCCTGGAGAAGCCCCTGATCGAGCGCATTGTGGACGAGGCTTTTACGGTGCTCGAACAGAGCGGTGTTCTGATTGAAGATCCGCATGCGCTCGAGCGACTCAAGAAAGTCGGTCTGACCGCCGATCCCGCAACAAATCGTGTGACCTTTCCACGCGCACTCGTGGAGAAAGCGCTGTTAGATACGCCGTCTTCACTGACGCTACACGACCGCGACGGCAAACCTGCCCGGGTGCTGGAAAAAGACAACGTGCACTTTGTGCCGGCTTCCTCGGCACTGCGTGTCCTGGACCGCAAAACGCAGAAGGTCCGCAATCCGAAAACGCCCGATTTTGTGGAATATGTAAAGCTCGCAGATGGACTCAAGAACATCGATTACCTTTCCACTGCATTCATCCCGAATGATATCCCACAGGACATGGCCGATGCCTGGCGGCTCTATCTTGTTCTTTCTCATTCGAAGCGTCCTGTGGTTTCGGGAGCGTTCACATCGTTTGGGGTTCCGCGAATGGGCGAAATCATGGCGATGTTTCGGGAGGACCGCGCGGATCTCGTTCGCCGCCCGATGGCCATATTCACTTGCTGTCCAAATACTCCACTGAGGTGGGGTGAAGATCCAATCTCAAACATCATGGATTGCGCTGAATGGGGAATCCCGATCGAGATTGTGCCCGTGCTGTTGCTCGGAATGATTTCACCGGTAACCACAATCGGGGCGCTTGTGCTGCACACCGCGGAGATTTTGTCAGGACTTACGATCGCACAGATCGTTCGCCCAGGAACTCCGGTGCTCTTTGGCGGCGCACCGGCATCTTTTCACATGCGGCTGATGACAAATCCGATGACCGCAGTGGAAGCGCTTCAACTTTATTGCGGTTATGCGCAGGTTGCAAAATACTTGAAACTTCCCTGTCAGGCCTACATGGCGCTTTCCGATTCCAAGTTCAACGATCCGCAGGCGGGGATGGAAACCGGCGTGGGCGCGTTTTTAGCCGCATCTGTGGGATTCAATTCAGTTTCGGGCCCAGGAATGCTCGATTATGTGAATTGTTTTAGTTTCGAGAAGCTCGTCTTTGATGATGAAGTCGTGGCGCACGCAAAACGTTTTATCCGTCCGGTGGAAGTGCGCGAAGATCTTCCCACGGCCAGTCTCATTGCCGAGCTGGTTCGGGAAAAGCACCTGCTGACATCCGAACACACCCTCCAGTACTGGCCGGAAGAGTTGTACCTTCCCGGCACGATGGTGGATCGAACCAATTGGGATCAGTGGGAAATCCAGGGTTCGCGCGATTGGCGCCAGCGTGCCAACGAAGTGATTGATGAAACGCTGTCTGCCTATGAAGTGGAGCCGCTCGAAAAAGAGCTCCATCAAGAGATCCAGGATCTGTTCCGCCGCACATGCAGCGAACCGGACGTCAAGTTTCCGGCATTTACGGAGTGACGGATGGTTGATTACGCCTTGATGAACCAGCTTCTTTTTGAAGGAAAGCACGAACCGGTTAAAAGAATGACGGAAGAAGCTCTCGCAGAGGGACGAACCGCGATGGAAGTTCTGGATGAAGGACTAATTGCCGGAATGCGGGTTGTCGGAGAAGATTTTAAGTACAACCGCATCTTTGTGCCTGAAGTGCTTCTCGC
>CAZDDB010000358.1:0-3712 GCA_964504105.1 uncultured Acidobacteriota bacterium
GCCGTGACGCATCAGGTGCAGACTGCGTTGCGTGATGTAATCGAAATTGAGCCGATAATCTTTCTTGTCCTGGTTTTCAAACATGACTTTCAACAGATTCAGCTGCTGTTCCAGCGGATCTCTTCTAGTACCCGGCTTGGATGGTGATGGCGCAGGAATCACAGGAGTTTGCCGCATCAATTTCATCGGACGTGGAAGCGGGGCAAATTCCTTCTTCAATTCTGACATCCACTGGTTCAATATGTCGGATTCCATTTTCCGGGTCACCGGTTTCTGATCCAACGTTTGAAGTAAAAGCGGCACTTTCTGTGTGGCGGATCTGAGGAACCGGTCGTCTTCGACAATCCAGCCAAGGTTGATCATTCTCAGATAGGGTGAAATCGCTTTATGAATCGAATCAGTGAAGGGACGAACGATTTTCTCAACGCTATCGGTCACACTGTTAAACCGGTTTAACACATAGTAAATCTTGAAGTCGCGAATCACGTTGCCAATCATCGCAAGGACGAGCTCATTGTCCACTTCGCTTTGCACAAGCGTCAAAAATTCCTCCAGGTTCTTCTCCTTCGCTTCATACACATCTTCCATCGCTTCAATGTGTACCATGTAATTGACAATCTGGAGCGTGGAAAGACCGCTCCGCACCAGAAAAGCATCAAACGTAAAGAGAGCTTTCAATTTCCGCAGGATGAGGGCTTTCACCATTTCTGATGCGGCAAACACCGCGGAGGGGACAAGCGGTGTAAACACAATCACACCGGTATTCGCATGCGGTAGAAAATCTAGAACATGCGAATCGATCCCCGCCTTCAGATCGATCACGATATAGTCCACAGGAAGGGTATTGATTGCCCGAATTAGCGCAATCTTGTGTTTTTCGTCCAGGTTTAACAAATCCTCGATCAATCCGCGCGGAGATGCAATAAAACCGAAGTTGCGGTAACGGCGCTGCGGATCAATCTTGTCATCCAGAGGTGTGATGCACGATTGCAGGGGCACGCCGCGGCGGAAAAAGTGATACAGATCGTAAGGCACATTCACATCGATGCTGTTGCGGACACTGGAGGTGCCCATATCCAGATCGAGAAGAACCGTGCGGCCGTAACGGGACAGCATGAGTGCGTAGTGAATGGCAAACGTGGTTTTGCCGACGCCGCCTTTGCCCGAGGAGATCGGAATAATCCGCGCCATGACCTGCGGCTATTCTAGCACAGCCTTTTCAGTTCACCACAAAGACATAGGATGGAACCGCTGTCTTTGCGGTCTTTGCGGCAGTTCCTACTTCAACCCGATGCGCAGCAGCAGGCTCTCAAAGCGGGGATCCGAGCGCAACGGATCGAATCTCGGGTTGACCTTCAGCGAAACGAGACCGTCTTCCCGTCCCTGCAATGATTTCTCCAACCAGGCAAACGCATCATCTGTCTGACCGAGTGCAACACAGATCAAAGCAGCGCTGTAAGCGGAGACCCGCGGCGCCTTTTCAAATTGCCGGAGGATTTGTTGTGCTTCCTCCGTCCGTCCGGCGATTGCATACGCATATCCAAACATCGCCTCGGTTGCAGCATGCCGTTCGGCAGATTCGCCCCACTTTTGAAACTCTTCATTCGCTTCCGGGATCATTCCCTTTTGAACCAGGATAACCCCCAAATCGTAATAGGCACGCGAAAAACCAGGCTCCAGATCCAGCGTCTTGTGAAGATAATCGATCGCCTTGTCGTACTGCCTCAAATAATAGTAGAGAAATCCACGTGTCCAGTTGATTACCAGCGACAACGGATCCAGCTCGATGGCCCTCTCGATTTCCGCGAGCGCTTCCTCGAATCTGCCCATCATGACCAGATACACAGAATACCAGTGATGAGCCATGGTATAGCCGGGATTCAGCTCAATCGCGCGTTTGAATTCCCGCTCGGTTTCATACCAGTTCCAATCTACGCGGTATCGCACGATCGCAAGAGAGGCGTGTCCTTCCGCAAGTGAATCGTCGATCTCCAGAGAGCGCAGGGCAAGATCTCGCGCTCTGGCATACCCTTCGGCCATATCGATATAGTGAAATCCGGCCAATAGACCGTAACAATCGGACAACCCGGAGTATGCAAGCGCCAGTTTGGGGTCTTGCCGGATGGCCTGCTCAAAATAATCGATCGCTTTGTAGAAGCCTTCTTCCGTTCGTTTGTTCCAATGATACCGGCCGCGCAAATACAAGGTATAGGCTTCCGTGTTTTTGGTATAGCGTTTGGCCAATCGCTTCTTTTCTTCATCAATGAGCCGGACTCGCAGCTTTGTAGAAATCTCGCGCGCAATTTCTTCCTGCACTTCAAAAATATCAGACAGCATCCGGCTGTAGCGATCTCCCCACAATTGCGATCCGTCCTTCACATCCACCAGTTCTACCTGGATATGAAGAGTTTCTCCCCGCAAAATCAATCTGCCGGTCAGCACGGCGCGGACATTGAGATCGGCGCCAACGTTTTGGGGATCCACAATCTGGCCTTTGTACCGAAACACGGTGCTACGTGCCATCACCCGAATCTTCGGCAATTGCGAAAGCGTGTTAATAATGGTTTCCGTGATACCGTCGCACAGGTATTCCGCCTCCGGATCGCCGCTCACATTTACCAGCGGCAAAATGGCGATCGAATCAATGGCGCGTCTCGATTTTCGCGGGCGGGGTGTCGGTGATTCCACAAGCGCATGTTCCGATTTCTTCAACGTTTGGAGCGCAAAGATCAGATCCTGCGCGCATTGATAGCGCATTTCCGGCTGCTTCATCAAACAACGCGCAATGATCTCTTCCAGTTCGGATGGCAGCGACACGCCAGATTTGCGTAGTTGCGGCGGTTGGGACATCAAGACGGCAGCCATGGTATCCGCGGCTGTGTCCCGGAGAAAAGGACGGCTTCCCGTGAGCATCTCATACAAAACACATCCGAAGGAAAAAAGATCGGTGCGATGATCGATCACCAGACCGCGAATCTGTTCGGGCGACATATAGTTGATCGTTCCGAGCACGGTCCCGGGCAACGTCTCTTGTTGCATCGTCAACGCTGAGCTTTCATCGGAGGTGGGAATCAGAGCATCCACATGCGCCAGACCAAAATCGAGAATCTTCACAACCGCAGATGCAAGAAAGACATTTTCCGGTTTCAGGTCACGATGGATGATGTTTCTTGAATGCGCAGCGTACAGACCTTCCGCAACGGCAATCATGATCTCCACCGCCGTTTCCCAGGGAATGACCGAACGGGAAATCCGGTCACGAAGCGTTTCACCATCCAGCAGCTCGGTGACCGCATAGTGGATGCCGCCTTCTTCTCCAAAGTCGTGAATGGTCAAAATATTCGGATGAGATAACGCCGCAAGAGCTTTCGCTTCCCGTTCAAATCGCCTCAGCGCCTCCGGATCGTCGGCCGTCTTCTGGGGCAAAACCTTGATTGCTACTTCACGATCCAAACGTGTGTCCCGCGCGCGAAATACCTCCCCCATCCCGCCGGACCCGAGCGGCGAAAGAATCAGGTATGGACCAATATTGATTCCCGTTTGCAAAGTCATTCTGGCAATCTCACCACAAAGCGATGAAGAACACAAAGATACACAGTGCACCCACGTTGGCGCAACAAACTTCTCCTGCAGGCAAGATGCCTGCGATCCCTAATGCAGGCTGGAAGCCTGCGCTCCGCTAAAACTCCTCCTTCCCCGGTCCGAGCACAAT
>CAZDDB010000359.1:0-3702 GCA_964504105.1 uncultured Acidobacteriota bacterium
TGAGACGTGAGAGTCCCGGGCCCCGCGGCATTGATATCTTCCACCGGAGAAGTAATCTTTTGTGTGGAAACAATGTTGCCCGCATCGCTTGCCGCCAGAATGGCTTCTTCCTGAATTTCATCCGGGTACGAAGAAACAGCAGCATCGCTTGCTTTGTTTCTATAACGGTCGTTCAGATTTGCAGTCCGGCTCATATCCTTGCGCATCTGCCATTCCGAACGCCAGAACCAGAGATTGCACGGATCCGTTTTCTGCCCCATTCCGTGAAACCCCGGTTCACCGGTCAACGAGAACTGAATTGCGGCAGCATCTTGAAAATCCTGGATGCCGTAAGCGCCCGCGTCGTGTGATTCGTCTTCCCATTCGAGCAACAAGGCGATGGATTCTTTGTTTGCTTTCGCGCGAACCTGAACAACGGATGCATTGCCGTTCTGCTTCTGCCACAACCGCGAAACCGGAATGGAGGCGGCGGGAATCGATTGCCAGTCGGAAGCGCTGGGGTCGGCCAGATCCGGTTGCCCCTCCTGGGTTTTTGCAACAAAAATCACCCCGTCTTTTGGAGGCGCGGCGTTGTTCACTTTGGCTTCTTCCGTTTCCAGGCTCTTCACGTAATACACCAGTCCCCAGGCAAGCTGTTGCCTCTCTGGATCGTTCGGCGCCATATACTGGATGGCTTCACCGTAGGAAGGCATCGGAGTGCCGTTCAATCCGGTCATGAATCGCAGATACAAATCCTTTGGAGCGCCTCCGCCCAGATATGTGCCCTGTGTAAAATCGCGAACCTGAATCGGATAACCCCAATCATCTTTCAGCCCGGCGGCTGACTGCCCGTCGCCTTTGCCGTATTCACCGTGGCACTGGTGGCATCCGAGTTGTTTGTATGCCTCTTTTCCGCGTGCTGCTAATTCATTCGAATATAGAGGGGGCTCCGGGACGGAAATCGGAGCCGGCGGTTGTCCTTCAAACAGATTCTTGCAGGGCGTTCCTTCTGCGCATTCCTGGCTCAGTTGTTTTACATACTGAACGACTTGTTTGATCTGCGCATCCTGGAGGTAATAAAAGGAAGGCATCGCAGTTCCCGGCATTCCGCTTTTGATTGTTTTCACCAGATCCTCATCGGTAGGAACTCGTCCTGAGGGTGTGGAGCGGAGCTTAAAGATGCCTTTGGTGAAGTCCCGCGGTTTAGGATACACAACGTATGCCAGTTGCCCGTCTCCTTTTCCTTGCGGCCCGTGACACGCTGAGCAGTAGGTCCCAAACAATTCCGGCCCGCCTGCTTTCGTCATTTTGGGTCGTGTTATTTCTTTATTGGAAAGGAAAAACAGAAGAGCGGCAAAGCCAAGAATTGCCATGGACAACAGAATGCCGATACGTTTATTCATGTTTCCAGCCCTCCCGAATTCGCCATATCCGCGATCGTGATGGATTGCAGGAACTGCACCTGCCGTTCCCTTAGCTGCTTCCAGGCATCGTGAAGAGGACAGCTATCTTCCTGGTTACAATTTCCTTTTCCCAGAATGCAGTCACCAAGGGTAAGCGAGAGGTCATCGATGGCATCTACGATTGAGTAAAGTGAGATTCTGTCCGCAGGTAGGAGCAGGGTGAAACCACCGCCTTTGCCTTTCGAAGAACGAACCAACCGCCTTTTGGTCAATCGCTGCATGATCTTGGCGAGGAATTGCTGCGGAATCGACTCGTTAGCCGCGATATCTTCCAGCCGGCAAAGCACACCTTCGGTCTGAGTTCCCAGCATGATCATCGCCCGGATTGCGTACTGAACGGACTTTGAATGGATCATGCCGCCTCAATAAGAAGATCTTCAGGATCTTTTTATCCTTTTCTGTGATGTACTGAGCAAACCCTGTGCCAGACGGGCTCTTCTTGAGACGGCAGAATGAGGAGCAGACAGGATGTCACGTTACCGACAACTTGACGTCAAGTAGGCGGCAGTGATAAACACGAAACCCGTAGCGCGGGCTTCCAGCCCGCCAGAGATGGCCGCGCACGAATTTTCTACGGCTGACAGGATGCCCGGGCTACCATATCTTCCTGACGAGAGACTGTGGTATGCGGCTTGCAATTGCAGCAGTCAGGAGTGCATTATGAGACATTCAATTCCGATTATCTTTGTTCTGTTTTGTCTTACATTTGTTTTTGCCGCACCGATCGATCAGATACCCAATCTTCAGCAGCCCCGTACCAACGTATTCACTTCCGGTCAGCCCACGGAAACGGGATTCCGGCTCATTGCCGACACCGGGGTCAACAGCGTCATCAATGTGTTGCCCGAGAGAGAATGTCTGATCAATGAAAAAGCAATCGTAGCGGCGAACCAAATGATCTACTATCATCTGCCGTTTGAGACCGCCGGATTCAGGAAGGAGACTTTCGAACAGTTTGCACAGTTGATGAAAAAAGCCGAAAAGCCGGTACTGATCCATTGTTCGACAGGAAACCATGTCGGCGGTTTGTGGTTCGGGTATCGCGTGCTGATCGAGAGGGTATCCCTGCCAGTGGCGCTGATTGAAGCCAGGCAGATCGGCATGAAACCCGCTCTTGAAAATACGTTGATTGACTGGTTGGTCAGCCAGAGATTGCAGGCAGGGCCCTAAGACGGGAGATTCATTTTGGTCAGAATCTGCTGAAAGCGCGGCTCTTTGTGTAGGGAAGCAAATACGGGATCGACAGCGATCCAGATCAGCCAGGGCGTTCGTTCCCGATAAGCTTTTTCTAACCACTCTACGGCTTTCTCATTTTGGCCCAATCCACAATAGATCATCGCCGGGCCGTAAGGAGCCATATATTTCTTCGATGCAAGTGAAAAAAACTCATTGAGTACTTCGAGAGCTTTCGCTCGCTCGCCGGCTCGCGCATACGCATTTCCGAGCCTTCCCAGGATTTCCGCGTTTTGTTCAAAGCTTTTGGCTTTCTCGATCGCGGCAATCGCATCCGCATACATACCTTTCTCCGCGTAGGCCATTCCCATAATAACAAAGACAATGGGGTTTTGTGGATCGATTTCCAGCGTTGTTCGAGATTGCCGGATCGACTCGTCATACTTTCCCGATAAAGCCAACGCTAAAGCAAAATCAGTATTCAAAATTAGCCCGAATGGTTCAAGCTCAAGCGCTTTTTTGATCTCCTGAATTCCTTGCTCTGCATTGCCTGTCACAAGCCAGTAGTAAGCAAGAAGATCATGAGGGTCAGCCAAACTGGGATTCAACTCCAAAGCTCGTTCAAACTCACGCCTGGCGCCTTGCCAGTCCCAGTCATAGAAAAGCCGGGCAACGCCAAGCATATTATGAACAATGCCGATCGAATCATCCAATTCAGCTGCTTTTGTGGCCGCTTCTTTTGCTTTTGGAAAGGCATCTGCAGGAGGCCAGTAATTGATTCCAAGGACAAAATAAGCGCCTGCGAGCCCGGAATAGGCGAGAGCGTAAGCGGGATCCTTCGCGATAGCCTGTTGAAAATAAGGGATCGATTTCGTTAATCCTTCCTCCGAAAACTTATAGAAGTGGTATCGTCCTTTCAGATAGAGTTGATACGCTTCGGAATTCGTTGTGTCCGGTTTCGCCAGTTTCGCGCGTTGCGATCCCGTCAATTTCACTCTCAAATTCTCTGAAATTTCGCGCGCGATTTCGTCCTGAAGCGACAGAATATCTGATAATTTTCTGTTGTATTGTTCTCCCCACAGTTGCG
>CAZDDB010000360.1:0-3695 GCA_964504105.1 uncultured Acidobacteriota bacterium
CTAAAAACAAAACAGCACAAAAACTCTTTCATCAAGTCACCTAGCCCAGTTTTGTTTTTAGCGAATTCTTTTTCAATGGGCCCAAAAGGGCCGGCGGCTGCCTTGGCGTCCTTTGCGACCTTGGCGGTTTAATTCCTTGTGCTCTTCGTGCCTTTGTGGTGATTGATCGCATCGGCGATTGAAGCGGCAGCAGCGAGGGGATCGACCGTTGCGACAATCGGACGGCCGATCACAATGTAATCGGCGCCTGCGTTCAGCGCTTCTACAGGTGAGGCAGTCCGTTTCTGATCGCCTTTTTCATCTTCAGCTCCGCGAATTCCGGGAGTTACCAGCAGAAATGGACGCGGGAATCGCGGGCGCAATACTGCCAGCTCTGCCGGTGAACAAACAATCCCCGAAAGACCTGCGGAATGAGCGAGGTCAGCCAGTGCCTCAACTTGCTCCGGAACCGACCTGTGGATCCCGAACTCACCAAGATCCTCGAAGCTGGTAAGCACCGTGACACCCAGCAATCGCGCCGGTGTGCCCGAAACTCTCGCAGCGCTGAGGCGCATCATCTCCGATCCGCCCGAGGCATGAAGAGTCAGAAGAGAGACGCCGAGCTGCGATGCCTGAAAAACAGCTTCGCGAACGACACTGGGAATGTCGTAGAACTTCAAATCAAGAAAGACCTTTCCATACCGCAACACCTCTTTGACGAGCGCGGGCCCTGCCTGTGTAAACAAGCGGATTCCGATCTTGAAAAAGGAGAAAACAGGCGCAATCGTTTCTGCCATCCGGACCGCTTGATCGGCGGATTCCAGATCCAGAGCAACAATAACTCGATCAGTCACTCAGCACTTCCGTACGGACAGGGACAACACCGCTGGAAACCATTTTCAGTTGGCGCGCTCCTGCAAACGAAAGATCCAGAATGCGGTTCTTTGGCACCGGTCCTCTGTCGTTCACCGTAACAACTACAGACCGATTGTTCTTCAGATTGGTTACCAGGAGTTTTGTGCCAAACGGCAGGGTACGGTGCGCAGCGGTCAGCCGGTCGGGATGATAAACGGCCCCGGATGCCGTACGGTTTCCCTCAAAATGACTCGCGTAGTACGAGGCAGATCCTACTTCGAACATCTTCTCCGGTGGCAAGCAAGAATCAGAAACAACCATAGAGAAGAGGTAAACAAAACAACTCAGACTCACTTTTCTGACCTCCAGTGTTTGAGATTCCGGCTCAGGACAATTGGACCGAGCCGATAAGACTGCTGACGCGTTCAATTCCGCGCCGGATACAATCATCTCTTAGTTCGCGAACCAATCTCATAGAAACAGTTGGTTCATAAAAATTGGCAGTACCGATTTGCACCGCCGTTGCACCCGCCATTAGAAACTCTATCACATCGGTCACCTCAGCGATCCCCCCGATCCCGATCACCGGTCTGGGGATCTGCTTCGCCACCTGATGCACCATGCGCAGCGCGACCGGTTTGATCGCCGGCCCCGATAAACCTCCGGTAATGTTTCCAAGCTGCGGCTTCCCCGTGTTGGCATCGATCGCAAACGACCAGAGTGTATTGATCAACGAAATCATGTCAGCGCCCGCATCCACGGCGCGCTTTGCAATATGAACAATATCGGTTACGTTTGGACTCAACTTTGCGATCACGGGGCGATCGGTGGCGTCGCGTACGGCGCGCACTACCTGATACGTCATTTCCGGGTCTACACCAAAATGCATTCCACCGCGCTTTGTGTTTGGCGAAGAAATATTGATCTCCACACCCGCGATTGCCGTTACGCCGCGAAACCGTCCGGCCACCTCCCCATATTCTTCGACTGTGTTTCCCATGATATTGGCGAAAATGGCCGTATCATATTCTTGCAATTTCGGAAGCTTTTCCGTGAGGAACGCTTCGACACCGATATTTTCCAGACCGATCGCATTGATCAATCCGGAAGATGTCTCGACCAATCGATGCGGTCCCGTCCCAAGACGGCGCAAGGGGGTCAGGCTCTTGCAGACAATCCCACCGAGTTGATTCAGGTCCACGAGATCCGTCAGTTCCAATCCGTAGCCAAAGCAGCCGCTTGCGGTCAGAATCGGGTTCTTCAACCGCACCGGTCCAAGCTGAACGGACAAATCGGGATTCATAGTCGCACAACCGAAGATGGGAAGATCGGGCCATCTTGGCAACAAAGATAGTTCATATCCTGTCCGTCCGCCGTAATGCCGGGGATCGGACACCCGATGCAAATGCCAACTCCGCAGCCCATCACCTCTTCCATCGAAAGATACGCGGGCACTCCGTAGATCGCGGCAATTTCTTTTACCCTGCGCAACATCGGATGAGGGCCGCACGCATACACAACCGCCTCCTTTTTATGTGGTTCCAGATCGCGTTCCAGGAGGTCTGTAACAAATCCATGATGACCGGCGGTCCCATCATCCGTAGCCAGCATCACTTTTTCGCTCAACTGATGAAATTCTTCCACGTAGATCAATTCGTCCGCTGTGCGGGCGCCGTAATAGGTGATTGGAAAAATCTGATGGCTGTTCAACAAACGGTTGAGAAACGGGAACGGCGCCATTCCGATTCCACCCGCAACAACGATCGCTTTGCTGCCCGGAACAATGGGAAACGAATTTCCCAACGGCCCCAGACAAAGCAGCGTTTCATCCGGCTTCAGGGAAGCAAGCAATCGTGTGCCCCGCCCGATTGCCGTGTAGGCAAATTCCAGGATCTCACCATCGCGGACCGCCGCAATCGAAAACGGACGCCGCATCAAACTCTCTCCCGAATTTTTCGCGCGAATCATGCAGAACTGCCCCGGCCGCGCTCCAGCCGCTATTTCCGGAGCCAGTGCCCGGAGCCTGTAATACTTGCCCCCAAGACACACGTTTTCCACAACACACGCAGCAAGATCAAACCTTCCCGGCATAAACTATTCAGTGTATCAATTCGTTGGCGACCCTTCCAGTCCTGTTTTTAACGCCACCACTCAAATTTGCAGGGACGTGCTGTGGGCAGGATCAATCAAAACGAGCGGTTCTGAACGGCAAACACCAGCTCACGGAAGTGCACCAAGTGCTGAACAACAGCCCCGCCTTATCCAGACTTGCGCCGGCATGTGTTTCCTTGGTTAAGTTCTTCCCTCAGTACGCGACGAGCGAAGGCGTGCCGCTTGCAGCATTACCCCAGCGCAGATCAATGATACCGGATAAAACGTTCTTCGGCAAAGATGATTGTAACGGATTGCAAGCGGCATGCCCTGAGCGAGGTGCGGATGTGGTCTGGTTCAGCGACTTGTTCGGCGTTGCCTTTCATTCGTTCGCTATGTTTTCATCAGACATCGGAGACCTGCAATGGCGCGCCATCGCCTGTTCCAGACTCTCATCATGCCCAACACTTCCGCAGGGCAGTTCCAAGAGTACGTGTGCAATGGCGTGACGATATTGCCTAAAACCAATATCACATTGGAATCATTTGTGATGGCAAGAACATTCACCCACGCTGGATAGCCTGCTGCTTTTAGCCTGTTAATTTAAAATAATGACTAAATACAAAAATATTGTTAAAATAAAAATCAACTACTTGTTTTCTTAACATAAACACTATGTCAAACGTTGAAACAAAAAAGGAGTTGTCACCAGAACAACGTGAAGAACTACTCAGAGCATTGAAAGCCCGTTTTGAGAAAAACATGAACCG
>CAZDDB010000361.1:0-3693 GCA_964504105.1 uncultured Acidobacteriota bacterium
TCCAGTCTTATATGAAACGCACCGAAGTGTCAAAGGATCTGTTTGTAACGCCGGCTTACAAAGCGCTATAGACGTCATCTATGACTGCGATTAGTATATAGACGGTGAAATGAAGCAAAAATATCCAAAAGAGAGCGTGGAAGAAAGAATCTTACTTTTCCTTTCCGGCCACTCCCAACATTCTTATTCGGCACGCGATATCGCGCGCAAGCTCAAGGTCAAAAAACGCGACTTCAAACAGTTCCGGAGGTTGCTCCGGGAACTGGCCAAACAAAACCGGATTCTCCAGAGCGAAGAAGGTATTTTCCAGTGGCTTTCCGCAAAGGCCCCAGCTCGCGAGTCAAAGAAGCCGGCCCGGAAGGAAAAGAAATCGACACAACAGGATCAAGTAGAAGGTGTGCTTCAGCAGTACCGTGGAGGGTTCGCCTTTGTGACTCCGAAAGGAACAAAAGGAGAGGATATTTTTATTCCTCCGGGCGCAACCGGAGGCGCCCTGCACGGCGATCGCGTGCTTGTCAAAGTCCTCAAACCTCAGGGTCAAAGAAAGGCAGAGGGGCAGATCCTGCAGATATTGGAACGCAGAACAAAGAATATCGTTGGTGTATTTGAGGCAGGCGCGAGCGACGGCCGGATCATTCCCTGGGACAAGAAACTGCAATTGGTTCCCATTGTAAGCACTCGCAACTTTGCGGGTGCGACAAACGGAATGATGGTAGAGGCGGAACTCATGCCGGACACGTTCCCTCTCGAGGCGCGGATCGTATCGCTCCTCGGATTCCAGGGTGAACCGGATCTCGAAGCGAAAATCATTATCAGCAAATATGGCCTGTCTCGAACGTTCAAGCCGGAAGTTTTGCTTGAAGCTGAAGAGGCCGCCGTGATTCGGGAAGAAGATTACGCGGGCCGAAAGGATTTCCGGGATTGGAACACCGTGACAATTGATGGAGAAAAGGCGCGTGATTTTGATGATGCGATCAGCATCACGGCTTTCAAAGACGGAACGTATTTGCTTGGCGTGCACATAGCGGATGTGGCGCATTACGTGAAACCCGCCACTGCCCTGGATGAAGAAGCTCTGGAGCGTGGCAACAGCGTGTATTTTCCGGATCTCGTAATTCCCATGCTTCCCGAATCTCTCTCCAACAACATGTGCAGCCTGAATCCGCAAGTGGACCGCCTGACGATGTCAGCTGTCATGAAAATTGATGCCGAAGGAAATGTGACGGATGATCACCTCTACCCCAGCGTGATCCACAGCAACGAGCGAATGACATATAGCGCCGTGAAGCGAATCGTGGAAGATCACGATCCCGAACTGATGCGGAGATACGAGCCGCTGGTGGATCTGTTTCTTACCATGAAGAAGCTGGCCCTTCTGCTGATGGACCAGCGCAGGAAAAGAGGGAGTATCGATTTTGATTTGCCGGAACCGGAAGTCATTCTGGATCTCACGACCGGGAGAATGACAGGAATTATTCATTCGGAACGCAACATTGCCCACCGCATCATCGAAGAGTTCATGTTGGTTGCCAACGAGGTCGTTGCCACCCATATTACAAAAAGCAAGATGCCGGGCATGTATCGAGTTCATGAACAGCCGCCCACCGAGAAGATGGCGGATTTCATAGCCGTGGTAGCAAGTCTCGGTTACCGTTTGCCCGCGGATCCCGGGAAAATCACGCCGAAAGACCTCCAAAAGCTGCTCGCGAAACTGGAAAAGAAACCCGAGGAACGTTTCCTGAATGTGTTGATGCTTCGTTCCATGGCGAAAGCCCGTTATGATGGGGAAAATTCAGGTCATTTCGGACTCGCCCTGAAAAGTTACACTCACTTTACTTCCCCCATCCGGCGATATCCCGACCTGATCGTGCACCGGATTCTCAAAGCTTTGATCTCCAACAAAAAGGCCGATCTTCAGCGCCTCCAAAAGTTGGGGCACCGCATCCCTGAGATCGCGGAACACTGTTCCATCACGGAGCGCAGGGCAGACGACGCGGAGCGCGATTTCATCCTCATGAAGAAAGTTGAGTTTATGCGTGACAAGCTGGGGGAGGTCTACGACGGCAATATCACCGGCGTTGCCTCATTCGGATTGTTTGTGGAGTTGAAGGAATTCTTTGTGGAGGGCTTGATTCCACTCAAGTACATGGATGACGATCAGTACGTGTTTCATGACAAACGTCATTTCTTCAAAGGGCGGCGGACCGGAAAAGTTTATCGGTTGGGCGACACGGTGCAGGTTCAGGTTGTGCGCGTCGACCGCGACAAACGTGAAATCGATTTTCTGCTTGTGTGACTACCATTGTTTGGAGGGCGGGCCTCCGTGCCCGCCTCTCTGGTAAGCCCCTAAAGAAAGCAAAGTCGTGATTTTATGAATCCATGGAGTGGACTGAAGAATCTGCCGCGCCAAGTTTGGCTGATTTGTGTTTCGGTTCTCATCAATCGCGCCGGAACGATGGTGCTGCCGTTCCTGGTTCTTTATCTGACGCGTGTTCTTCACTTTCCTGTTGCAAAAGCGGGTCTCATGATTGCCCTGTACGGAGTTGGCGCCATGGTCACAGCTCCAGTGTCCGGTTTTCTGGCAGACCGGTTTGGCGCGCTGCGAATCATGAAGGTGTCCCTGTTTCTTTCGGCGCTGGTCTTTTTTGCGTTTCCCCTTGCGCGCACCTTTGCGGGTATTATTTGCGTAACGATTTTGCTGGCGATTACTAACGAAATGTTCCGTCCGGCGGGTCTTGCAGCAATCAGTCATTCCGTGAGCCCGGAACAACGCAAAGCAGCCTTTGCTCTCAACCGTCTTGCCGTCAACCTGGGGATGAGTATCGGTCCCGCAATCGGAGGTTTTCTGGCAACCTTATCCTTTCAGTTTTTGTTCGTAATTGACGGCGCTACTTCTTTGCTTGCGGGGATTGTTCTCGCGTTCTTTTCTCTTCACTTGACTTCAGCAGTCACGGATTCAGAAGCAGCAAGGGAGGAGAAACCAGCTCCGGCTCAAAGTCGCAGAGCATTTTCCGATTTGCAGTTTTTGTATTTTCTGCTGGCCACGGTGTTTGTCACAATCGTTTTTTTTCAGCATCTTGCTGCGATGCCGTTGTTCATGGTCCGCAATCTTCATCTTTCCGAGGCAGCCTACGGTCTGATGTTTACCATCAATACCGGATTGATTGTTCTTCTGGAAGTTCCTCTCAATTTGCGGATAAGTCGCTGGTCTCATAGGACGACTCTGGCGCTTGGCAGCTTCTTGTGCGCTGCTGGATTTGGTAGTTTTGCGTTTGCGGGTGGAATCGGGGGCGTTGTGATCGCGTTGATCGTTTGGACTGCCGGCGAAATGATGCTTTTCCCCGGGATGTCAGCATATGTTTCTCATATTGCTTCGTCGGAAAGGCAGGGTGAGTACATGGGATTTTACACCATGGCCTTTAGCATTGCATTTATCATTGGACCGTGGATGGGAACTGAACTTCTGGAGAGGTTTGGCGCGCAGGTCTTATGGGCGGTGATGTTCCTGATTGGTTCCATTTCAGCAATCATGATGTTCCATCTCCGCGATCCTTCCAGGGCAGCCTCGTAAATTTTTGTATGGCGTAGCGTTCTCTCGCAAGGCATTGCTACTTTTTCAGCGAACCATTTATTGTTTCTTTGCTCCTGTATCATCAGGGTTATACGGCGGGTCATCCGGATTATACGGTTTGG
>CAZDDB010000362.1:0-3687 GCA_964504105.1 uncultured Acidobacteriota bacterium
ATCTTTTCGGGGATTTTCGGTCGCCAGTCCTGAGCCGGTCCAGGTACGCGGTAAATGTTTTTATGCTCAAACTGAAAGTAGAGCCATTTGCCGGAAGGCGAGACAAAGGGATGATAATCCAGGTGTGTAGTCGCTACCACGACGCGCGAAGACCCTCCTTCTGAACGGACCGCACGAATATCCGTATTCCCTGCGATGTTAGACTGATACATCAGCCACTTACCGTCGGGACTGGTGGCAACAACAGGACTCACGCCCGGCTCGTCCGTCAAACGCCGGGCGACTTTGGATGATAACTCATAACTGTACAGTTGAGAGTCCAAAGCGGAGAAATAGACCAACGAACCTCCGTTCGATGCCCATGCAAAATATCTATCTAACTGAATTGGTAATGGTTGCGGATCGGCTCCATCGGCAGCCATCAACCATAAGGTGTTGTTCGCCTCAAGATTCGTGGATTCTTTTCGACAGAAAGCGATGGTCTTGCCATCAGGAGAATATCGTGGATAGGTCTCGTCAAACTTCGGATCTGAAGTTAGTTGAATGGGCGACGCTCCAAGGTCAAACCGCCAGATGTGGGAGGTAGCACCGCGTTGAGAGTCAAATACTACCGACTGCGCGTCGGGTGAAAAATTTACAAAGTAGATAACGTCGCTACCATTTGTGAGGGGCTGCGGCTTTCCTGTAACGCCTGCAAGTTCAGCATCGAATGGCATTATTTCTATGTTAAAAGTTAGGTCCACAGATGTGAACACAATTCGATTCCGGTTCTTTGAGACAGCAGGCTGAATGTTTCTGCTTGGACCGAAGGTGAGAGGTTCTGGTGGTCCAATGATCTTACCTTCCTTGTCAGCGAACGGTGCCTGCCAAAGTGAGAAGTTCTTGCACCTTCAGAGCGACCTTGCGTCCGAGTCTGGAATCCTCGGCCAGATAGACTTCGCCCCATCCACCTGCGCCTAGTTTTCTCAATACCCGATAGGGACCGATCTGCTCCAGCACCTTCAACCTTTTTGTTCATTCTGTCTTTTTCGTCGACCAAACGCAAATGAACTCCGCTCTACATATCAAACTCATCCAATTTCTATCCTCTCGCAAGAATCGACGGAAGTCATATTCCGGAGACACATCCGGAAACCGCACACCAAACTTTGCCAAAGGTGGTCATGATTGTTATAGCAACAATTCCACAAAATGTTATATCATTACTACATATGAGCGAAACCATGAAAATTGGACTGAGGGAAGCCAACCTTCATTTCTCCCAGTACATCCAGCATGTTCGGAATGGCGATCAGATTATTTTGACAGAGAGAGGAGAGCCGATCGCCGTCATCAAACCGGTGAAATCAAGCTCCGGCGCTCTGGAGGACCGGTTGCGGGCTCTGGAAATGCGAGGACTGTTGAAGCGCGCTTCGAAAGGCGCGTTCCGGCCCCCGCGTGCGGTACGAATCCAGGGAAAAGCGTTGTCTGAGTTTGTGGGCGGCCAAAGGGACAAGAGGTTTTAGGATGAAGCGTCCCTGGGTTTACTTGGACAGCAGCGCCTTTGTAAAACTGTTCACGCCCGAATCCGGCTCGCAGGAGGTCCGTCGCATCGCTCGAAAAAGCCGGCTGCTCATAAACTGCATCACGGGAGTGGAATGCATTTCGGCTCTTTCCCGAAAGAAAGCAGACGAACAAATGAAGGAAGCCGTATTTGAGAAGATCGTAGGATTGATCGGCAAGAGTCTGGCACAGGTGGATCTGATCCGCCTCAGCGACGAAGTCCTTATCAGAGCAGAAATGGTTGTGCTCGGCACTGCAATTCGGGCGTTGGATGCGCTTCATTTGGGATCCATACTTGAATTTCAGAACGAAACAGGAATCCGGCTTCTACTGGTAACATCCGATCGAAAACAGGAAGCGGGTGCAAAAATGCACGGTATTCGCACGAAGTTTGTCGAATAAGCGCTAGCTGCTACTTTCAGTTTTCCACTTCCAGGCTGGGAACCGAATTGTTGAGAATACGGTTGGTGCCCTCCGGATCGACATATTGAACATGGATGAAGAGTGCGATGGAGTAAACTCCCGGGCCAAGATCTTCCGCAAATGTGACGTTCTCTTCGGTATTTTCCCCCGAAACCGCATCATACGTTTTGATAATTGGAGCGGACAAACTTCCCCCTGATACAGTAAAAGTGTATTTCGCAAACGTCGGAAAGGATATTACACCTTCCTCGTTTTCGGCGAGAGAGGAGAAAAGGTCCTCACCAAAAAAAATCTTCCATGAGGCGAAGATTGCGTTTGAGCTGATCTCGGCGGAGAATCGAATCACCTCCGCATCATTCGAAGCATACGAAGGAGTGCTCTCATAGCTATCCGAAGTTTTTGGTGAAGCAAATTCCGGAATCTCTTCTTCGATGGTTTGGCTTCCCACCTGTTGTTGTGGTTCTCCTCTCAGCCACGCACGTTGCAGGGCGGGCGCCAACCTGTGCAGCTGCTTTTTTTCGTATTCCGTGATCCAGATCGATCTGCCGTCAAAGGCAATGCCGCTCAGGTAACTGAGCTCGGTTTCATAGCTGTGAACAACACGGATCGGATCCTTAGACGGATCCAGGATGTAGATATTGTCCGAAAAAACATCCGCGAACCAGAGGTGTTCACCATCCCATGCCAGTCCCTGGCAGCCTACGGCAGGTGGATCCGTCTTGTCGATTACATTGAAGTCCGAATCGATCCGATACAGAAACGCCGGCTCATTGGAATCCCTAGTGTTTCTTCGGGTAGCAGCCCAGTAGCCGCTTCCATCCCAGGTCAGACCTCCAATGAGGTCCGGGGCAGGATAATGATTCACCAAACGGAGTGTTTTCCGATCGTGCGTTGTGAATACAAGTTTCCCGGGTGCGTTGAAATAGGATCCGTCTGCGATCGCAACATACTCCTTCCCATTCCATGTTACGTTCCACAGGCTGATTTTCTGGTTGTACGCGGGTTCCGTTACAGGAATTTTTTGGATCCGGTAACCTTCACTGTCGTAAACAACACGCATAAATCCCCACGGGTCTGCGCGATTGCCAATCATGAATTCGCCGTTGTTCCACACAATTCCGAGCGGGTCGCCTCCAAGGTCGACGGTCCAATCAAAGTCGGATTCCAGGTTGCGCACCGCTTCTACTCTTTCGGGTTTGGAAGGGGAAACCGGATCGAATTCACCACGAATGGATTTTAGTCGGGGAGCAACTCGAAAGTACCAGAAAATGCCGGTGATCAGGATTCCTCCCGCAAGCCCAAGTGCGAGCACTTTGATCCATCTTGCCGGCCCTTTCGCGCGTTCACTGTGATACGAAAATGACTGCTCAGGAAGTCGGCGTGGGGGGGATGTTTGAAGATCGGCGCTGCAGAATGGACATTTAGTGTACGCATCGGAGATCATTTGTTTGCACGTAGGACACGTCTTCATGGATACACGCTTGATTTGTTTCAGCTTATTTCCAGTCTGACCCCAAAGTCAAACACTTGGTAGGGTGACCCTTGTGGTCGCGCCCTCTCGTGCGGGTGGGGGACAAGTCCCGCCCCTACCACTTTTCAGCGAATCCGCTAAACTTGTTTCATGAGACAGGCAATACTAGTGCACTGGTACACAAGGTTCTAAAGCGAGTGAGAAAGATTCGGATAGCGCAGGAGCATGCCATTCGTTTTGTAACGCCGGCG
>CAZDDB010000363.1:0-1855 GCA_964504105.1 uncultured Acidobacteriota bacterium
ACATGAATGGCACAGGTGCGGAAAAGGTATAATCACGCAGGAGCTTCCCTCTCGGAAGAAGCATATGAAACCCGATTCCCCAAGAGGCCTGACTCAACTACTCATTGCCTGGAGCGAGGGTGATCGGGACGCGCTCAACCGTCTGATGCCGCTGGTATATGACGAATCGCGTCGTCTTGCCGCGCGGCAGATGCGCCGTGAAAAGCCGGGCCACGCATTGCAAACAACAGCTCTGGTGAATGAAGCGTACTGCAAACTCATCGATCAGAAAAATGTTCGGTGGCAGAGTCGGGTTCACTTCTTTCCTATCGCGTCTCAATTGATGCGCCGGATTCTGATTGATCATGCGAGAAGGCGTGCGAGCATAAAACGTGGCGGCGCAGATTTAAGAATTGCTTTAGACGAATCGGCAATCATAGGCGATCAGGCGCCGCACCTGCTGGTGCTGGACGATGCGTTAGTACGACTGACCGAACTGGATCCGCGAAAAGGTCGCATCGTAGAAATGAAATTTTTCGGGGGATTGACGACGGAAGAAATCGCAGAAGTGGAACAGATTTCGACGCGCACGGTCGAACGGGAATGGCGCAAAGCCAAAGCATGACTCTACGATGCAATCCAGGAATAGTCGCTTATGAATCCTCAGCGATGGAAGCTGATCGATGAGCTGCTGGATTCAGCATTTGATTTAGATCCGGATCAAAGAGCCGGATTTCTGGATCAAGCGTGCGCCGGAGATGAGGAACTAAGAAAAGCAATCGAGAAATTGCTCGTTTCTGACGAGCGAGCAGGGAGTTTCAGGTATCCGAAGCTTGAACGCCTTCATTGCTATCCGAAAAGCTCATCAAGAGTATACAGACGTGCCTTCTTTCTTTTTAGCTCATTCAATCCTTTCTTGATTTCGCTGAGCAGAGAGGCATCAGCAAGAATAGCAGAGGTCTCCTTCAGCCTCTCATATTCGTCGGGGCTAATCAACACAGCGGCAGGGGCACCGTTTTTCGTGATGACGACTTCTTGATCGCTGGATCGAATCGACTCCACAATGCCGCTGAGCTTCATCTTGGCCTCAGAGACCGACAGGATCTTCATACTTTGTACTCCTTTTAGGTTGACCAGAATTCAGACTAATATGGTATCCCTCCACCTTCAGGAAAGTCAAAGGGCTCAGTACTGCCGAACTCATCGCCAAGATGCACACCTGGAGGCATTCCGGATTTCATGTTTATGCCGGGCCGACCATCATGCAAGGAAGATGCGGTTCGACAAGGATATTCACCGCTTGCGTTATTCCCCGGGTGCGGATATTTTGTTATCTATGGCTACAAGCGGATACAAGAGCATTTCCAGAGTGGATCATAAAGCGAAACACGCGTACGGCTGGTTCGTGAGAGTAGCATTTCAAGGTGGAATGCATCAACGGTTTTTCAGTGATGTCGCTCACGAGGGGAAACGAGCTTCCTTGAAGGCAGCGATTGTCTGGCGGAATCGGACAGAACGCAAGCTGGGGAAGCCCCGCACGGAGCGAAAAGTCGCCATCCTCAGTCCCCGAAATCGAAGCGGTGTAGTTGGGGTTCGCCGCACGGCGAAAGCGATGACCCGCGATGGTAGCAAGATGGGACCGGTGTACGAAGTTTGTTGGTTTCCAAAGCCTGGCGTAGTGCGACGAACTTCATTTTCCATCCTGAAGTATGGTGAGCGCGAGGCTTTCAGACGGGCCTGCGTGTTGCGCAAGAAGGGAGAGAAGGAAATGTACGGCGCAGAGCTACCTGTCATCCAGCCAAGACGCCCCGTCCGCAAATCCAGCCGCTAACCTCGCAAGCCTAGCCCGATGTGCAGGATGATGATAGGTGTATGA
>CAZDDB010000363.1:1865-3679 GCA_964504105.1 uncultured Acidobacteriota bacterium
GTTAGTTGTTCTTTTTCGCGCTTTGGGGCTTTGCGAGGAATATGAAAAAGAAATCGACACAGTTTGTCTGTCAGGAGTGTGGCGCTTTCACCCCCAAATGGCTGGGCAAGTGTCCGGAGTGTGGGAACTGGAATTCACTGGTGGAAGAGTCGGTGGTGGCGCGCGAAACCGGCACGTGGACCGGTCTATCACAGAGTCAGCCTGTTGTGTTGAGCGGAGAGACGGAGATTCCTGATGCTCCGCGCGTCACTAGCGGAATCGCCGAATTGGATCGCGTTTTGGGCGGGGGTATCGTTGAGGGAAGTCTTGTTCTGATTGGTGGCGACCCCGGGATCGGCAAGTCCACCATCATGATGCAGCTTGCTCAGAAGCTTGCGGAGCAGCAAAAGACAGTGCTGTACGTTTCGGGTGAGGAATCGGAGCAGCAGATCCGGCTGCGTGCCACAAGACTGAATATTCGCAGCGAGCACATTTATCTCTACACAGAAACCTGCATGGAACGCATTCTTGCCGAAGCCGAAAAGATTCGTCCATTTGCCATCATTGCAGATTCGATCCAGACGATGTACACGCTGAAGTTCCCTGCGATCCCCGGCAGCGTGGGACAGGTCCGGGAAACGGCGATGCAGTTTCTTTCGTTTGGAAAGCAAAATAACATTTCCGTTTTTCTAACGGGCCATGTAACGAAAGAGGGGATGATTGCGGGGCCGCGGCTGCTGGAGCATCTGGTCGATACGGTGCTTTATTTCGAAGGAGATAACAAGCAGTTTTTCCGGATTCTGCGCGCGGTCAAGAACAGGTTTGGCTCAATTAATGAGATCGGTGTATTTGAGATGACTGAATCCGGTTTAATTCCAGTCAAGAACCCGTCGCAAATGTTTTTGTCCGAGAGGCCTGTCTCTGCTCCCGGCTCCGTTGTGATGTGCTGTCTGGAAGGGACACGGCCATTTCTGGTCGAGCTTCAAGCGCTCGTTTCCGAAAGCGCTTACGGAACGGCCAGAAGAATGTCGATTGGTTTGGACAGTTCACGAGTGAATATGCTGGTTGCCGTTCTAGAAAAACGGATCGGATATCATCTTTCCGGTCAGGACATCTTCCTGAATGTGGTAGGCGGTTTGACGGTCGATGATCCTGCAGCCGATCTTGCCATCTGTGCGGCGATTGTTTCCAGCTTCAAGAATAAGGTGATTGATCCGCACACGGTGTTGTGCGGAGAAGTTGGTCTTACCGGCGAAATCCGCTCCATCAGTCATTTCAACCTGCGGGTATCCGAAGCAAAAAATCTGGGCTTTCAGCGGATTCTGGGTCCGCAAAACATCAAGACGGAAACCAACGGAATCGTGATCGCAGGTTGTGCGGGTGTCAAAGAAGCGCTGGCGATCCTCAATAAAACTTGATTTCTCTCGAATTTGGAGTGGCGGGCCTCCGTGCCCGCCCGCAGTTTGCGAGTTTTGCGAGTAGGGGCGCAATGGTTTCCGTGGTTTTTGTATTACAATGAGGATGTCTATCAACAATATCCAAAAAATATCATGATGAAAATTCGTACCAAAGGAGGTGAACAATTTGAGTTTGCTTGTGAGCAGACTGGTATTAGTTGCTCTGCTGGCAATCGCCGGGTATTTCATCCAGCCCTTTCAGGCGCCGAACGAAATTCTGGGGATGGCCCTTGGCACAGTCCTGGGTCTTCTTATTATCTTTCTGGAAAGCAGGATCAAGGCCGTTGGTCCCCAGGTGTTGATCGGTTCCGTAATCGGTCTGGTTTTTGGTATCATCCTGGCGATTTTCGTAAGTTTTTTGATCGGAAAACTTGCTTT
>CAZDDB010000364.1:0-3675 GCA_964504105.1 uncultured Acidobacteriota bacterium
AAATTTCCGAATCTCTTGGATGTCGAATCACTGTTTTGTGCTGGGACGAATGGCTGGGCTGTGAGAATCATCCCGGTTCCCCTTTCGCCTGGGTAACTTCGCCTGCGACCCGTCCTGTTGTGAATCCTGTTTTTCAAGCCATGCCGGATTCCAGCAGTTCCACGAAAGTCCGACGGGTCCTCCTTCCGTTGCGCAATCCTGAATACTGGTCCTTATTTGATGAGCGGGGTTTCAATGCTCATACGGTAGGTTTTGGTGCAGACAATGATATTACTTTTCTTCTCTCCTACTATCTGAAGGACGCGTTTCAGATTCTGTACAGGCAAGACCCTTTTCAGACAGTTATTTTGCCCATGTGGGGTGGGCTTGGTTACGTTTCTCAAATGGCGAGAGCAACCGGATCTCCGAACTTTCAAGCCGTTCCATTTGCTCTTGTAGTGACCGACGCGTCAAGAAATCGTATCACATCAAATCAGGAAGGATACTGGACCAGACAAGCCGTTATACGACGACAGATGGAAGACGTATCCCTGGCTTTGGCTGACTTGGTGCTTGTTTTCGGATCGAGGGGGCGTGAGATTGCGCTCGAGGGGCGATTGCCGGAGGCTCAACCTCCCGTTTGCGTCCCGCGTTCTCTTGATAGCTCCTTGCTGGAGAAAATCGAAAACGCTTCCAAATTTCAGCACGACATAGGAGAACCGGTCCAGTTTTTTCTATACGAACCGCAGCAAGCCTCTTCAGGAGTCCTTTCCACATTGGATGCCGTTACCATTTTATCCGGCAAACGTGTGCATCTGGAGCGACCTGTTATCAGTGCAGGTCCATCAATGGTCTTTGCTCCCATGAAGCCCAGATCATTTGAGGATTTTTGGCTTACGAGAGGCTCTGTACAGGAATTAATCGGTGCTAAGCAATGGAGGTGGCAACGGGAATACCCAAACATGCAACATGTATTTCCTGTTCGCCTTTACCCGAGTTACTTCGATCATCTACCTCACATCTGGAGCGAACTTGCGCGGGGGTCAATGGTGCTACTGTCTTCAGCGGCAGCGGAAGGGTTAGCGCCGGGACAAATTCTACCAGAGGAAGTTTTGATCCAGGGGGAGCCTGATCCTGAAAAGATCGCCAACTGCATGGAAAAGGTTATGGCGATAGGGATAGATCAGTTGGATCGAATCCGTGGTGAAATATGTCTCCAAGTATTGGCGGGACACAGCGTCCAAAGGCGAATGAGCCTTTTGAAAGAAACGATCAGGGGACTGAACAAACTTTTATTTTCTACGCCCAAATCCCAGGATCTATCCCGTGTCTCTCTGATGTTTCTGGACCGACGTTTGCCTCTCAGGACCATTCTCCAATCAGATGAAGCTCCAAAGTTTCCTGCGTTGAAACCAGATGAGAAACCGGATTGCCTTACTGTTGTGATCACCTGTTTTGAAATGGGTTCAATGATTACGGAGACAGTCAACAGTGTTTGGGCAGCGAAACGTTTGCCCGATGAAGTACTGCTGATCGATGATGGGTCTCAAGGTGCTGAAACACTCACCTGCATTGACAGACTACAGGAGGAGGCATTGTCGAAACCGTATCCATTGACCGTCATACGGCAGCGTAGTCAGGGATTAGCTGCAGCAAGAAACATGGGTTTACGTCTTGCCACAGGAGAATATATTTCGTTTCTTGATGGAGACGATTTGATCATCCCATCCTATTACGGTACGGCTCTGGACATTCTCAGACGGCACCCGCGGTTGGGTGGAGTCGCGGCATGGTCGTTTATGTTTGGATCGAACGTTCCTGACGGTTTTTGGAATGCCCCACAGGCGGAGCTGCCGTTCCTTTACACAGAAAATACGGTTTTCGTTCCGTGCATGGTTCGGACACAACTGTTAAGACAACTAGGAGGGTATGACGTCCGTCAGCGGTACAGTTACGAGGATTGGGAGTTAAGCATCCGAATGCTGGAGGCCGGCTGGCCGATCATCACAATACCTGAGTACCTGGCCAGGTATCGGATCCGCGACAACTCAATGTTACGCAGCGCAACCTCCATACAAAATCAGATCATGAGAGAGCAAATGTTTGCAGCCCATCGCGATACTGCCTCCAGGTTTGCCATGGAAATCGTAATGCTGATGGAACATCGACTTGGCGTGGATTGGACACCCAAACACTGAAACGAGCGTAGCACATTCTTCTCAGTCTATATGAAGCATCTGATCCTTTGCAGCGAGTACCCCGATGAACAAATTCCACCGGGAGGAATAGGGACCTACTCGTTTCATCTGTCCCGTTTGCTTGCAGAGGCTGGAGAGACAGTTCACGTCATTTCGAAGTTCTGGAGTGGAAATTCGAAATCATTGGATGAGCAGTGTCGCGGTAGATTGATCATCCACCGGGTGCCCGGTGAGGACCCCAAACTTCTTTCTGCAAAATCGGATGCAGGCTCAGCGAAAATTATGGAGTTTCTCACATCCAGCTATCCCCCGCAGTGTTTCTCCTGGCAAGCAAATCATCTTGCAGAAAAGCTTGTTAGAGAAGAGGGAATTGACATTATTGAATCTCAAGATTTTGAGGCGCCTTTATACTATTTCCAGATTCGTCGCGCTTCCGGATTTGTGACGCCAAGAGACACTCCTTGTATCGTTCACATCCATTCGCCAACCGAGTTTATTGCGCGGCACAACGAATGGGATTTGCAACAGCCCAATTTTTGTATTGCAATGCGTTTGGAAGATTACAGCATTCAAGCTGCCGACGCGCTGCTTTGCCCCAGCCGATATTTCGCCCGGCAAGCGGAAGAGCATTATGGCCTGGGAACTAATTCGATCCACGTCATTCCTCATCCACTTGGAGATTCCTCGTTTCTTGAACGTGAGAAGGAGACATGGGAACAAGGCTCCATCTGTTGCGTGGGACGATTAGAGCGGCGTAAGGGTACCATTGAATGGATCCGTGCTGCTGTTTCAATTGCGCCTGAATATCCCCGGGCGCAATTCGATTTTGTTGGATTGGACATCCTCGGTTTATACAAAAAGGATCCGGAGTCAGCACAGGATTTTGTTCCGGAAGCGCTGAGATCAAGGTTCATCTTTCACGGTAAGCAAGAGCGTTCCTCCATACAGCACTTCCTGAAGCGCGCACGAATCGCGGTCGTTCCGTCGCGTTGGGAAAATTTTCCGAACACCTGTATGGAGGCGATGTGTTCCGGACTTCCCGTGATTGCAACGCGAGAAGGTGGAATGGTTGAAATGATCCGGGACGGACGAAGCGGCTGGCTCACCGGCAGTTCGGGAACTGGGGGGCTTTCGGAAGCGCTTCGCCGGGCTTTGGAAACTCCAGCAGCACAACTATCCGAAATGGGGCGTAACGCATCCCTGGATATCCAGGAAATGTGCGCTAACAGAAAAATCATTGAAAGTCACCTGACTTTTCGTGAACAAGTTGTCCGAATCGGTTCTCGAAAATCTTTTTTTCTGCCGGAATCCCCGCGAATTCGCATATCAGCAATTATTTGCACTCATAACCGCGCAACATACTTGCAAAGGGCGTTGCATAGTGTGATGAATCAAAGCCTTCCGAAGGATCAGTACGAGGTGATCGTTGTCGATAACCAATCCACCGACTCGACAAAACAGGTTGCGGCAGAGTTCTTTGATTATGGCAATTTGAGGT
>CAZDDB010000365.1:0-3668 GCA_964504105.1 uncultured Acidobacteriota bacterium
GGTTCAGGCGTTGAATTTTAGTCGTTTAATTGCGGAAAGAAGCCGATTGATTTCGGCACAATTTAGCTCACCGGCCCGGGCCAAACGCAACGCATCAGCCGCCAATTGCTCCGCCCTGTCAAAATCTTTCACAGTAGCGAGTGTCAGAGCGAGTGCTAAGAGCGGCTCAAGACGCTTTGGTGCAAGCTCATTCGCTCGCTCGAAATATCGAATCGCTGCTTGTGCGTTCTTTTCCTGATGAAGCACGAATAGTCCCATAGCAACAGAAGGTTTAAAACTTTTGCCATCCTTATCCAAAGAAAGTTGATACTCTCTTTTTGCTTCCGGAAACAACCTGGCCGCATAATACAGCTCACCGAGATTGAAGTGACCTTCCCAACTATTTGGATTCCTTTCGATTGATTTCTTAAAAGCCATTTCCGCCTTCTCCGGTTTTCCTAAGAGAATCGCGTAACTGCCCAACCGAAGAAAATCACTATAGTGTTTTCGCTGAGTGGCCAAAAGCGCAGACTCGCGATAAGCGGAAACATAATCCCTTTTCAGTACATATGTGTTGCAGAGACAAACCCGAAGCTCATAACAATACGGGTTGTTGATCAAACCTTGCAGATACACATCGATTGCCGTTGCTAGATTTCTCGTCATCAGAAAAAGTTGTCCCAGAATAAGATATCCTTTCCAGTACGTGGGATTCTTCTCAACCGCATCCGACATATACCGAATTGCGTCGCCCACCTTTCCTTTCCGGCCCTGCAGATAGCTGAGTTCGCTGGAGAGCAGGTAATTTCCAGGATACAATTCCATCCCTTTGCGCGCCACCGCTTCTGCCTCATCAAATTTTTTGAGTTTGCGATAGCTCTTGGCGAGATTGTAATAAATCATCTCCAGATCCGGCTGCAGTTTCCTCGCTCTTTCCAGAAGTTCTACAGCAACATCAAACTCTCCTTTCCGCATGGACAAAATTGCCTGCAAAGCGGAAGCCTCGGAATGGTCCGGTTGAATTGCACGGACTTCCTCCAACAGTTTTAAGCTGCCTTCCTCCTCGTTCTTCATGATCGCGAGACGTGCCAGGCAAAGGCGAGCATCCACTGAACGAAGATCAGATGCAATCGCATTTCGAAAATTCGTTTCCGCATCACGAAAACGCATCATCTCCATGAACCTCTTCCCTTCCAGAATGAGTCCGGCTGAATCATCCATATGTTCTTCTCTCTTAGGAGATCGATTTTACCAATTGTAGGCGTTTGAAATCGAATCGACGGCTCCTTCCGGGGCATCGTACTCGCCGGTTAAAACTCCGCCAATCAAATCGGCCGCTCCATCGACGAGACCCGGGACTCCACCGATATCCGTGAACCAATCCTCAACAGCATCTCGTCCTGGGGCCAAAAGATTGCCGATCAGCTGGACGGCGTCATAAGGTTTGACCGAAAAGCCAAAGTCTACCTCTCCAGCCAATCCAACGCCGACGCCCAGCTTGAAATCATAATTGAGTACTTCTCCATCAAATGTGGTGTTCGTATCTATAACGAATCCGACTCCGAACCCGCCAAAAAGACCTCCATGTACGTCTCCGATGTCCCCCAATTGGGCAACTCCCTCCAGCCCCAAAAGCAGGCCGGCAAACATGTCTGCTCCAAGCTGGAAAACCATATTCTGACCGATGCTAAACTCGGCAGCGAAACCAGTTTTGATATCGAGAATCGCATAGAGGATCGCGTTGAGATCGATGTCGACGTTCTGGCCACCGACATTTGCATTCGACACCTTGTATCCAAGCTGAACGGCTCCCCCTGCCCGGACTTCCTCTCTCGCTACCTCGCCGAATGTTATTGAAGTTGTTTCCTGATCATATCCGATCCCCACGAACGGAATTGCAATAGTTGCCGGTGCCCGATGAAATTCGTCTTCCCTCCCATATACCCAGTCGGCCCGAAAATATGTTTCTTCCTTTGGTTCTTCCGCCGTGCTTTGCACGGAATCGGCTTCCGATGCGATACCAGCGCTCGTTGAGGATTCGGTTGTTTGATCCGGCAGTTCTCCAGAAGATTGCTCTTCCCCAGTTTTCTTAGGGTGAATTCGTGGAAAGTCCATTGTTACCGCCCAGAATGAAAGGGTGAATGCTCGTATACGTCAATTTTAGTATATAACATTGATCCACTGGGGAACAATTCAATATTTGCAGAACTGCAGGGCATTCTCGAAAGCATGTCCCGTCCGGAATCTTCTGTAACACTTCCCGTTCGACTGCGCAGGAAAGCCATTGCCTGGTTTGTTCTTAATTGGAATCCCTATATCCATGCCCGGACTGCTGAAATACCTGGCCAAGGGCTCGATCCCAAATGACCGCTGCGATCCTCTCTTTGAGCCAAACGGACAGATTTACCATATCCTAACCCGGCATAGCCGGAACCAAACAGGATTTTAACGCAAAGGCGCAAAGGTGCAAAGACGCAAAGAAAATTAATCCTTGCGGCTTGGCGTCTTTGCGTTAAAATTTCTTTGCTTTTATTCACCGGTCTCCGTTTTGTTGCAGTTGTTAGATCACTTTGGAATTCAAAAAGCATACTTGATCGGAAATTCCATGGGAGGCACACTGGCAATCGACTTCACGTTGTTGCATCCGGATCGAGTTGCCGGGATCGTGGTTATAGGATCCGGTCCGGACGGGTATCCGATCCCCAAAGAAGATCAAGACAAAATGAACGCAGTGTTTTCCATCGCAGCACAGAAAGGACTTCCAATTGCTTCCTCAATCGTGGCACTGGTCGCAATCGTGGCATTGCAGCGTTTCAGCGTGGTAGGATCTACATTGAACATTGTGATCACTTCGCGTATTATATGACTACAAGGAGCAATTGCATGGCAAGATCGGCAGTCGGAGTAAGGGAGTTGAAAGCGCGATTGAGCGAATATCTCAAACAAGTAGCCGAGGGAAATGTAATCGAAGTCACATCCAGGGGAAAACCTGTTGCGCGAATACTACCAGGTGTTCAGAAAGAGAAAAGTGATGCAACGGAACTTGTCCGGGAGGGCGTTGCGAACTGGAATGGCAAACGGATCCGGGTGAAGATGCCTGCTTTCGGATTGAAGGGAGGAAAACTGGCTTCAGATCTTGTCCTGGAAAACAGAGAATGAACGTCTACTGGGATACCAGCGCACTGATCAAGCGGTATCTGTCGGAACCAGGAACGGCCGAAGTGCTGGATCTGCTTGGTAAAGCCTCGCTTTCAGGAACAGTTGTGGTAACAAGAGCTGAGGTTGCAGGCGTCTTTTCGAGAGCTTTTTCGAAATCCCGCTTAACACAAGAGCAGGTAAGGCGCGGGATGCGAGAATTCAGGCAAGATTGGCCGGCATATCTCAGAGTGAGGATCACCGAAACCATGATTCGCGACGCTGATCAGCTTGCGCTTCAATATAGCTTGAGAGGTTATGACGCGGTTCATCTTTCCGCCGCCTTGATGTGGAAAGACAGAATCTCTGATGCAATCCACTTTGCCACCTTTGATGATAATTTATGGGATGCAGCAGGCACCGAAGGATTTGAAACTTTTCCCGGCACTCCCCCTTCGAAATTCCTGAGGGAACGCTAAATGCGCAGTGAGCTCTGTTGACTCCTCAAAAGCAATTTCCTATGAGATTACCGTAGTTCGGATGCAATAATAATA
>CAZDDB010000366.1:0-3648 GCA_964504105.1 uncultured Acidobacteriota bacterium
CTGAGTTATTGACAAATGCAATACATTTGTCTATCATAAAGGACCATCCGACATCCATCGATGAGAACGATAACCTCTATAAGGTGGACCGCCAAGAGCATAGAACACATAGCATGGCACGGAGTCAAAGCCGAAGAGGTAGAGGAAGCCTGCTTCAACGAAGACGATGCTCCTTTTGTCAGGTCCGGCATTGAGAAGCTGCACTATGTTTTCGGCAAAACGGATTCGGGAAGGTTTCTCTTTATAGTGGTCAGGTTTCTAAGGTCAGGAGAAGTGAGCCTGATAACTGCAAGAGACATGAACGAGTGGGAAAGGAAGTATTTTAAGAAGAGAGGCAAGTAGTATGAGAAAGATACCAAGATTTAGAAATGAGGAGGAGGCTATGAGGTTCTGGCAAAGCCATAGCTTTAAAGACTACCTCATGGATACGAGGGAGGCTGAGATAAAGTTTGTCAAAAAGCAAAAGAAGACAGTTGCAATAAGGCTTGACCCCGAGGATATTAAGGCGGTCGAAAGGATTGCCCAACGCAAAGGACTCAGCTATACATCGCTTCTAAGGATGTGGATTAAGGAGTATCTGGCCAAAGAAGGGAAGCACGTCGCGTAGATTCCTCAACCAGTTGATGTTCCGCACCCCGTACGCCCGCGCTACAGATCCTACAACCGGAAGAAAAATCCGTACTGAATCTGCAGGTCGTGCTCCGTTTTTCCGGAAAGAAAGTGATCCGGAATCACCTGGTCGTTGAGCTCGAACCGCACACCCACATTCTTGAAATGGAACTTCGTCCCGCCTCCGAAATTGAAAACAAAATCGCTGTGGACTTCTTCCTGCAGATCGGTGGACACTCCGCCGATTCCGGCGGTTAGGAAGGGGGTAACTGTTTTCCCGTTGATGTTGTAAACGAGATTCCCATTGTAAGTGTAAGAAACTGCCCTCTTTTCAAAAAAAATGACCGGGGCAATGTTATCCCGAAGCAACGGGCAGGGTTCGGTGAGACAAAAGATCGAGCTTTCAAACGTCAAATCCTGATCCGGAGCAACGGAAAAATTGCCTTCCACCTCCGCGTTTCTATTCACGTAGTACCCGAACTTGAACCCGATCAGAAAACCACTCTCCAGAGTCCTTGTTTGAATCAACGCCGGCAGGGGGGATAGGCATTCCAGGCAAGGCCCTGTCACATCTTCAACCTCCAGAAACGAAATGCCGGAGTAAATGGTAATCTCCGATTTCTTCTCCGGCTCCTGCGCCTGCAATGCCGAGTTTGAGAAAAGTAAAACAAGCAACAATACGATACATCTCATGCGATTCTCCTATCTTCCAACCTGAATGACTTTTGCGGACCACGGACAATAACCTGTAGCCAGGTAATCATTTAAATGCGAATTTACATGGCTTGGCAGTCCGTCACAGACTTCTACGGCGACATCTACCATACGGATGTTATCCGGTTGGAAATGCCAGCTCCACGGAGAGTTGAATCCGCCGTTGTTCAAGGAAATCCTTCCAGTCGGAAACTTGTGGTTCTTTCCTTGAAAATTTTCCGTGGCAAATTGAATCGTGGGCGGATCGGTAACAAACATTGTAAATCGCTCCTGTCCAACCTGTACGATGAAGTACTGGCCATTCGCAGGCGGCTGGACCGGATTCTCTGAAGAACAACCGAACAACACTATTATGAGGGGCAATAGAAACGAGAACTTTCCTTTCATCTTGATTCTCCTCTGCAGGAAGCATAGGCAAACATCCTGCCAAAGAGATTCCGTCGAGAGAAGTGCGATGAAGCATTGGGATTTTCGTCTATCTATCAGTTTTCTGAAAATGAAATATCAGGTAGAATGCTCGCTCGCAACGCCCCGTCCGGATTGATTTTTGCGTGCTGGGATTGTTCTACAATAGATCTACGATGGCATTGGCAGTTCTCGAAACACTGCGTCTTTCGGAAGAAGATAGAAGCAATTATGCGATCACGCACCCTGAAGCAATTCTGAAGTGCCAAAAGCCGGAGGAGATCCAGTCGTTGCTGGAGGCGTTGGATCTGGCGGTGGAACGCGGCTACTTTGCGATTGGGTTCGTCAGCTATGAGGCGGGCTTCAACTTTCTTCCGCATCTGCCTCCGATCGAGGCCGGTGAATTTCCGCTGGCATGGTTTGCGTTGAGTAAGAATCCACAAAAGGCCCCTGTCCCGATGGAAGGCTCCTTTGAAGTAAGGGATTTGCAGTTAAGCCTATCTTGCGAGGAGTATCACGACTCGATCGAATCGATCAAGGGTTCGATCGAAGCGGGAGATACATATCAGGTAAATTTCACGATGCGATATCGTGGTAAATTTAGCGGTTCTCCGCGCGGTCTGTATCGGGAACTTTGCCGGAAACAACGCGTTTCCTATGCTGCGTACATAGAGACCGAAGAGTGGGCCGTGCTCTCCCTGTCCCCTGAATTATTTTTCCGCAGACGTGGACGCGACATTCGGATGCGCCCGATGAAAGGCACAGCTCCTCGCGGACGGACGCTCGAAGAAGATGAAGTCAACGTTCGCGCACTGCAGGAGAGTCCCAAGGAACAAAGCGAAAATCTGATGATTGTCGACCTTCTGCGAAACGACCTGGGCAAAATTTGTGAAACAGGGAGCATCCGTGTTGAAACGCCGATGCGCGTCGAACGTTACGAAACCCTGTTTCAAATGACGTCCACGATTGACGGGACGCTCAGGAAAGGAACGGGAATCAAGGATCTTTTTTGCGCCACATTTCCTTGTGGTTCCGTCACAGGCGCGCCCAAGATCCGTACGATGCAGATCATCCACGCTCTTGAACAAGCGCCCCGCCGGATCTACACAGGCGCGATCGGGTTCATCAGCCGTGAGGAAAGCGTGTTTAATGTGGCGATCAGGACTGCAGTCGTGGACCGCAGCAACGGGCAAATCGAAATGGGTGTGGGAAGCGGAATCCTGCACGAAGCGGACCCGTTGCGCGAATATCAGGAATGCGAGCTGAAAGGGAAATTTCTAACCGAGCCGTTTCAAGAATTTCAACTTCTGGAAACAATTCTGTGGGCCCCTGAAAAAGGATTCTGGATGCTTTCGCAACATCTGGACCGATTGATGAGCTCAGCCGAATACTTCCTGTTTCCTCTGAAACGCGAAGCCGTGGAGTCCGAGCTGCAACGACAGGAGAAGGCATTGCACGCGATCGGGACGGCCCAACGCGTACGGTTGCTGGTGGATTCGGAAGGAAGCATCGATGTTCAATCGGCTCCGTTGGATTTGCCGACTTCATCCAGAGTGCGGTTTGCTGCGAAGCAAACAAATTCCTCGGATCGTTTTCTTTACCACAAGACAACAAACCGCACTCTTTATGATGACGAATTGCGGCGTGGCAGGAGCGAGGGATATTTTGACGTATTGTTCGTGAATGAGCGGAATGAACTCACGGAAGGCGCAATCTCTAACGTATTCGTAGTAAGAGACGGGGTGTATTACACGCCTCCAATCCGGTGCGGCGTTTTGCCGGGGATCTATCGCAGTCACTTTCTGGAAACTCGACCGTTTCCGGTTGAACAACGCGTGTTGCATAAAGAAGATGTTACCCAGGCAGAGGCAGTCTATCTGACAAATTCGCTCCGCGGCCTGCTCCGTGTGACATTGTAGA
>CAZDDB010000367.1:0-3640 GCA_964504105.1 uncultured Acidobacteriota bacterium
TGGAGTACAAGATTCAAATGCAAGAAGTGTCCTGAAGAAATCTCGATTTCCGGTTCCTAGCAGGAAGTGAGAATACGGCTCTATTCGGCGACAGATATGGACTCGAACGAACTGCAACGATTCGCGCAGTCCCTATGGGACGCGGGAAAACTAGTGGAAGCCGAACGGACGGCAACGGAACTGTTGGAGCAGGAAGCAAACTCGGAGAGCGCGATAAGACTCTGGAAGTCAGGCTTTTTTCAAATGGCGCCAAAATGTTGCTTGCTCTGGTGGGGGAGATTGCGAAGGAGTTCCAGATGCACAGATTTGAGGGATTGGAAGAGATCAGAAAGCGGATCCAGGCGCTTTCTTAAGATGACGGGTGTGAAACAGCAGGGCCGGTAGAAATCTCCGATGTGCGCTGGGTTAGAATTGCCACCGCATAAAATCCGGAGGCAATCACAATCAGGCTGGGAATGCCGAATAGATAGGAAAGGCTTTCCGCCATGCCGCCCACTACCGCCCCCAGAATGTTCCATCCGAGGGCAAAATTCGGCGCAGAGCTTGCGGCAAACGCATCAGCAAAAAGAATCCCCGCGAAAAAAATGGGTGTGGTCAGTAAGAGGGTAGCCAGAGAACCGCCAAGCCAGGAAGAGGATTCCAGGAACGTCTCCAGCGGAACAAAATATGCCGCCAGCAGACTGGCAAAGAGCCCGATCACTACCCACCGGGGAGAGCCTGATTCTTTGCGAACGAATCGAGCGCATACCCAGTTCGCGATTAAGATCACGCTTAGAATGGAGCCGATCACCCAGGCATTTACCTGCCAGGTTGTTCCGAAACACAGAGCCAGGCGGGAAACATTATGCACTTCCAAAAGCATGAAGGCTGCCCCCAGCCAGAAAACACGGGCCCGAAACGGCTCGGACGGCGGGCGGAATTGCCAGATGAATATCGCGTACAGAGCAATAATAATCAACGAAAGAAGAAGCACAAGAATTGGGAGGTGTGGCTCGGAAAGCGTCAGGAACGGCCAGTTGTCCGTAGATGGAACAACGGGGCTACTTGGATCCCCATAGAGAGCGAGCCCGGTTACATGGCTTAGATTCTCGGCATTCGGCATCCATTGCGGTTCGGCCGTAAAGAAATGAACCAGTGTGAAATCTCCACTTTGTTTGGGCGTTATCAAACCGATCGGATCATGACCGAAAGCTTCTTTCAGGTTACGTTCGAGCCGGGAAGCAACATAAGGTTGTTCGGAAAAGAAGGAAAGAAACAACACACCTCCCGGACTGAGCCGCCTTCTTGCGTCTCGCAAGCTTTCTACTGTGTAAATGTAATAGTCCAGTCGGACGTTGGTGAAGGAAGACAGAACCGTATGTGAATCGAGATGACTGAAAACAATCAGATCAAACGATTGCCCGGTTCTTCTGAGAAAATGTCTCGCGTCATCGATCACCACCGTTACCCGCGGGTCATCATATGGTTTTTGCGGATGCAGTTTCCTTCCGATATCGACAATTACAGGATCAATATCAACCGCTGTAACAGCCTCGGCCCCCGCTCCCAGGGCGGCCGCTACGTCGTTTCCCGTTCCGGCTCCGACAATGAGGACTCTTCCCGGAGGCCGGCGAACCAGATAGGGCAAAACAGTTCTTGTGATGGGGAAGGACTTATCCCGTGCCAGAGATGGTTGTTCACGAATGTATTGATAATTAACGTTATTTACGACTACCAGCCTTCCTTCCACTACAGTGAGCTTCTGGTATGGACTCCACAAAATATTTTCCTTTGCGGTATTGTTCGGTAGAAGCGTCAAAGCCAGAGCAGCAATAACCGCTAAAATCTCCTTTCTGAAAGACAGGGAGTCGGGGAAGTATAGGAAAAAAAGTGATGCAGGAAGAAACCAGCAAGCCGGAGGAAGTTCCAGACTTGTAGCCAGAGTATACGCAATGATTCCTGTAAGACTGCCTGCGACGTTGATGGAATAGGCCCGTATGGGACGATCCGTCATTTTTGCCATTGCGGAGGCTGTGATTTGACCAAGTGGAACCATGATCATCGCCAGGATTAGGAAAAGCAAAACGGTCCAGGCAACGGCAAAACTGAGACCCCAGAAGTTTTGCCAGGATACGACCGTATCGGCAGACCGGAAGATCATCAGTCCGGGCATTTCCGCCAGGATCCTGCTGATTCTCCGCGGACCGTAATCTGTCAGGGGCTGCCAGGGAAGCTGAATGACAAGACAAAGCAAAAGGAGAAGCAGCAGTCCGCGCAATACATGCGCCGGCCTGTGGGATAACAGGCACCCGGTACCGAAGCCCAGAAAGCATGCGACCAGTACCATGTTCTTGAAATAGGCAAAAATCCGGATTTCGCAGGAGACCCATCGGATCAAAGCCAGCTCCAGAAAGAGACCAACCGCGCTCACCAGAAAAATCAATCGTTGATTCGATGTTTCAGAAGAAACAAAGTTAGCCGTCATAAAACTCAAGTGGCACTATATCTCTAGTCGACCCTATAAGCATTTGCTTTTTTGACCCACGCGCGGAGTGCGTCAAAATACGCAGATGCTGAACTAACATCGACTTCCATCTTATCCTTTTTCTTGCTGCACCAAGAAAAAAGGATAAGATGCTGAGCCATTGGATCCAGTCAAGTCTTTATCGAAGTCATTGAAAACGAGCCGTGATTTTTCGACAAAGAGTTTCCCCAGGTTTCTGATCGGGGTACTGCTTCGCTAATCTTCAGGCGGATTTTTGGACGCGCCAGATGCAGTCTGTAAAGAAGCCTCGCGAGTCGTAAAACTGGCGCACGGGGACAAACCCGGTTTCGTCCGCCAGTTTCAGGATGTCCGATTCCAGATACTTGTAGGAATACTCGGTGTGGATCGGCTCCCACGGTTCAAAAGAAAATGATTGGCCGATTTCCTGAATGAACACACTCTGTCTTTCCAGACTGACGAGATAGCTTTCCATTGCTCCGGAAAAAACATTATATGTGCCGAAATGTCGGAACCTGCGGATATCGAAATTTCCCCCCAGCTCGCGGTTGATTCTTGTGAGCAGGTTCAAATTAAAACGAGTCGTTACTCCCTGAGAATCATTGTAGGCCCTTAGAAGAAGATCGATGTCCTTCTTCAAATCGAAACCGATCAGGACATAATCGTCTACGTTTAGGGCGTTCCATAGACTGCGCAAAAAGACACGACTTGCCTGCGCATTGAAATTTCCGATATTCGAACCAAGAAACAGCACAAAATTTCTGCGGGAATTCAGATTCTTGAGCCAGTGAAGAGCGTTGAAATATTCGGATACAATCGGGCGCAGCTGCAATCCGGAGAAGCTGGAACGCAGATCCGGAATCAGCTCTTCCATGGCAGATTCGGAGATGTCGATGGGGACATATTCGAAATCCAACCCAGCTTCCAGGAAATGTTGAATGAGAATTCTTGTTTTTCTGCCGTCACCAGGTCCCAGCTCGATCAAATTGCACCTGCCCTGGACCGAAAGGAAATCAGCGATCTCTTCCTTGCTGCTGCGGAAGATTTCAAATTCGCAACCCGTTAGATAGTATTCGGGCAGCTCCATAATTTGTTGGAAGAGTCCGCTTCCTTCCGCATCGTAAAAATAGCGGGAAGGAATTCGTTTTGGCGATTCGG
>CAZDDB010000368.1:0-3637 GCA_964504105.1 uncultured Acidobacteriota bacterium
GCCCTGACCGCTTCATTGCTTTGCTTTCCGGAATCCAGTGTTAAGATACAGGGTGGCAATTGCGCTTCTTCTGATGCATGATTCACGATCGTAAGTTCAACGATTCCCTCATTCTATTTTTTTTCTTTGGTTCAGGCTTTGCGGCGCTTCTCTATCAGATTGTCTGGTTAAAGTACCTGAACCTTTTGTTCGGAAGCACAATTTACGCGACGGCAGCCGTCCTGTCTGCGTTCATGTTCGGATTATCGCTCGGCAGCCGGCTGTCGGTGAAATTCGGAGTCCTGTTCCAGACGCCGCTTCGTTCGTACGGACTTGTCGAGGTTGGGGTTGGATTGTTTGCCGTTCTCTTTCCGTGGATTTACTCTCATCTGAAACTCCCATTTGCGTTTGTCTTCATGCTGGCCGGACCGGAACGATTTGCGTACAATCTGTGCGCATTTATGATTGCATTTCTGGTGCTTGTTATTCCTGCAAGCTTGATGGGCGCCTCGCTGCCGTTGCTGAGCCACTACCTGATTCAGGACCGTTCCGTTTCTGCCCAGGCAGGTCTTCTTTACGGGATCAACACTGCCGGAGCTGTTCTTGGAATTATTGTTTCAGCGTTCTGGCTGATCCCGGTTCTCGGTTTGAGTGCCACGATCTCGTTTGGTGTCATCATCAACCTTGTCATTGGTCTCCTCTGCTTTCTTGCCGGCAAGACGCCCGCCGCCATTCCACCGGTCATTCCAGTCTCCGCGAGGACAAAGGACCCGTTGCTTTATCTTTACGCCGTCTCCGGGCTGGTAGCCCTTGCATATGAGGTTTTGTGGACCCGCATCCTGGTGCTTCACCTGGGCAGCAGTGTGTACGCTTATGCGATCATGCTTGCCGTCTTTTTGATCGGGATTAGTCTGGGTAGTTATGTCTCCGGTAGATGGATAGACGGAAAAGATATTTCTACGGCTGCACTGTTTGGGTGGGTTCAGACCGCGTGGGCATTTTCCATCCTTTTGCAGATCGTGCAGTTTTCTCAGCTAAGCAACGTTCTTTACCGGATTGGGTCTTTGTTTTCACCGCTGACGATCGGAACCCACTTTTTGACCCTCTTTGCCGGTTGCGCTCAGGTCCTGCTGCTTCCGACATTCATTTCCGGTGCCCTGTTTCCCATCCTTGTTACAAGACTTTGGAAAGCGGGAACTCCCGTGCGGGAAGCGACCAGTCTTTGTTACAGCTATAACACAATCGGCGGAATCTTTGGCTCATTCATCGGTGGATTTGTTCTGATTCCTCTTCTGGGAACACAAACGGCGCTTCTGTTTTTAGCCGGGGCAAATCTTCTACTGGGTCTTGCTGCGCAAACAGTTTCAGGAGGGCGGGCCTCTGTGCCCGCCGGAATTCTGGCCGTTGTCCTGTTCGGAACTGGAGTCTTTTTTCTTCACCGGAATGTCCGTGTGATCGAAAGCGCTGGTATCTTTCAAATGGAAGGCAAAGAACGGTTGATCCATCTGGAAGAAGATGCAACAGCTACTATTTCCGTAGAAGAACGTCTCGTGAATGGAGAATCTTACCGTTCGCTTTCGGTCAACGGAGTAAACGTCGCAGGAACTTCCTCCGATCTGACCGCTATCCAGAAATTGCAGGGGCATGTCCCGATGATTCTCTTTGGATGCAGCAAGCCGAAGAACGTTCTCCACATCGGTTTCGGAAGCGGCGGAACCGCCTATTCTGTTTCGCTTTATCCTGAAACAAAGATCACAGTTGTGGAGCTTTCGCGGGCGGTGGTACGAAACGCGGACGCATATTTCCGCGATGTGAATCATGGCATTGTTTCTTCCGGAACGCTCAATTTTATCTATTTTGACGGACGCAGTTTCTTGCAGAACACGAACCAGAGGTTTGATGTGATCCTTTCGGATTCCATCCATCCTCGCTATTCGGGCAACGGCTCCTTATACACAAAAGATTATTATGAGCTGGTCTATGCAAAGCTGAATCCCGGTGGGGTACATTCTCAGTGGATCCCGCTTTATTCGCTTGCGCTGAAGAATGTTGAAGAGATCCTGCGAGCCTTTGTGGACGTGTTTCCCGAGACCTATGTCTGGTACGTCAATTCCACAGTCAACCCTTACATCATTGTGACAGGAAGGAAAGGCGGGGAGGGCATTTCGCTTGCGTCCATGGAAAGTGCTTTTCAACTGGACGGTGTCCGCAAGGATCTGGAGGAGATTGGTGTGCGCAACCCGTATTTGCTTCTGGATTACTTTCTGCTTGGAAAAGACAGTTTGAAACGCATGTTGCAAGATGTTTCGCCTCATATGGATGACCGGATGACGGTAGAATACGAGAGTTCGCGGATTCTGGACCGGCAGGGTTCCTGGCTTGTGAATTTTCGCCGGCTTGTTCAAAACCTCGAGCCGGTGCACGCGTATCTCCAGAACACTTCGCATCCCGATCCCGCGGTTCTGCACCGGTATTTCAACGGCACACGCGCCAATCTGAGAGGCCAGATCGCCTTGTTGTCGCGCAAACCCCAACAGGCCCTCGAAGATTTTGCCCTGGCTCGCCGCATCAATCCGCTGGATCCCGATCCGATGGTGCCTTTTCTTTCCGGAAACCCATGACGCCGGAAACCAAATTCGTCTCTCTCATTGTTCCGTTGTACAATGAGGAAAACCGTCTCGGGAAGTCTCTGCCTTCCGTCTTCGAATACTGTAGAAAATCACCGTGGCAGTGGGAGATTCTTTGTGTGGATGATGGAAGCTCCGATCGAACCTGCGAAGAACTTCGGAAATTGCAGGCATCCTTTGCATCGATGCGGATCATCCGGCAGAGAGAAAACCGGGGAAAGGGGTATGCGGTGCGTCATGGATTGCAGGAGGCCTGCGGGGAGTATCTGTTATTTTCAGACGCTGATTTTTCGACGCCGATCGAAGAAGTTTCGAAACTGATGCAATCCATTGCGGAGGGCTACGATCTGGCAATCGGAAGCCGTGGACTTCAGGACTCCAACGTGGAAGTCAGACAGGCATGGCTGAGGGATACGACCGGAAAAATGGGAAACTGGATTATCAGGACCATGCTTCCGCTGGAATTCGCTGATACGCAGTGCGGTTTTAAAATGATGACTCGCAAGGCGGCGGGATTGATTGTTCCGCGAATGAGCATCGATGGATTTGCCTTCGATATCGAGATGCTCACGATTGCCCTGGTTCGGGGGCTTCGAGTTGCAGAAGTGCCGGTCACATGGAAGAACGTGGAAGAAAGCAAGGTGCGCGCAATTCATACGCTTCGCGTGCTTTCCGATGTCTTCGCAATCCGGTACTGCCTTGCCATGAGCAAGTACACTTAAAGGATGAAGGATGAAGGATGAAGACGGTTCCCCGTCAAGACTTCTTACCATCGGTTTAGCAGGATTCACCGTCCTGTTTTATTCTCTCGTTATCTTTACCCTGTTGCCCGTTTCTCAAATCAGCAAATACACGACGGCGGCGCAAATGGTTCTGGATCACAAGTTGCCGTCCCATCGCATCGTAGACTTTAGCCCCGTCTATCTATATCTGCACGCATTGGTCCGTAAGTTTCTCCGAAACCCGAATCTGGGTGTCCAGTGGCTTCACATTGTTCTGGTTGCCTCTTCCTCCGCTCTCTTGTTTCAAAT
>CAZDDB010000369.1:0-2733 GCA_964504105.1 uncultured Acidobacteriota bacterium
CGACGATGCACAATGCTTTGGCCGGCGGGGACGCCGGAGCTACAAAACCGTTTTCCGGTAATGGAACACTTCATAACCATGTGTTACAGTGCACTGGTTACCTCTTCACCACAAGGTGATCACGCGAGCGAGCTCTACCAGATTTTCTTCCTGGTTCGGTACAGATGGCTGCTTCACAGGCCGGTCGATCTTCTGTCCGGGCGCGATTCCAAGTTGCCTGAATGCCTCGATGATTGCAAATTGGGGACCGGAAACGTACGGCATATTGGGAAGGCCGTTCACGTTTAGAAACTCCCACGCACAAAGATACACGACTGGTGTGCCAACCTTCATGGCTAGGGCGATCTCCGAGAGTGTTCCAGCTTCGCCCTTCATTGCGATCAGGACATCGGACACTACAGCATTCAGGAAATTACGACCATCTCCCATTCCGGTAAACACTGTGTGTTCAATGCCTGCATTGGGAGGACTGTGCGATGGCATGACTCCTACCGTGTGACCACCAACGCGTCTGGCGGCAACGGCCGATGCTTCCATGACACCGCTACCACCCCCACACAAAAGAATGGCTCCCGCACGCGCGATCAACTCACCGAGCGTTTGAGCCATCTTATATGTGTCGGAAGTATCGGGGACCATATTCTGGCCTCCTCCAACGACTCCGATAATGGGGCGACGCATTCTAATATGTTACACCTTGTATTCGATGATCGTCCCATCAGACCCTTTCCTCTATTGTAATTTCCTCCAACAAGCGAAATCCCGAACTAAGAGATGAAAATGGAAATCGCGAACAAGAACCCCGAAACTCTGCACCAGCAGTTGCCAAAAAGCTGTTTCCCTCATGGATGCAGCCACATGTGTCCAAGCATCAGGGTACCGATGAATGCGCTTTTTTCCATTCCATGGCGTTCAGGATGCGCGAGCTGCCCGAAGGATGATCAAAGAACAGAACTTCGACGATGGGATCCGGATCCAGATCGCGATACTCACCCAGTTTTAGAAACGTAGTGGCGGCTCCGTCCGGCTGATGACTTGCGTTCAATCCAAAATCATCCGCTTCGTCTTCGGTCCACCGGCTGTAACTGTTCGTAACCGGAGAAGTCACAAACAGAAACACGCTGAGAAGCAGCCACAACAGTGGAAGTCCGGCAATATCGTAGACTCCTTCGATGCCTGTATTTGGCCATCGCGCAAGAACCTTTGCAAAAGCCCATCGCATAAACAAAAATCCCAGAAGAATCAATACTCCAAAAAATGCGATCCCTTTCCAGACATGGTTCAAAACATAGTGAGCCATCTCGTGTCCCATGATCATCTGGATCTCTTCCTGTGTGCATCGCTTCAATGTGTTGTCAAACATCACAATGCGCATGGTGCCGAGAAGTCCGTTGACAAATGCGCCGACACGATCGGTCCTCTTGCTTGCATCCATCTCATACACTTCATCCGCGGGAATGCCCTGCTCATGCGCCATTTGAAGGATGCTCTCCCGGATCTCCAGATTCTTTACGGGCGTGAACTTGTTAAACAACGGCATGATAAAAACGGGTGCAATCGCTACGACCACAATCATGAATACAATCGTGACCGCCGATCCCCACAGCCACCAGGTACGAGGCGCTTTTCTAAGAACGCCATACAGGATCATCAGCAGCAAACCGCCAAGGATGCAACCGATCAGAAGTCCCTTTGCCTGATCCGTCAGCCAGCTCGATAAACTCTGTGTCAGCAGGCCATATGCCTTTTCACGGTAGTACGAGTTGTAGATGGTCAGCGGAAATTGAATCAGAGTGACAACCACCAGAAATTGGAACCAGTAAAGTGCCGTTTGCAACGGACGGAAACGCGTGATGCGACGCGCGATATTGCGAAACCGCACGGAGATGCCGGCAGCAATAAGAATCATCAGCACAGCGCCGGTAAAAAGAAAATCCACGATCCCCAGAACATAATTGCCGTGAGCGTAAGCCTTTGTTTTGGCCCTTCGCTCCTGCGGAACCGCATCGAGATACGCTTTGGTTGCGGCTGCAGGATCCTGGAGATGTGAAGCCGCACGCGCCTTCTCCGCATCAAAAGGGACGATAGTGGAAGTTTGCCCTCGAGCGATTCCTGCGAAAAGGAAAAAGAAGATTGTCAGAGAAATCAGACCAGTTTTCATGGCACCCCCGAAGATTGGCTTCATCAAACCAGAATATCACGGTCGCTGGATCCGTCTTCCGCTGTCTCGGCAGCCTGCACCAGATCGCTTCAACGATATCGTTGGCGGCGCTCCTTCGCTTCCGTCCGCTGGTTCGGTACAAGCGCGGAGTTTTGGTTGAATCTGCAGACCCTCTATGATCTGCGACTTGCCGAACAGAAAGCCGGCAAAACAATAAAAGCCCTACCGAAACTCAAAGCCCGCGAGCCCGTGGAGGCCTGAACAACTGCTCAGGAATTCTCGTGTTTCATAGCATGAAACTATGTTTCACTTTGTGAAACCAATCGATTTCCCGCGAATACGAATAGAAAATACGCTGCGAAATAGAAGATATCGACTAATCGATACATGTAAGAGTTGAAATCTGTATGAAGCGCAAACAAGAGATCAGTTCCAGCAGTCAGGGCAAAGCTGACGCACAACAACAGGGAGGCTTCGCTCAAACCGCTTTTCCCGGATGCGCGGGACATGAGGTACAGGATGAAGCTGATTCCAGTTAACGCATAGCTAAAAGCTGGATAAGCAAGATCGAG
>CAZDDB010000369.1:2743-3635 GCA_964504105.1 uncultured Acidobacteriota bacterium
TCTGGATTTGCAATCAATCTCCAGAGGAATGGAAAGAACACGATGAAAAAAGCGCCGATCAGAACAAGGACATGGATTCGATAGTTTTTGTTGTTCTCCCGCCGAAGTTCCTGCATCAGCAAGACGAGTCCCGAAAGCATGATCACATAGCCAAGCAGCCAGAATGCATCCGCCACTGTTCCGTAGCCGATCTGGTGCAGCACAAGTTCCGAATAGCCGATCATGGTTTGACCGGCCAGCCAGATCCATACGCCGATTGCAATTCGGATCCACGCCTTTTGTAGGACGCTTCCATGCGCGAACGTGTTGGCGCCGCGCGTCAAACTGATAGCGCCGAACAGCAGAGCAGCCCACTGCGCAAGATTTCCAAACAGGTCCAGCGTGTGGATGTCGCGGACCGTAACAAATAACGCCGTCAATCCCGCGAGAACCAACAGGAATGCCAACTTCATACCGTTCATACTACAATGACTCCGTGGGCAGTCTACTGCAGAAGCTGGAGAGATCAAAAGACGCCAGGATTGCGCTTTTGGGCATTCCATTCGATGACAATTCTTCTTATATGAAAGGCCCGGCGGAGGCTCCCCCGCTAATCCGGCAAGCGCTACGCTGCGATTCTTCGAACCTTTGGACTGAAAACGGAACCGACTTGGAACAGGCTCCGTGGCTGGACGCGGGAGATCTTGATTTTGCATCTGCAGTGGATCATTTTGGCGAGATTGAGAAAGGGGTTTCAACAATTCTGGAACGCGGACTAAATCTCATTTCACTTGGTGGAGACCATTCAATCACCTATCCGGTTTTGAAAGCGTTTCACCGCAGTGGAGCGCGTTTTGGCGTTCTTCATTTTGACGCTCATCCTGATCTCTATGATGAACTTCACGGCAACCGC
>CAZDDB010000370.1:0-3628 GCA_964504105.1 uncultured Acidobacteriota bacterium
ACAAAAAACAGGGAATTGTCCTGCTCGCCGATATCGTAGATTCCTACGATCGCCGGGTGATCCATTTTTGCGACCACACGCGCTTCCCGTTTGAAGCGCTCAATCGCTTCCGGGCTCAGAAGATCGGGAGTGATTACTTTGACTGCGACTTCGCGGTCGAGAAGCGGGTCACGCGCGAGATGGACCACACCCATTCCACCGCGACCGATTTCGCGCACCATCTGATACCGGCTGGTAAAACGGAGTCCGCGCAGAGCCTCAGCCAGTTCCGCGGCGGAGGAATAGCGCCGTTCGCGGCTCTTTGCCAGCGACTTTTGGATGATGCTGTCCAGGCCCCGGGGCAACGCCTTTGTGATACTGCTGGGGGGCGGGGGATCGGTGACAGCAATTTCGTGAAGCACCGAAAGCACACTCGGACCGGTGAACGGGACTTTTCCCGTGGCGGCCTGATACAACACGCAGCCGAGCGAAAAAATGTCCGTTCGCAAATCGAGCACTTCACCGCGTGTTTGCTCCGGAGACATATACGCAACCGTTCCGACAATCATTCCTGTTTTCGTCAATTTGCTCATCGTCTGTTCGGAGCTAAGCTGTTCATCCGAGATCTGGACGAGTTTCGCCAGACCGAAATCCAGGATCTTGGCCTGTCCCCGTGGTGTTACTAATATGTTCGCAGGCTTGATATCCCGGTGGATCAACCCGGCCGCGTGCGCCGCTGCCAGGCCGTCAGCTACCTGTGATCCGATATCCAGAAGCTGCGCAGTATCGAGCGCGCGCTCATGGATCAGTGAACTGAGTGTTTCTCCTTCCACATATTCCATGACAATAAAATCGAGACCCTCGGTCTCTTCGATGGAATAGATGGTGACAATGTTGGGATGATTGAGAGCTGAAGCGGCCCTGGCTTCCTGGAGCAGGCGCCGTTTTGCTTTCTCGTCTTCCGCAGAACCTGGGGGCAATAGCTTGATCGCGACGGAGCGTCCCAGTTTCAGATCTTCCGCTTTGTAGACCTGTCCCATTCCGCCCTGGCCGATCTTGTTGCCGATGCGGTAGTGTAGAATCGTTTGTCCGGTTTGCATGAGGTCTTATTTCACCACAAAGAGAGGGTGGACTCAAAGAATTTAATACGAATCAATCATGCTCGCTCCCGCTCGCATATTGTGGATTCGTTGCAGGCATGTGCTCAGGCCGGCGAGACGCCGGCGTTACAAACCGCGAACCTCCACCGCTACTCAAACAGGAAGTTGGCGGTTTTTGTGGTTTGGCGGCCGGAGGAGGAATCGGCCTGGACACGCCAGAAGATTTTTTTTGTTTCCCCGGCAAGTTTCTGCAGTTGTTTCCGCAGGGAGCTTGTCTCCTGCAGAAAACTGGAACCGCCCGTTGCAATGCTGATCACCTGGTTTGCCGGAGAGAAATCTTGAGAAGAAGAAAACTCCACTACAAAATTCGTAAGTGAACCGGGCGAGGTCCAGCGAAACGTTGCCAGGGGCAATGAGCTTGAATCTTCCAGGAGCGTGGTACGCTTCGGGGGAGATAGAATCTTGAACTTGGAAGAGGCGCTGGACGGATACAAGAAACGGATGGCCGCTTTGTCGTCCTTGGAAAGCGTTACAGTGTCCGATCCTCCCGGCAGCATGATGGCGCCGCTAACCTGGCTGTGTTGCAGCCCGATCATATGTCCTATTTCATGTTGCGCAACTTCCTGGATGCTTACTCTGCCGGACTCCTCGGTGCCGCTCCAGAGGAAATCCTCTCCATTGAATGAAATGTCTGCATCGATCAAATCGGGCGGGTCTTGAATGAAAAAGGTGGTACGGGTGATGGCAAGAATGACAGAAGAGGCGGGCCAATTCCGTTCAATCCAGAGGAGACTGTTGGTCCGGTCGGCGCAGTTAACAGTGGCGGGAGTTTTCTGGCCGGCAAACGTGAATCGTATCCTTTGTTTTGAAACTGTTTGCCACGCGGAAAAGGCATTGTTGATCGCGGTTGAAGTGTCGGTAAATCCGGAATCCTCCGATCCCTTGGAGTCAATCACGAACGGAATTGGAATCGCGAAGACGGACCAGCGGATAAAAGCGGTGGGCCCGATTTCCCGAAGTGGTTTTACTTCAAAAGCCAGGCTTGAGGCAACGGTGATCAGAACGATCAAAACGCAAACAGTTGCTCGTTTCACCGGATCCTTCTCTTCACTTCAGTGACCAGCTGATTCAACGTCATTTCATCAGGAATTGAATCCGGCAATTCGTTTATAAAAAAAACTCCGTCCAACTGCCGGACAGCTATTTCCTGGCCCGTAAATGTTTTCTTGATTTGAAACAGACCCTGTGTCCAGCCCACAAGCTCGAAAAATTGACCTTGCTTGCGGAGAAAAAACATCCCTCTCTGGCCTTGCTTGAATCCAGGGACGCCGTCCACGTTCATGCTCCATGTTTTTTGCTCGAAAAGAGAGGGATTTCCTCCCGGGTGACGAAGGTAAATCCGGGCAGGACGCGATGCGCCGGATTTCAGGTACGAGGAAACCTCAACCGTTGTAATTGTGGTGATATCGGTGTGTTGTTTTTCCCAGCGCCCTTCTGAAGCCAGCACCGTGCCGATCACAATCACCTGCGCAGATTTCGTGAGTTGATCCAGATCCAAAAACTGCATGGTGCTGGCTGATGCACTGGCACAGCACAACATACACGCGACGAACACAAGCTTCCCCGGCACGATGCTATTATCCCGCAATTGGGAGAACCAGGTCAAACCGCAACCGGCACCATGGTGCACGACGAATTTCTTAGGAGAAGGCATGTTTGGTTTGTAACGCCAGCGTCCCGCTGGCAGAGCTCGAGCTGGAGTTTCTGTTTTGGCCGGCGAGACGCCAGCGTTACAAACCGTTTTTCAGTCACTCCAACAAATTTGTCGTGCACCCCCGGCACCGGGGCGCCTATGGCTCGTTGCAGATCAGGCGTTCCAACAGAGATCCTTCGCGTTTCGGCGCGAATAGGCCGCAGTGTGTCAAGAATGCCTTTTGTGATATGGTCGCCATATGTCAAAGCACGAGTTGATCTGGAAAGCGGTTAGTCGGATTCCAGGAGGACGCGTTGCCACTTACGGACAGATTGCGCAAGTTGCAGGTATGGAAGGACAGCCGCGGCTTGTTGGTTACGCCTTACATGCGCTGCCGGCCGGATCAAGAGTGCCGTGGCAACGCGTCATCAATGCGCGCGGCAGGATCTCACTGGGCGGTCCTACAGCTCGACGGCAGCGCCGGTTGCTGGAACAAGAAGGGATCGTATTTTCCGTCTCCGGCCGTATCGATCTGAAAAAGTACGGGTGGAATTGCCATGCGCCCCTACGGGTTCATTAGATTCAACACGGCGGCGGTCATCGCTTTTACGCCGGTACGAATTGTCGTTTGGGGCGCCGGCGCAAACAATGGAGAATGCAGTGACGGCAGCGGAGTTTTAGTCTGTTCACTTTCAGTAATGTTTTTTGGATCGACTGTGCCCAGCCAGAACTGAAATGACGGGACACTGAGGTCTTCCAGGCTGTAGCGGCTGAAATCTTCGCCGCCGCCAACCGGAACCCGCTCAACCACATTGTCTTTCCCCAGAGCTTCCTGAAAAGCCGGTACTGTTCTCTT
>CAZDDB010000371.1:0-3605 GCA_964504105.1 uncultured Acidobacteriota bacterium
GCTGCGTTTTACGCCTCGTTTACGTATAATTCGGTTATGGGAGCCTCGCGCGAAAAACACTTATCTCATTGTAATCAGCGGAATCCAGCAAGAAAAAAGACGTCCGCTCGTATTTGAAGGCAACCGGTGTCTCTGTTGCCATCCTGGTCAACTTCGCTTCTGAAAAGGCTGACTTTCGAAGGATAGAAAACACGTGAAACTTTTTCTGTATCTCCTTATCGCTCTTCCATCTCCACATCCCCCTTCTTACACGATGCTCCAACCGTCGATTTGGCACAGAGTTCGAGTATTCTCGGTTAGAGGTTATTTTCTTGCTTTTTGTGGATGCGTGTATTTGATAATTTCCACTTTTTCCATGGTGACAAGACCGCCGCAGTCTGCTTGCTCAAACAGTGCGTCCACAACTTTCACGAAGTCCCTGATTTTTTCTTCTGAATCCACGATCTCAATGACAAACGGCAGGTCTTCGGATAGTTCGAGGAGCTTGGCTTTATGGATGATACTCGCGGCGCCAAAACCTTCCACGCCGCGCAGGACGGTCGCTCCTGCAAGTCCGGCTGCTCTTGCTTTCTGGACGATCGCCTCATACAGCGGCTGATGCCCAACGTGGTCCAGTTCACCCAGAAAGATTCGGAGCAACTTTGCTTCGCCAGATAGACGCATGGTTCTCTCCTTCTACACGAGCTTTCCGGCAACGCTTCCGAGCCAGGTTGCGCCCAGACACGTCGATACGCTGGAAAGGATATTCAGGATTGCGATCCAGTAGCTTGCTTCTCGCAGCAGGGCCACTGTTTCATAACTGAAGGTGGAAAAAGTGGTGAAGCCGCCCAGGATTCCAATCGTCAGGAAAATACGAAAGTTCGGATTTACCAGAAAACGCTGTTCAAAGAATGTCATTAGAAATCCGATCAGAAGACAACCCAGTACGTTTACAAATAACGTGCCGTAGGGGAAGTCCTGTCCAAGAACGCGGTACGCCAGATTCGACATCCAGTATCTTCCGGCGGAACCGATAAAGCCGCCAAGACCAGCATATAGGATTTTTTCCACTGCAGTCACTCCTGATTGAGTCCGGTAAGTCTTTTCTGAACGCGCGTTTTCAACTGCCGCATCACCGCCGTATTTTGGACGCGCTCCGGAAGCGTGTCAATTGCCGTCATGGCGTCCGTATAGGCTTTGCGCGCCTCTTCGGACCGTCCCGCTTTTTCCAGAATTTCACCACGCCGGGCCAGCCAGGTTTCCTTGCGTTCTGATTGAAAGGCCACTTCTTCCAGCCTTTGCAGTGCGAGATCATATCGTTGCCGGCTCAGCTCCAGATCGATCGCTGCAAGTTCCAGCGTAACTACCGGACCCAGTTTCCGGATTCCCTCATCCAGACCTGCCAGCGCTTCGTTTGCGTGATCCGGTCCTGCTGCAAGCATCGCCTGCGAGCGTTCGAGATATAGCTCAGGACGGACATCGTTCTTCAGGGCGTTCGAAAAATCGCGGATGGCCTCCAGAAGTTTTCCGAGTTTTACCAGCGCGCGTGCGCGCGTCAGGAGAGCTTCCGCATGATCTGGGTTCGCCGCCAGAAAACGATCCAACGGGGCCGTCGCCAGCTCAGGGGATCCAGCATCCAAATGCAACCTTCCTTCACACAGATCCACAACCGCCAACTCCGGTTCCAGTCGCTTTGCGCGATCATAGTCCGCCAGCGCCGCCTTCCATTCCCGGTGCACGCGGTACAACTCTCCTCTCTTGATATACAATTCCGGATTTTTCGGATTCTGATCGATTTGTCTTGTTACTTCGACAATTTGCTCGTGCAATCCTTCGTGCGCGGCAAGGAGAAGTGGAAACAGCAGGAATAGAAACAGGACGGCGGGCCTCCACGCGCGCCGGATGTTCAGCGCCGGCCAAAATGGCGGGCAGGGACGCCCGCCCCCCGGAAGATTTGACTGTTTCACGCTACTATTTGGCTGCAGTTACCCTGTAAATTTTCGCTTCCACAAACATCTCGAAAAGTTCTGCGTCAAGCTGCCCCGACTTCACTTCGTGAGAGATGATATTCAGCGCTCTTTCGGTAGGAACTGCGCGTTTATACGGGCGATCCGAAGCGGTGAGCGCATCATATATATCGGAGATCGTCATGATTCTTGTTTGTGGAGGGATTTCATCCGCCTTGAGACGGTTCGGATATCCGGTCCCGTTCAGCTTTTCATGGTGACTGTAAGCAATTCGTGGGATGCTCTTCAGCTCGGAGGTCCAGGGGATTTTGCTGAGAAAGAGAAACGTGTGTGTTACATGAGACTCAATTTCCATCCGCTCGCGGTCGTTGAGATTTCCTTTGCGAATGGAGAGCAGCTGAACCTCTTCCGGCGTCAGCAGCGGGCCCGAAACTCCGGTAGGAATCAGATCTGTGGACGCTGCGATTCGCAGCAATCTTTCGAAATTTCCATCGGCAAGGACAGTTGGCTCATTGCTTTCGGTGATGGAAGACAGATATTCGTCCAACGCGCTCAATTTATTCTTGAGTACCAGTTCCAGCTCTACGGATTCTGTGGCGAAATCCTCCTGTCCCATGGTCAGAAGAAGCGCAAGTTTGGATTTGTAATACTCCGCCTCCCACGCTTTTTTCAAGTACGCAAACCGCTGCCGGATCATGTCCATCTGAAGCGGATATAATTTTTTTGCCTTTACCAGAACATTTTCCCGGACCCCGACTTTGCCGAAGTCGTGCAGAAGCGCGGCATAGCGCATCTCTTTGATTTCATCTGCATCGAAGTGCACATCGCGAAATTTTCCGTTTTCGACACGATCGACAATTTCGGCAAGCGCCACTGTCAGATCGGAAACACGGAACGAGTGACCGGACGTGGTAGGATCGCGAGACTCAATCGCGGTTACCGATGCGGTAACAAATCCTTCGAACAGCCTTTCAATGCTTTTGATCAACGTACTGTTTTCCAGCGCAACTGCCGCTTGCGATGCCAGCGAGTTGATTAACTCTTCGTCATTTTGATCAAATGCCTGGACCAGGTCGCGATAGTTTTCCGCGGTCACCTTGCTGGAAAAATCTTTCTTCCTGTTGATCAACTGGATGATTCCAATGATGTCCCCCTGGTGGTTCTTCATCGGAGCGGCAAGCATGGACGTGCTGCGATATCCGGTGCTTGCATCAAAATGCCGGTTGAATTTGTATTCCTGATCGGGATTGATCCGGTAGACATCCGGGATATTCAGCGTTTCCCCGGTAGCCGCAACGTATCCGGCGACGCTGGCCTTGCTGATCGGCATGGAGAATTCTTCATAGTTGATCTGCACCGAATCGTTTTGAGAGATTTTGAAACGAAGACGTCTCCCCGATTCCTCGTCCCCTTCTACCAGATAAAGGCTGCCCGCATCCGCCGATGTGATGTCGCGGCTCTTGGAGAGGATCATGTTGAGCAGTTTCACGGGATCCTTCTGCGTGGAAAGGGCGATCCCGATATTGTTCAGTTCTTTCAGCCGGTGGAAATGTGCATCGCGCTCTTCCTTGATTCGCTGGACCTGCTCCCGGAGGTCTGTGGTTTCGGCATCCATGCGTCCATCATAAACGTCAGGCACTTGCTGCGTCAAACGGGTAC
>CAZDDB010000372.1:0-128 GCA_964504105.1 uncultured Acidobacteriota bacterium
GTGCATGGTCTGCATTCCAGCCATTCTTGCTGCATCCAGTTCTTGCGTCACGTCTGAAAGGAACAGGATCTCGTGCGCAGACAGGCCGACCGCCGATGCGATCTTCCCGTAAGAAGCACGGTCGCGCT
>CAZDDB010000372.1:138-3594 GCA_964504105.1 uncultured Acidobacteriota bacterium
TTCGGCCCTGTCGTCGTGTCGAAGTAACTGTCGATATAGATCGTCAGATCACCGGCTTGAGAGTAACGAAAGATCAAGGTTTGCGCTTCGATCGATCCGGAGCTGAAGATACAGGTGCGAATTCCGGCATCTTTCCATTTCTTGAAGCATACAGGAACATCCGGATAAACATGGCCGCGAATTTCACCCGATTCGAAGCTCTGTTTCCAGATTTTTCCCTGGATCGATTTTAAGACGGGTTCCTTCTTGTCTGTTTGAATCCAGGATTTCAAGAGGGCGCTTGCTTCTTCAGGAGACGGTTTGTCCAATGCGAGTAGTTCTTCGCGGATGAGGTTGCTTTCCCAGTTGTCGTGGATAAAGCGATCCATCTGTTGGAGCGAAATAGGGAAGAGGACTTGATGAACAAACGAAAGGGAAGTCGTAGTTCCTTCAATATCGCAGACGATTGCCCGTACCATACTCAACGAGCCGGCAGGGCCCGCTTCCGATACTCGCATTCAAACAGAAATTCTAGCGCCTCCACATGCCGTTTTGCTTCGGCGATATCGCGTCCCCATGTGTAGAGTCCATGTCCCGCAATGAGGAACGCGCGGGCGCCGGCCAGAGAACGGGGCAAAGAACGCCATACTTCTTCCATGTCCTGTCTGTTGGGAACAACCGGAATCACTTCGATATGTTCATGAGTGTTTACGGTGCTGAGCGCTTTGAGCATTTCGTATCCGGTCAGGGTGACCTGCAATTGTCCTATAGAGAGAAGTGTTGAATGGACCGAGTGCGTGTGCAAAATGGAGCCGATCTCGGGATCAAAAGCGTATAAGCGACAGTGTAAAAGCGTTTCTGCAGAAGGCTTTCCATCCTGAGGGTCCAGAACACGCCCCTTGCGATCGACAAGGATCAGATCTTTCTCATCCAGCACGCCTTTGTCCTTTTCAGAAGCCGTGATCAGGATCCGGTCCGGATCGACGCGCGCGGAGAAATTGCTGCTGGTCGCCAGCGACCAACCGCGTTGATAAAACAAATGACTTACCTGAATCAGTTCCTTGCGCAGCAGCTCCAGATCGCTCATAAGTAAATTAAATCATGCTACCGTGAGTTTGCCAATCTCTGCCGGCGCTTTGTAGCCCCCGCCTCCGGGGGCCCGTGTCGGAGGCCCGCCGGTTCGCAACAACGTGATTCTGATGTTTGCGGTTAGAATAAATCCATGATCCGCGAGCGGTGGCCGGATGGATGAAAATGATTGCTGACAACCTTTTCGTCTTTGCCATCTTGTGCGGCGCAGTCGTTCTCTCCGAGATTCTTGCTCGTAAAACGTTCCTTCGCCATGTGGGAGCGTCCCTGCTTGTAATTGTTCTCACAGCCGTCATGGCCAATCTTGGAGTGATTCCCACCTCTGCTGAAAAGGCGCCAATTTACGATGGAATTTTTTCTTTCGTTGCGCCGATGGCCATCTTTCAACTTCTGCTCGCTGTCCATCTCAAAGATGTGTTCAAAGCCGGCGGTCCGATGATTTTGATGTTCCTTACCGGTTCGGCCGGAACTATTGTTGGAGTAGTCCTGGGAATGGAGATCATTCATGGTAGTGACTCAATCGGTTCCTTCTATCGTGCCATCGGCGGCATGTACACGGGGACCTACATTGGAGGAAGCATTAATTTTAATGCGATTGCGCTGCATTACGGCGTGATGAAGCAGGGCACACTTTTCGCAGGTGCAGTGGCGGTTGACAATATCATTACTACACTCTGGATGCTCGCATGCCTGGTTCTGCCCAAAGTGATGGAGCGCGTGCGGCCGTCCGGGGTTGAAAATAATCGCGGCCCCGTTTCCACGGAAGGAAGCGCCGGTGATGTCGATTCAGAAATGGTCCACTCGATGGACCTGGCCATTCTGCTCAGCGGCGGTGCGTTCGCGATCTGGCTTTCGAACCGGATTGCCGGCCTCACACATTTGCCTTCTATTCTGATTCTTACCACGACTGCTCTGGTCTTTGCGCAGTTTCCGTTGGTTAGAAAACTGCGCGGCGCCCGATTGCTCGGAACCTTTGGACTGCTTTTGTTTCTGGCAGTCATTGGCGCATTTTGTGATTTGAAGGCTCTGAGGGAAATCGGGAACCTTGGGATCTCTTTGCTGCTCCTTGCGTTCGTAATTGTGGGCGTCCATGGCGCAATTCTCTTTGGTCTCAGCATCTTGTTTCGGGTGGATCCGGTTGTAACCGCTGTAGCATCACAGGCAAATATCGGCGGGCCCGCATCGGCAGCCGCTGTGGCGCGCAGTCTCGGTCGATCCGATTTGCTGTTGCCCGGCATTCTTGTTGGCATGCTCGGATATGCAATCGGCAATTATGCCGGCTTCCTGGTCGCAGAATTCCTGTTGAGATAACTGAATCACTGAACCCGCTCTTTTTCTTCAATCGAATAACGCTTTTGCCGGACACCTGCGTTCTTATATAGCAGAAGGAGGATCGTTCTTATGAAGAGGATGCTTTTTTGCTCCATAGCGTTCCTGATGTTACAAGTGCACGCAGCCACGCCGGCCGGATATCAGCTTTCCGGGCCTCATACACACAGGAATCTCACAATCTTTCTGATACATGGAAAGGATCGGATTTCGACCTCTCACTTTCTCACGCTCCAGGAAGCGCTCGACCAAAAAAAGGTTGCAGTTCATGAAACCGGATCTGTGAACGAGCTTTCTGTGGAAAATCTGTCCAATGACCGGGATGTTTACATTCAGGCGGGAGAGATCGTCAAGGGTGGACGGCAGGACCGCGTTCTCGGACTTGATCTCATCTTGCGTCCTCATTCCGGGAGAGTGGCGATTTCCGCTTTTTGTGTTGAACATGGCCGCTGGACCCAAAGACAGCAGGAATCAGCCAGTTCTTTTGCAAGTTCTAACGATCAAATCGTTTCCAAGGATCTGAAACGGGCCGTCAAAGAAGCCAAAGAGCAACAAACGGTCTGGGACAAGGTATCGGAGATGCAGAGCAAACTCGAAGCGAATCTGGGCGCCCCGGTTCGATCACAAGTTTCGGATTCGAGTCTGCAACTGACTCTGGAGGATCAGAACGTTCGACAGTCGCTGGAAGAATACCTCAAGGTGCTGCAGGAGATCGTTCACGGAAAGAACGATGTCGTTGGATACGTTTTCGCGATCAACGGGAAGATGAACAGCGCGGACGTTTATGCGTCCGCTTCGCTTTTTCAAAAGCTCTGGCCGAAGCTCCTGAGATCCGCCGCCACCGAGGCAGTCGCCGAATTACGAAAGGATAAGCCTATGCAGCCGGCTTCCGCCGTGACCCTGGAAACTGCCATGATCGACGCCGAATCGGGCAAGATCACCGAGAAAGAGGAACGAGGACCCATGAGCTTTGTAACAAGAGAAACGGATCGGAATCTCTTGTTTGAAACTCTTTACAACGGTACGTGGGTCCATCGCAATATAATCACAAAGGATTGA
>CAZDDB010000373.1:0-3568 GCA_964504105.1 uncultured Acidobacteriota bacterium
GGATCATGGCGGAGAGATGTCACAATCATCCCGATGAAGAAAGTCTGAGCATCTGCCACAGCTGCGCAGAATCTTTTTGCGCGGATTGCCTGGTGGAGGGGAATACTTATTATTACTGCAATCAAGATACCTGCCGTTTGGAAATGCAAAAGCAGGGGGATGAACTCGTTGAAGAGGAAACTCCAGCCGGTGAAGAGGTAGAGCTTGTAACCGTAGGAATCTATTCTCACACATATGAAGCGGATCTCGCAGTAAGCCGGCTCGAATCGGAAGGAATCATAGCGTTTGCAGCCGATGAGTTTATGGTGAACCTGAACTGGCTTTATTCGAATGCGATCGGTGGAGTCAGACTCCAGGTTCCTGCGCCTGATGCAGAACGCGCAAGGGAAATTCTATCAACCGATGAGTCTGAAGATCTGAAGAATGCTTTTCCAGAAGAAGATCAGAAGGAATAGCTAAATCAGCCTTTCCGTTTTACCGCCGCAACCAAAAACAGAGCAGCTTCCAACTTCGTTCCAGCAATCGAAATGATGGGGCGTTTTGCACTCCATACAACGAACAACAACCTCTTCGATGGCGATCCGATTCTTGCAATAAGGGCATGCTACGGTGTCAGAAATTAGCAAATCCCCGGCATTCGAAGGCCGATTTCGGTTTGAGTGATAGAACTTCGTTACCACCGACTCGAGCCACCGTGGAATTACCCAGAAGGCGACGGCTACCAGCGTCAGAAGAACTAGTACTGCCCACATGCTACTCAGCGAATCGCCTGCCGTCCTTTATCGGCTTTTTACCGAGACTTTCATGAATTTTGCAGACAGACGCGGAAAAAGACGGAGGTCTGATTCTTTTCAGAAACTACCGATCGGATTAATTCGCGGTACCGCAGGATGGGATCTTTTCGAAAATTCTTGTCCGGATCTCCTTCGAAGAACGGATCGTTAGCAAAATAGAGTTGAGTTATCAGCGGTCTGTAATTCTGCGCACTGATCTTGTAGTGGATATGCCTGGGGCGGCCTCCGTAATTTCCAGGAAGCACGGTGCTGAACTTGTAAATCCCTTTTTGATCAACCGGGATCTGTGCGCGGTAACGGAAGCCATCCAGATCATACTGTCCGCGTGAGTCCGCGTGCCAGATTTCGATCTTCGCATCTTGCACAAATCTCTCCTCTGTGTCGACAACCTGCCCGCTCACCAATAATGGGACAGCGCGATCTCCCGGCTCCATGAGCCGATCTCGCACCGGCGCCCCCTCCGTATAATATGGACCCGCTGCCTGCTGCGGCGTGGGGTCGACTGCGGCAAACAGCCAGTTTGAGCCGATAACCGGATAGCCGGCCACAAACAGCCCCCCTCTTGCGATCACTTGAATGAACTGCCGCCTGGATTGTCTCATACGATAAATATAGTAGCAGTTTCGTGTCTTTGTGTCCTCGTGGAACGCAGTCGCTCAGGAGTATCCGCCTCAACAAAGTTAAAGGCGTATTTTCAATCCGAACTTTTCTTTCATAAAAAGCAAGGCTTCCGCATTTCCTTTTGCGTCATCCACCGGGTTGTGAGTGTGCCTTGTTTTGCGGAGATGTTTGAAGTTCAAGGACATGTCTCGTTGGATGCCTTTATAGAGTGACCCGAGATTCGTTGAGCTGAACCCGAACGGATTTTTGCCAAGGAAATGATGAAAGTACCAGTTTATGAACTGCCAATCGTAACCATTATTATCGGAAATGAACATGGGGCGATCTTTGCTGTTCGTCTCAATCCATCCCCGAAAGGAAGTCATCACTTGCAGAGGATCATCGAATGATAAAGTGTCTTCCCTGCTGAAGCCTGAGACTTGCAGCGCTTCGGGGATCCATTTCTCCGATATGGGCTTAAGACGTCCATAGAAGGTCTTGCTGAGTTGTGTTTCCACTACAATTGCGCCGAAGCAAATCATGGAATAGTCACCCGGGACCGGACCGTCTGATTCCACGTCTACCATCATGTATGTCATAAGGTTAGCAGTTCCTTCCTTGTGAACGCCCTATGTAAAAAGGTACATCTGGGTCCTTATCCTTTCACATCGCTGCCACCGCCGGGATTGAAGCGCCCGCCTCCGGCGGGCTCCTGAGCTCGAGCTCGGCCCACGGGACGTAGCGTCTCGCTGGCAGACCTCGAGTTGGAATCTCTGTTTTGGCCGGCGAGACGCCAGCGGTACAAACAGTTTTTTGGGACAGTCTCCGGCGAGACTGTCCAAAAACTGCAAAGGGCGCATTGTAAGCGCTCTTCTTAGAACCATGGTTCATCCGCAGACGGGCCATAAATCGACGGAACCTTGCCACCTGCCATGCGCAAATATACGGAGAGCTGGCCCCTGTGATGAATATTGTCGCAAAAAATGAACCACAGAACCTGAAAGATCGGCATATCTCGCATATCTCCGGGGCCTGCCGGAAACTTTACAGTTTGCGGTAGATCGGATTCCTGAATACGTTTCAACTTCTCTCCCAGCTTTTCCTGCTGCAGTTGATACGCAGCGATCAGCTCCTGCCAGGTTCCCGGAGCCGGCGGAAAGTCCGGCGGAAGCTTGAACTTCCCATCCAGGACTTGCTGGATCGCAATGGGTCCCAACACGAGATTCCAGGCCAGCACGAGGGCCGTCTGAGAACGTTCATGCGGCTGGAAATTCGCCTTTTCTGCGGGATAAGCCTTCAAGACCTTTAACGTTGTTGGCGCTTCATTCTGCCATGCCTGTAAAAATTGTTCTTTCTGAGTCATTCGTTTCCTCCTTTGTAGAACGCAAAGTATTGTACCAAACAGTACAATAATGTCAATCATGAATTTTGAGTGGGTCGTGGCGGCTCAAGAGGATCGAAGCTGCTGCAGAAACTGCATCAGTTGCGTAACCGATCGTTCAAAGGGGAGGCAATTCCTTTCAATTTTTGCTATGAGCATCCCTCCCTGCTGAATCGCAAAGCACAGGTCCGCAAGACCCTCCGGATCCGTCGATTCGGGAAGCTCCCCCTTCGCTTTCATGGCGCTGAAGAAGCGTGCCAGGAAGTGCCGCGTAAACTCAAAAATGAGCTTCACATCCTGTCGCAGAAGATCCTGGGAGTTGGAAAGATCGTTGCCAATGGTGCCGACGGGGCAGCTGCGTTCGCAACGAACCGATTTTTGAAACTCGATGAAGGCTCCAAACCACTGTTCTAACTCTTCCCAGGTCTCGATTCGAATCCGCGCGGGAGTTCGTTCCGTCCTCAGCATTTCGTAAAAGTACAATAGAACCTGGTGGACCAACCCTTCCTTGTTCTTAAAATAGTAATAGAACTGACCTTTCCCGGTGCCTGATTTCTCCAGAATCTCATCCACACTGGTGGCGGTAATCCCCTGCCTGTGAAACAGGTCCATGCCCGTTTGGATCATCCTCCGCCTGGTGTCCGTTTTCCTCTTTGCCATGTACTCTATAGTACACAGAGCGACCTCCGGCTGCAACTAAAGGATGAAGGCAGAAAGATGAAGGATGAACGAAGTACCGGAAGCGAGTCGGTAGCGCGGGCTTCCAGCCCGCCAGATATGGCTGTGCACGAAT
>CAZDDB010000374.1:0-3566 GCA_964504105.1 uncultured Acidobacteriota bacterium
ATCTCAATCGCTCGCATGTTCCCTCTTGACTCCATTATACGACGAACCGGAATTCAATAGTCCTGATCTTTAGGATTGACACAGGTGAAGTTTGGGGAGCGATTTATTTTGTTCCTCCTTTCTTTCCCGCTTCGGGAGCGACGCAGGTGAAATTTGCTGCTCTGTTCATGCTTCCACTGCCGTTGTAACGCGCCACTTTTGGAAATGGACAAAGCGGACGCGTTCGGTCCGGCCCGTTTTCGCCATAGTGCGTTGCTTCGATGGATTCGGGAGCCACGCCTTGCTCAACCCATTGTTCGAGGGCTGTTAGGTAGTCGAACTCATTGGGGCCGGTACCACCAAAACAGTGGGCCATTCCGGGAGCCATGAACAGACGGATCGTGTTTTCGGCGTTCTGTCTCCCCAGACGCTTGCGTACTTCGTTGTAATAGTCAATCACACGCGTGGGAGCGATCGCCGAATCACTCCAACCTTGCCACAGGAGAAGCTTTCCTCCCAATTCTTGGAAGCGAGAGAGGTCCGTATCCGTTGCGTTCAAGATCCTGGCCATCAAGTTCATTCGTTGAGGATCCGTATCGAAGTCGAACGTGCGCCAGTCAAAGTCCGGGTTATCCTTATTGAAAGCCATGAAACGGAAGAATTGATCTTGAAAACTGAATTGCACCGCGGGAAAATCGGGGTTGCTGAACAGCCAGGCAGCCCACCAGAAGTCAGATACGGCGCCTGCCAATGGAAAGCCGGGATAAAGAGGATGACCGGAAGAGTCGCGCGGACCGGAATCGATTTTCTTGAGAGCATCCACCTGCGGTTGAGTCAAGCAATCGGGACCATCTCCGCTCTGGCACAAAAGTGTTTCCGCTTTGAAGTGGCATTTGCGCGGATCGTCAATCAGCCCATCTGTGAGTCCATCGATTGCGTCGCATTCTTCAAGAACGGCATCTCCAATCACCTGAAATTTTTCAAAAGGTATGAGATTGCTGTTCTCGGTTGCCTGAAGCGCCTGCATGTCCCAGTTGGCTCCAATCATGAAACCAGTCCAGTCCAGAGCCGGGCAACCCGCTGCGATTCCGTTGAAATCTGCGGGATATTTTTCGGCTTCCATCAAAGCTTGCCGGCCTCCATTCGAACACCCGTCAAAATAGGAGAACTTCGGCGCTCGCTTGTAGTAGGCCTGAATGATCTTCTTCCCCAGAACCACGACCTGATGAACGGCGCGGTATGCATAATCAATCTCAGCCGTTCGATTATCCAGCGCCCACGTTGCGTCCAGACCGTCACCCTGATGGCCCGTGTCGGTCGATATGGTCGCATATCCGCGTCCAAGACCTGGTGACGTATCTGCAAGCTCGCCGGCAAACCCACCGTTTCCGCGGAAATACATCTTGCCGTTCCAATTGGTGGGCAACAGGACTTCGAATACCATTCTTGACTTCAAATAACCAATCACAGAACAGTACTCCGGATCGCCGAAGACAAGTTTGACTTCAACGATTTCGACGTCAGGAATGTTTAGTGACCACATGCCGGCGCAATTTGTTTCTGTTGATCCCAACAATTGTGGCGAAGTAGCTGCATTGGTCGTTGAAAGTAAAGTGAATACCAACAGCAGAAATAAATAAGCTGCTCTTCTTAAGCAGCACAGATCGATCATGAAAAGTTTTGTTGATAGCCCGATTTTCCCACTCTTCATTTTTCTTTCCTCCTTCAAGGATCTTTTCCTTACGCGATCATCGCATCGGTTTCCGGAGTTGGCTGAGCGCAGCGGTTCCGGTGCGCTCAGCCTCCGGATTCCATCGATCCCGCTACTGACCTGCGAAAGCGCAGATTCCTGGCTCCGCGTGTGGAATCGCCGTGAGGTAGGCGTAAATCGCTTCCAGATCTTGCCTGTTCTGGTTGCGATAAATCGGCCATGGCATCACGAAGAGGAGATCGCCCTCAGGGTCATGCCCGGTGCGGATCGTCGTAATGAACTCATCGAGCGTTAGCCCGGCAGGTAGTCCGTTGGCGTCAGGCGTCAAATTCGCCGAGCTTGGAAACGGTCCGAACGGTACGCCGCCCGCCAGAAAGTTAACGGAGTTGATCTGACCATCACCTCCGATGTAGGGCGCGTGCCCTGGCGCGTAGGAGGTGCACGTGTGACAGTCATTACAGCCTGCCACGGCGTTTACCAGATAGCTGCCCAGGCCAACCTTGGCGCGATTCTTCCCCTGGAGATTGAGATGCACCGGAGAAATCGCCAGCCCTTTCTGGATGCGGCTATCACTTTTGTTGTCGTTCGGTTTCGCGCCGGCTGTCAGCAGACCCACCACCGCAATTGCGAGGATCAGCGCGACGCCGCGGATGAGCATCTTCACTTTCATAATGTTACCTCCTGTTTCACGGGTGGTGATAAGCAATCAACTCGCCAACGCATGACAACGCCTTAGAAGAGTAAGATTTAATCCGTCTAAGTGAGTGCTGGGAATAGAGATAGATTTTTGTCCAAAGACTCAAAAAGAGATTCCTGATTTCGGGAAAGGTCAGAAATTCTTAGACGATCGGATAATTTCATTATCCTTTCGTCTAAAAGAGGGTTCACCGCAGAGATGTGACGTACGCAGAGAAAAGAAGTCGCTTACACATAATGTATCCACATACGAATTACCTTGACCACTCTGTCCGTTTGGAGGACTTGATATACCAGCGATGCTGAATATTGATTCTTCGGGAATAGGCCCCCGCAAGATCGCCAATTAGTTTTTCAAAGGGCGGGGGTGTCTGAAACGGATTTTGTTTCAGAATTTCCAACAATTTCTCTGCGGCGGGTTTGAGTCCTGAAGCCTTTAACTTTCCGGCATCCTTAGCGGCTTGTTTCGTATAAACGATTCTCCATTCGACTGCCTTTTCCTTCGGCTTGGCCGGTTTCACCAGCCAGGCTTCTCAGAGCACTTTTCAACTGGGGTTTTCAGTCCTGTTCGAATAGATTCGCGCATGCCGGGAATGGAAAGGAGGTATAACGTTTCTTGAATTGCGCTCGATAATTTCTTCGTTCGCGTCTTGGTGATTTCATCTGAGAATAACAGCCTGGCGCGTAGTTTTTCCAGTCTTTGTGTGGGAGTCAAGCTAAGATTTTCTTCGAGAATGGAAAGGTCAATCCCATATTCTTCAGCTTCTTGCAAAACAATCTTCTCGTGTTCGGACAACGGATGTTCCCTTTCTTTGACGGACATATTTCTATTCTAGTTCGTTGTACGCCTTGTCGGCAACTGCGCCTGCTGGTAGAGCTCCAGAATGCGGGGTGAAATCAAAGCAGGGGCGTACTTGAGCTTGGGATCGAGTTTGCGGGCCTGCGCAAATTCACGCTGCGCTTGTTGCAACAATTCTTCTTTCGCTTGCAGGTATCCGATTCCGGCGTGACTGCATCCAAGGTAAAACCAGGTTTCAGCAAGATCCTTCTTGACAACGATCACACGCTCCAGAAGCGCCACAGCTTGCTGATAATCCCCGGAGAGGAATGCGAGTAATCCGCGATCTTCGAGATCCTGTGTTTTCATCTCCGACAATCCCTGCTCGATGAGTGGCTGCGA
>CAZDDB010000375.1:0-3564 GCA_964504105.1 uncultured Acidobacteriota bacterium
TGATGCGGGTTCTGCGCCCCAGCTCAAGTGTCTTGCCCCGCGACCGGAGCGTGTAGTTGCGTCTCAGCTCTGTGTCTCCGTGCCTCCGTGGTTACTCTTGCGGGACGGGGACAGGGCGTCCTTGAACTGTGGCGGCTTCTTTTCGGGCAGGTTCTTCCTCGGTCTGAGGCTTGGTGATCGGCAGTCCATCACAGATTTGCTGGATCTGCTCTGCGTCCAGCGTTTCGTGTTCCAGCAAAGCTTCTGCGATTTTTTCGAGAAGATGGCGGTTTTCTTCCAGAAGTGTTCGCGCACGGCCGTAGTTATTCAGGATGATTCTCTTGATCTCTTGATCGATCTTGATGGAAGTCTCCGGGCTGATCATCGTCTGCTGCGAGAAATCGCGTCCCAGAAAGATCGCTTCTTCCTTCTTGCCAAACGAGATGGGGCCCATTTCTACACTCATTCCCCAATCACACACCATCTTGCGCGCAAGCTCTGTAGCCGTTTCCAGATCGTTTTCAGCGCCTGATGTAATCTGTCCCAGCGTGATTTCTTCCGAAATCCTGCCGCCCAGACAAATCGCAATCATGTTATCCAGAAAATCTTTGTTGTAGTTATAGCGGTCATCGAGCGGGAGCTGCTGCGTCAATCCAAGCGCTCTTCCGCGCGGAATAATGGTGACTTTATGGACCGGATCGGTACCGGGAAGCAGATGAGCAACCAGCGCATGTCCCGCTTCATGATATGCGGTGTTGCGCTTCTCTCCATCGGTTAAAATCATAGAGCGGCGTTCTGCGCCCATCAGAACTTTGTCCTTCGCGTATTCAAAATCTGTCTGCGCCACGGCTTTCCGGTTGAGCCGGGCGGCAATTAACGCAGCTTCGTTGACGAGATTTGCCAGATCGGCGCCGGAAAACCCGGGCGTACCGCGCGCAATCTTTTTAATATCAACTTCCACAGAAAGGGGAACCTTTCGCGTGTGTACGCCGAGGATTCCTTCCCGTCCTTTTAAATCAGGCCTGTTTACGATGATCCGCCGGTCGAAACGGCCCGGGCGGAGCAGCGCAGGATCGAGCACATCGGGACGGTTGGTTGCGGCAATCAGGATGACTCCTTCGTTTGTTTCAAAACCGTCCATCTCTACAAGTAACTGATTCAGGGTCTGCTCGCGTTCGTCATGACCGCCGCCAAGGCCCGCGCCGCGATGGCGTCCCACGGCATCAATCTCATCGATAAAAATAATGCAGGGCGCGTTTTTCTTTCCCTGTTCAAACAGATCGCGAACGCGGGAAGCGCCTACACCAACAAACATTTCCACAAAATCAGAACCGCTGATGCTGAAGAAGGGGACGTTTGCCTCTCCTGCAATCGCGCGCGCCAGCAAAGTCTTTCCCGTGCCGGGAGCACCCATCAGAAGGACTCCTTTCGGGATCCGTCCGCCCAGTTTAATGAATTTCTGCGGATCTTTCAGGAAATCAATAATTTCTTGAAGTTCATCCCTCGCTTCATCCACGCCCGCCACATCGCGGAACGTCACCCGTTTTTGCTGCGTTGTCAGTAATTTGGCTCGTGATTTACCAAACGACAGCGCTTTGTTTCCGCCAATTTGCATCTGGCGCATAAACAGAATCCACATCACGCCCACCAGTACAATGACGGCGATCCCCTGGACTACCCACGAAACCCAGGGGCTGGAAACGCTATCTTCAGATGAAACAGTCACACCTTTCTTGCGCAGGTCGTTGACAAGATTGTAGGCATTGTAACCCTGGGGAGCGTACGTCTTGTATTCCCCCCCCTCGCGCGTGATTACGCGAAGCTCGTTTCCGCGGATATCCACTTCACGAATGCGCCCCTCATCTACTTCATCCAGAAATGCGCTGAACTTAAACGGATTTTGAGTCTTTCCCGCAAAATGACCGTAATAAAGGACCATTACAATCACAGCGGAAAGTGTGCCGACAATAATAAAGAAACGTAGTGCGGTCTTCACAAATTAGTCCATTGAGTCAAACCATAGTATCGTCGCTGATTCGACACAATGCAAGAGTTATTTTTCATGCTTGTCCGCCGCTAAGACGCCCACGTAGCGCAGGTTCCGGCACAGATCTGTGGTTATACATTCTGTCTCAGTAGATCGATTCGCAGCACACGCGTCGTTTTATCCGTGATTCGGTAGTCGTGATGAATTTGATGTCCTGCAACCCAGATCAGATCCTCATCTTTGAAAACGAGCGGAATTTTCTTACGTTCCTGCTTCGGGATCCTGGCATCGATAAAGAAGTCACTTAATTTTTTGGTTCCTGATAAACCGAGAGGACGAAAGCGATCTCCGTGTTTCCAGTTCCGGATGTGAAGAGGGAAAGTCGCGCATTCGGCATCCAGAAATGCAACGCCGGCTTCTTGACGGAAATCTGCAAGTTGTCGGATCGTGAAACCCAGATGCGCATCAGCGGGAGGAAAAGAATACTTCCCCTCTGCCGGCACATCCGCTTCATAAGCGCCAATTCTGAGCTGCTTGGGAACGAACTCGATTGATTCCCCTGCCGCATTCATCTTCAGAAATCCGGGCAATTCTCTGGTTTCGCCTTGCGCAATCGCGCCAACAAGCGCTTCCAGTGTTCGCGCCCCGGGCTTCATTCCCGGGTCCGCTTTTTCAAGAACCCTGCGCAGGAGGGCCTTTTGCATGGAACCGGAAAGCGCGAGAAAGTCCCGTTTGGGAAGAGCGAATGCAGGTCCGTGCGTTTGGATGAGTTGTTCGTAGCGGGATACAACTTCACGGATCAATTCTCTTTGTTCCAGCAGCCAGCGGGAGGCTCGAAATAGCGCGCTCACAACGTCCGGGTTCATATTCTTCTGAAGATAAGGAACCAATTCATTCCGGACCCGGTTTCTTTGGAAGCGCAAATCCGCATTGGTCACGTCTGTAACATAAGGAATGCTGTTGTCCGACAGGTACTCCAGGATTTCTGCGCGGCCACATTCCAGAAGCGGCCGGATGTACATTCCGCGTTGCGGAGGTAGCACGGCCAGTCCGTGTGGACCGCTCCCGCGAATCAACCGCAAAAGGAATGTCTCCGCGACGTCTTCCCGTTGATGACCGAGCGCCACTTTGTGGAATCCATGCTCCGCAGCAACTTTTGCAAGATGCCGGTATCTTTTCTTTCTCGCCGCCTCTTCCAGATTTCCCGGAACGGTTTTCCAGTGAATTGTTTCCACAAACAATGAAATGGAACGCTCCATGCAAAATTTCCGCACGAATTCTTCTTCGCGCATTGAATCCTCACCACGCAGCATGTGGTTGACATACACAGCAGCCGTCTGCGGCCACAGTTCACGCAGCACCATCAACAGGCAGATTGAATCGGGACCGCCGGAGCAGGCAATGAGGACACGTTCACTTGCCTCGAGCAATTTGTGTTTCTCGATGAAGCGGCGGGTTTCGGCAGTGAGGTTCAAAGGTTTCAAAGGTTGAAAGATTCAAGAGCTCAAAGATTCAAGAACACATACGAAACCGAAACCTTGAACCTTTGAACTTAAAAATGGCGGTGCAGGGATTCGAACCCCGGACGCCGCGGATAT
>CAZDDB010000376.1:0-3533 GCA_964504105.1 uncultured Acidobacteriota bacterium
GAAGCTCGGTCCCCTGGTTCTTTCCAAATCACTCAATCATGTCGCACAGTCTCACGTCGATTTGCAGACAAAGATGAGTGCCGGCAGTCCGCTCCTCATCCTGGGTACATTGAGCCGGCAAATGGGATCGGTGCTGGTAAATGTATATACAACCAACAGTTTGACTTTCATACCGGAACAGTTGCAGGTGGACTTCACAAAGGAAAACACGCTTCTGGGCATAGGATTCAAACGAACGAAGGGCTCACTCTGCCCCGGCGGTTGCTACGCCGTCGCCCTGATTTTCGGCGAGAAAGCGAAGGTATCCGGCGATAATCCGGGATTTCACCCTTGAAGGGTGAGGATGGAAGATTGAAGATGGAGGATCGCAAGCGTTTGCTTAGGTTGAAAAAATGAGTAAGAGGTTGCTGGACCGGATCGAAGTCGTATATGAAGATCTGGACCTTGTGATTGTTGAGAAGGCAAGCGGAATCATCAGCTATCCTGCAGGTGATTTCCGCGAAGAGAGCGTCATTCAACTGATCCGGCGTTACTGGAAAGCGGCAGGGAAATCGAACCAGCACTTGTATCTGTTACACAGGTTGGATAAAGACACATCCGGACTGATGGTGTTTGCAAAGACTTCCCTGGCCCGCAAATCCCTTCTGATGCAGTTTGAGGAGCACTCGATCTTGCGCCAGTACCTGGCTGTGACTCGCGGCATTCCCGGTACTCGCCAGGGTGAAATCAGGGGATCCCTTTCCCGCGACAAGCACGGCCGGCGTTCGGTCGCTCATCAGGGACGATTTGCGCTCACCAGGTACGATGTAGTTTTCGCAAAACGCTCCAGCAGAACCGCGCTGATCCGGTGCCGGCTGCACACCGGCCGCACTCATCAGGTCCGGATTCATTTGGCCCACGCGGGGGCTGCAGTCGTTGGTGATCGTGTGTACGGCAAAGATGGCGGGAGCCGTCTTGCGCTTCATGCAGAAACGCTCGGGTTCATTCATCCAAGGACCGGACAACCCGTTGTGTTCCGCTCCTCGCTTCCTGAAGAACTGCGCCGCTTGCTACGCTGAAAGAGTAGCGATCGCATCAATTTCGACACGCGCGCCTTTTGGCAGTTTGCCGGCCTGAACCGTGGAACGGGCAGGATACGGTTCGCTAAAATATTCTGCGTAGACCTTGTTCACAGCTTCGAAGTCCCCGAGATCCGCAAGAAAAAGTGTTGTCTTTACAACCTGATTCATTCCGGCTCCTGCAGCTTCGAGCACCGCTTTCAGGTTTTCCATGACCTGTCTCGCCTGTACGGAAACATCTCCTTCCGTCATCGTTGCGTTGGAAGTCAAAGGAATCTGTCCGGCAAGAAACAGGAATCCTCCCGCCTGCACAACCTGCGAGTACGGGCCAACTGGTCTGGGAGCCTTCTCAGTGAAAAATGCTTTCTTCATTTCCATCTCCATCTGCTGGTTTGCCTTGAGAGCCACAGAGTTATTTTGCCACAGAGGACACAGAGGGGGAAATTGCCACAGAGGACACAGAGATCACAGAGATGAGGAAAGGGAAAAATTAGGAGCGTGTTTTTTCTGCGCAAAGGAGTTGTACCCATGTTTTCTTTCCGTGAAGAATTTCTGAAGGGCATTTCCCTTATCTATTCTCCCTCTGTGACCTCTGTGTCCTCTGTGGCGGTATCTTCTCTGTGTCCTCCAGGCGGTCATATTCTCTTGAAGTTTTTTTCAATTTCGTAATGGCTGATCCGCAGAATGATCGGACGTCCGTGCGGACAAACCTGGGGCGTTTTTGTTTTCAGAAGCTGCCGGATCAGATACTCCATTTTTTCCATGGTGAGCGGCATATTGATTTTCACAGCAGCCTGACATGCCACCGATTTTCGCATTTCCTCCGCGAACGATTCGAGCATTCCGCCGCGATACAGTTTTTCAAGATCGTTGATCAACCGCTGCAGCGCTGCGGAGTAGTTTGTGCCGCTCAAGATTTCCGGGATCTGTTTTACTGCGATGCTGCCGCTGCCGAAGACTTCCATATCGAAGCCCAGTTCCCGAAACCGGTCCAGATAATCTTCGAGCAACATCATCTGAGCCGGATTGATTTCGAGCACAAGCGGAATCAACATAGGCTGGACCGTCATCTCGCGCCGTTCCTGTGTCTCCAGGAGTTGTTCATAAAGAATACGTTCGTGAGCTACATGCTGATCGACCAGGATCAATCCGCTTTCATCGGAAAGCAGAATGTATGTATGGTCGTACTGTCCGATGATCTTGTAAGTTCCTTCCTGCGGCAGTTTTCGCTGCGGCGGGGACGGCATCTGAAGCGGCGGTCCCCCCGGCTGCGGCTGTTGAGGAAGAATGGAAGGGTCCTGTTGCTGTTGTTGAGTCCATGCAGGCACGTTCAGCTCAGGGCTCGAATAACGTGGAATGAACGAATTCGAAGATAGCGAAAAGCCCGGAAGCGGGCGCGCCGCATTTAAAAGTCTCTGGATCGTATCGATGATTCCTTTTTGAACCAGGGCCTGCTGCAGAAATCGGACCTCGTATTTGGCTGGATGGACGTTCACATCCACCATTGCCGGAGGCATTTCCAGAAAGAGAAAGGCAACGGGATAACGCCCCGATTCCGCAAATACGCGATACGCCACGTAAATGGAATTTGCGATCACCCGGTCTTTTACAAAACGGCGGTTAATGAAAAAATACTGGTAGTTCCGGTTTGTGCGCAAAGAGTCCGCTCCGCTGACAAATCCCGTAATTTTGAAATGATAGAGGGACTCTTCGATTTCCAACAGATTTTCCAGCATCTCAGCCCCGAAGACCTGGAAAACCCGGTCGCGAAGATTGGTTGTTTTGGGGCAGTTTCGAACTTCCCGTTGTTCTTGAAAGAGATGAAAAGAGATCTCCGGATGTGCGAGAGCAAAAGCGTTGATCATGTTTGAGATTGCTGCGGCTTCGGCAGCGTCACTTTTGAGGAATTTCCGGCGCGCCGGAATGCTGGTAAACAGATTCCGTGCTTCGACCATCGTGCCCGGGGGCATTGCTGCGGGCTGAGAACTCTGGCATTTTCCGTTTACCACAAACAGAGAAAGTCCTGCGTCTTCCGCAGCACGGCGCGTTTTCAAAGTGACCTGGGAGACGGCTGCAATCGAGGCAAGCGCTTCCCCACGAAAGCCCATCGTCCCCACCTGATGCAGGTCCTCCGAAGACCGGATCTTGCTCGTGGCGTGCCGTTCAAAGGCCAGAACAGCATCCTCCGGAGCAATCCCCCATCCATCATCGGTCACACGGATGAGCTGCTTGCCTCCTTTTTCAATTTCCACACGGATGCTGGTAGCTCCCGCATCCAGCGAATTCTCCACGAGTTCTTTGATCACGGAAACGGGGCGCTCAATAATTTCTCCCGCGGCAATCTTGTTAACAACTTCATCCGGAAGAAGATGAATCTCACCCATATGATTAGACTACACCCTCAGTGCACTTCCCAGGCGGGATCGCGATAGATTTCCTGTCCTTCGAGCAGCGTCAGCAGCACTTTTGCCTGGT
>CAZDDB010000377.1:0-3515 GCA_964504105.1 uncultured Acidobacteriota bacterium
AAGAAAAGATTGAAGAAGCCATCCGATGTGAGTTTGAAATCAAAGCCGCCTGAAAGTTTCCATAGACACAACGACCCATTGTTTTCGCATTGTCCTATGGCGGCTCCAATTGCAATTGCGAGTGCAATTTCAATCCCGTTTTCTTGCAGATTCGCTGGGCCAGTTTTTCGAAATCCTGATAAGCGCCCTTTACCGCATGAAAATGAGCGCCGATAGCTCCATCTGCAGGCTTCAATTGAAAAACCGGCTTTTTTGCTTCCTGAGCCATCGGCACCAGACTCCTGTAGTGCTTCAGCAGCGCAAGGCATTCGGGATCATCCCGCAACATAATGTTTGGTTCATTCGAGATATTCAAAACTTCATTTCTATATATCTGAGGAATTCGCGCAATCCATCGCTCGTAGGCCTTCACTGGACGATCCAGTCGCACCGAGTGTTGCTGCACGATATATCCTGAAGGCTGCATGTTTCCGGAAGGAAGGCGAAGGTCTGCAGCGGGGTTCCTACCAAGACGCTCTTTCCATTCTTCTCGCCATCTACGGAGGCTTGGTCCGAGGTTGCGCAACCCCTGGACGGAAAAGAGATCTGGCGAAAGGGGAATCACAACGAAGTCGGCTGAGATCAACGCAGCCCTGTTGATCGCCCCCAGATTTGGTCCGAGATCCATCAGAATCACGTCAGCCTGATGCAGGTGCGCAGCACTCTGCATAATTCGCCAGAACGCTGAAGTCACGCGGAAAGCTCGCTCATCCCGATCCATGCATCTTGGCCAAACATCCGAGAGTTGATCTTCAAATCCCGAAAGCGCAAGATCGCCTACCAGGAGAGCCAGTCCGTCTGCCACATTCTCCAAGTGAGGCGAAGAAACATCACCGATACCTCTAATGATCGGCTGGACAGACCCATATATAGTATTCGGGTGATCTCCGTCCGGCCATAGTTCCTCCAGCCGATTATCATCAAGAAATGCAGCAGTGAGGTTAGATTGAGGATCGAGGTCTGCGGCAACCACACGAGTGCCTAGATCCGTTATCATCCAGGCAAGATGGTAAACCAGAGAAGTCTTACCGACTCCACCCTTATTGTTGAAAAATGCGATGGCGCTGACACTCATTTCTTCCTCTCTATGATGACTAACACGTGAGTGTCTTCCACCCGGAATGTAGGCTCCGGATTCCCATTGTTTCGAAGTTCTTGTCTGGCCAGTTGAATCCCAATTCCAAAACGCTGCACGTAACCCAGATTCTTCATAGCCTCTGCCAGATGCGGATTCCTATAGTCAGTAACTCCAGGAATTCCAAAGTTTTCGCGGTTCACTAGACCAAAGGGGCCACCAGGATTTTGGATTTCAATGCGGTCGTTGAACCAGGTGATGCGAACTGGTGCGTTTGTCGCATCGTAAGCGCGATGCATCACCGCGTTTCGGGAAAGCTGCTGAAGCGCCACGATTGGGAAATCAGGAGTTCGCGTCTCCGTTGAGGCAGACTTGACATCAGTTGCAATGGAGACATGCGCATGAAAAGTCTCGTCAACCATTCTGAGCAAATCCGGCAGCGGACCGTCGATTTCCTTTTGATCCTTGATTGGATCGGTCAGTTCTGTTCCATCGATTCTGAGAAATTGGATGTAGGCGCCGGGCACAAGACGTGTTGGATCCTTACCCGCAACAAGGATGCCGAGTACGGTGGGAGTTCCTTCCGTGTTAGTAAAACGCAATGAGGAAAGCTGCAGTTCCGTAGATCGCATGTTCTGGTCCAAAATATCCGCAGAAACTGAGTTGGGTAAATATAGCTTATTGAAAACATCAAGATCCAGGTCATCCAACGTAGACGACGACATGGCAGTTACATCAAAAGGTAAGTCTTTGGATCTTCGTTTCTCACTGAGTCGTCTCTCTTCTTCTGCCGATGCAATCCCTCTTCGGGGACCGACACGTATCCAAACGCGACCCTTATATCGAACGGGAGGCGCATCCGCTGGTTCAACGATAACGACGGCCATCTCACAGCCATTGATGATCCTTTTCTGGACGGTCAGCATGGGAAGAGGCAGTATATTGCCATCTGAGCGAATCGCGGACAAACCTTGGAGAAGCTTATCGTCAATGCTCAAGCCGGCGCAACTGCCGTCGTCATTTACCCCGACGAAAAGAACACCAGCGCTTCGGTGATTGGGCAGATCGTTTGCGAAGGCGCAAATGGCCTGACAGATTCTATCCTTATCCGAAATAGACGCTTTCCGCTCTGTTCGGTCGGACTCAAGATCCTCGTGAAGGCCCTTCAACTCTTCATCGTTCATATAGAGATTATATCTCTTTGCCCTGCCGCTTGGCTCTGGTAAGCAGTTCTTCATGTTGTAGTTTACGCTGGTAACACCAAAGTCAGGTTCGTGCTGGAACGGACGCCACACGCAGTATGGCGTCGCTTTCTCGCCCTCGACTTCCACAACAGCCAGGATGAAACCTTCCGGTTTGTTGAGTGCGGTCAAGATTTCGTTCTTGGTGACTGATACGATATTTGGACCTTTCCACGGATTCCACAACGGGGCGTAATTCCGTCAGCGTGCGGATGGACTGGCTGCGAGGCTTTATTCGCGCGCGAAGAGTCTCTCCTTCCAACAGCTCCATTACGGCGTAGGAAACGTCTTGATCGGCGCCGAAATCGTGAATCTCTAAAATATTGGGATGCGAAAGTGCGGCAACCGCTTTTGCCTCACGCTCGAATCGTTTTAGCGCGGAAGGGTCCTGAGCGAGAAGAGTACTGTATCCGCAACGTCCGCCGCCTGCTAACATAACTTCGTATATGCCTATTCTGTCTCATTCCACTTATGTTCCGCCTCCGGGTCTGACCAACGGTCATCTACAGACAATTCTACCGCTTCTTCGAAGCGTGAAAGGTGTGCACTACCGGCGGGAACGAATCGCAACACCCGATGACGATTTTCTGGATCTCGATTGGGCCGAAATCGGATCGAAGCGGATTGCAATTCTTTCGCATGGCCTGGAAGGCAACACACAGCGAAACTACGTATTGGGAATGATCAAGGCTCTTCACCGTCGCGGATGGGACGCGCTTGCCTGGAACTACCGCAGTTGCAGCGGTGAAACGAACAGAAAGCTCCGGTGGTATCACAGCGGTGAAACTGGAGATCTGCATACGGTCATTCTTCACGTCTCAGCCCGCAACATTTACCCGGAGATTGCACTGATCGGTTTCAGCCTTGGCGGCAACGTCACACTCAAGTATCTGGGGGAGCAGGGATCGGAAATCCACGGGCGGATCTCCAAAGCGGTTACCTTTTCCGTGCCGTGTGATTTGAAGTCGAGCGCGCACAAACTCGCGCGGCCGGTCAACAAACTATATATGAAGCGGTTTCTGAAGACGCTGCGTCAAAAAGTGCAAGAGAAGAAGCAATTGTTTCCCGGTCTGATTGATGATAACAACCTCCACCGGATTAAGACGTTCATGGAATTCGACGATCGTTACACAGCTCCCCTCCACGGCTTCAAAGACGCT
>CAZDDB010000378.1:0-3513 GCA_964504105.1 uncultured Acidobacteriota bacterium
GCGAAAGTCACGTTCACGACGTCATCATTACAAAGGAAGCGCCCAACTACCAGGTCGATTGAAAAGGAAAGTCAAAATTCAAATTGCAAAATGCAAAATGGCTGAACGGGTCTATTTGCGACATTTTGAATTTTGCATTTTGAATTTTGCATTTCCTATCTATGGCCTTTGAAGCGCACATCAGGACGGCCCGAAAGCAGTATCGCTGCAAGAGCGGTCCCGATCGCATCTGCAACAAGACCATCAATCCGGGAGACACGTACTTTGTCTATACACATATTTTACCAAATAAATACACATCCAATCGTTATTGTCTCGAATGCGCCCGGTTCTCTCACCCGCAGTTGCTGGAGCAAGCGGTCGCACAAATCAGAAACATCCGGAAAAAGAAGACAGCCTCAACCAAAGTGGGCCGGGTTAAGTTCCTGAACACAAAGGCGCATGAGTTCCGAAAAGGCTCCACAACTTCAGAAAGCTTCCTCTGGGAGCAGGTTCGTTCGCGAAGGCTGGGTGTGCTTTTTCAACGTCAAACGGTGCTGCACGGATATGTTGTCGATTTCTGGTGCGCACAAGCTCAACTGGTCGTGGAACTCGATGGCCGGCGACATCGTTTGGAACGGGAAGCGGATCAAAAGCGTGATGAGATTATGAAATTGCACGGAATCCGCGTGCTTCGTTTCCCATCCTCAATTGTCTTTTCCGATGTGCAGTTCATCCTCGAAAGAATCGAGGAGGTTTTAACCACGAAGAGCACGAAGCTTAAGCCGGGCTAGAGCAACGCAAAATGCAGAATGCAAATTGCAAAATGATGCAATAAGACTTGTTCCCAAATTTTGCATTTTGCATTTTGCATTTTGCATTTCCTATGTGCCTTTGTGGTTAACCCGGTCTCCCATGGTATAGACTACTGTAATGAGACCTGTATATCTCTGGGATTACGATATTGACGAAACCAGTTTCAGGAAGATGCTGGACGGGAGTCTGACCATAGGCCGGCTCGATCAAGAATGGGCCATCGTTCGGGTGTTGGAATACGCGCCGTATCAAGAAATCATCCGGCTTCTCACTTTTAAGGAAATCGTACACTGGTGGCCGAAAGTGCGCAACCGAATCCGCTCCAATGGAAGAAAGCGAGGGTTCGATTTTCTCGTAGAGTGGCTGCCCAAAAAACATCCGGAACTCCTGTATGGATAAAGACTTCTACTTCGCCAGGCTCTACCCGCTGCAGGATCGTGTCCTTGAAAACATTGGATCACTGGACACTCAATTCTATCTGACCGGCGGTACGGCATCCTCCAGGGGATACTTGCATCACAGATTTTCCGATGATCTCGATTTTTTTGTAAATGACGATTCGCACTTCCGTCTGTGGTCTGACAGAATCATTACCGCATTGTCTGCCGGGTTCCCCACGTTGCAAGTGCTACAAAACGAAGAACGGTTTACCCGGCTCTCGGTTCAAGATGCGGATGTAGCTCTCAAAATAGAATTGGTCAATGACGTACCTTCGCACGTTGGAAGTCTCACCAAACACAAAATACTCGGACTCCTGGATAGTGCGGAGAATATTCTCGCCAATAAGGTTTCCGCTGCCATTGATAGAAAGGAGCCAAAGGATTTTGCCGACATCTGGGGCTTCTGTTGCAAAATGGGACTTTCGCTGACACAAGCCATTACCGGTGCTCAGAGCAAGGCCGCAGGCATCTTTCCTGCGGATCTCGCTCGGATGCTCTGCTCTGTAACAGAAACGGATTGGCGATTGATTCGCTGGATCGATTCTCCCACCTGCGATCAGTTCCTGCAAGATCTAAACAAGCTTGGCGAAAATCTGATTCTGCCCTAACAAGATCTGTTCCGAGGTTGTGTTTTCGGTATAACCAGGTTATACTATTTGCCACCGTGAAGACTGCTATTTCGATTCCTGATTCCGTCTTTCAAGAAGGAGAGAAAGTTGCGCAAAGAATGAAGATATCGCGCAGCCGGTTATATACACGGGCCGTGGAATCTTACGTGAAAGCTCACCGCGCTCCTGACCTTCGCAAGGCTCTGGAGGCCGTTTATGGATCGGAACCCTTCTCTGTTGATCCTGTCCTGGAGAGTCTTCAGGCAGAGGCGCTTCGAGAAGAATGGTGATTCGTCGCGGAGAGATCTGGTGGGCCGCGCTGCGCACGCCTTACGGATCTGAGCCCGGCTTGCGTAGACCCGTTGTTGTGATTCAGATCAATGAGTTTAACGACAGTCCGATCCAGACCGTGATTACAGTTCCGTTTTCATCAAACTTGAAGCTCGCGCAGGCTCCCGGCAACGTTCTATGCAAAGGCCGACTCACCAAACTTTCCCGCGATTCCGTCGCGAATGTTTCGCAGATAGCAACCTTTGACAAGACCCGGCTCATGGAATGGGTGGGGAAACTTCCAACGCGCCTGATGCTCCGGATAGAAGCCGGTTTACGGCTGGTGCAGGGCCTCTAACTAACAGCCCCCAAAGTTTATGATCTTTTATTCCTCTTTCTTGCTTCTTCTTTGTGCCTTTGTGACTTTGTGGTACACCCGATCTTTCAGCCGGTAGACAAATTTTAGGCCGGACCAAAGTTCATCTACTGCGCACACCTTTACATCAACGAGACCCTTTGCCAGTCCGATTTCCCGGACAACGTTGTCATTCAAATCGGTCGGCACTTTCGAAGCGCCCTTCGGCCAGGAGATCCACAACATCCCCGAGTGTGAGAGTTTTTTCTTCAACTCCGGAAACTTCTTTAGCAGTTCTTTCTTCTCTTTGGTGAAAAAATGGATGAAGTCATAAGGAGCGGTTCCTGCCTCACGCAGCGGATAATCCGCGGGTGCATTGACAAGATGGGTCCCCATGCCGGCTTTGATCCCGAGTTTCTGCAACAGAGGCGTCCCCGAATACCCTGCAAGTTTCATTGGCTCATTCTATCATCCGGAGCATACCTGATCCGTTGTGCTCTTGTGTCCGCTTTGAAAATCAGGCAGGCGAGACGCCTGCGCTCCCGACCAAATTGGTACTGTTGCAGATCCAGAAAAGTAGTTAATATTTCCTTATGGAATACCAATTGGAAAAAGCGATCCAAATACTCGAAAGAACGCCGAAAGTTCTTCGCACTTTGCTTTCCAATCTATCCGGAGAATGGACAACCGGCAATGAAGGGAAGGATACCTGGAGCGCCTACGATATCGTGGGACATCTGATCCACGGAGAAAGAACGGATTGGATTACACGAATCAAGATCATCCTTTCGGATGGCCCGGATAAGTTGTTTCCCAGATTTGACCGCTTTGCGCAGTTTCGGGAAAGCGAAGGGAAATCTCTGCAGCAGCTTCTTGATGAGTTCGAGCAGCTCAGAGCGGAGAATCTCCGCACATTTCGCAGTTTGAAACTGACGGCTCACGATCTTCCGAAGGAAGGAATGCATCCCACGTTTGGGAAGGTAACTCTGTCGCAGCTTCTTTCCACATGGGTGGTTCATGATCTGAATCACCTGGCACAAATAGA
>CAZDDB010000379.1:0-3506 GCA_964504105.1 uncultured Acidobacteriota bacterium
ACGAAGCGGGGCCGCTGCAACCGGTCCGTGCGATTGCCGATCTCGCACACGAACGCGGAATCCTGATGCACACCGATGCCGTCCAGGCGCTCGGGAAAATCGCTGTAGATGTCGAAGCCCTGGGCGCAGATCTCGTTTCTGTTTCCGCTCACAAAATCTACGGACCAAAAGGGGCTGGTGCGTTGTACGTTTCACAAAAAGCGCAGATTGCTCCGCTTTGTTTTGGAGGAACTCACGAACGCGGGTTGCGTCCGGGAACCGAAAACGATATCGCGATCCATGCGTTTGGCGTTGCGGCCGGATTACTGACGGAGGAAGGTCTGCCCGATCTGCTCCCCCTGCGCATCAGGCTGGAGGCCGGATTACAGCAAACTCCTGTGACCATCGTGTGCAAAGATGCTCCCCGTTTGCCGAATACTGTCAATTTCTTTTCACCCTCATGGACCGGTGAATCGATGGTCATGGCGCTCGATCTGGAGGGCATTGCGATCAGCAACGGGTCCGCGTGTTCCGCGGGAATCATCGAGCCGTCTCATGTGATTTTGGCGCTGGGGTATAATGAGGAGCTTGCACGAAGCGTAATTCGTGTAAGCTTCGGAAAATTTACAACACCGGGGGAGATTGATTATTTCCTTCAGGTCATTCATCATCTACAAGGTATCGGTACGGGAGTTGCTTCGTGATTATTGCGTGTCCCTCCTGCGGGGCAAAGTACAAATTCGACGACACCAAATTGCAGGGAGTGTCCAGCAAGAAGCTGAGGTGTCCCAAATGTAAAGGGATCATCGAAGTTTCGGCGCACCCCGTTGCCGCGCCGGACAAGCCGGGGCTTTCCAGAGAAAAGACTTTCAAATCAGCTCTCACAGCGGATGATCTGATGCGCCCCGTCGATAACGATGAACCGCCCAGCACGGCTCAGGTGAAACGGGAATCCGTAATGGATGCTCTGGCCGCTCGCGCCGCGAACGATCCGAATCAGAAGCTGCCCGAATCTCGCAGATATTCGCTTGCCGTCATCCAGGGAAACAACTCCGGCGAGATCTACCAGATCACAAGGGTCAAGACCCTGATTGGCCGAAGCGATGCGGACATTGTAATTCCCGATCTGGAAGCTTCCCGGCAGCATGCCCAGATCGATATCATGGGAGAACGCGCTCTGCTGCGTGATCTGAACAGCACCAATGGCACTTTTGTAGACGATGCGAAGATCACCATTTCCAATCTGGATAACCAGTCGGAATTCCGCATCGGTACAACGGTGCTGATGTTTATTGTCACCGAACTCGAGTAACAACCACGTGGTTTTTCCTATGAACAGGATTGTGGTCGCCATGAGCGGCGGCGTGGACAGCTCAGTAGCGGCGGCGCTGCTGGTGGAGCAGGGGTACGACGTTGTCGGGATGACGATGCAGTTGTGGGATTATAGCTCCAACAAGCAGCGTCATGCCGGACGTTGCTGCGCCTCCGAAGATATCGAAGACGCCCGGCGTGTAGCTCATCATCTCAAGATTCCGTTTTATGCAATCAATTTCCAGCGTCAGTTTTTCGATCAGGTTGTCCAGCCGTTTATGGATGATTACATCTCGGGCCGCACACCGAGTCCGTGCGTCAACTGCAACAGCGGGCTCAAGTTTCACGAACTGGTCCGCGTTGCGGATAAGATTCGCGCATCGCATGTTGCCACTGGGCACTATGTGCGCGCCGGTAGAAATCCGGAAACCGGACGATTTGAGATCCGCAAGGCCCGCGATTCCCACAAAGATCAATCCTATTTCCTGTTTAATCTGACACAGGAACAGTTATCGCGCGCCATGTTTCCTCTGGGAGAGCTCAAGAAAACAGAAGTGCGGGAACTTGCCCGGAAGTTTCATCTGCCTGTTGCAGAGAAGCCGGAAAGTCAGCAGCTTTGTTTCTTGCAGGGAGAAGAGCAGGGCGCTTTTATTGACCGCAGAATGTCCGGGCCCAGTCTGGCGGGAAGCATGCTGAATTCAGCAGGAAATGTGGTGCGGCAACACGAAGGGGTCCATCACTTTACGATCGGGCAGCGCCGCGGTCTCGGTGTGGCCGCAGGAGAGCCGCAGTACGTGACGGAGATCGACCCCGTTACAAATTTAGTACGAATTGGTTCGAATGAAGAGCTGATGAAAAGCTCGATGCTTGTGGATAACGTCAACTGGGTCGGCATCCCGGCGCCGGGAGAGCCGCTTCAGGGATTTGTCCGCATTCGAAGCAGGCATGAGGAAACCGCTGCCGCCATTCGTCCGTCCGGACAGGGTGTGGTTGTGGAATTTGCGGAAAGACAGCGCGCCATTACGCCGGGACAGGCAGCTGTGTTTTACAATGGCGATTTGCTCCTGGGCGGAGGCTGGATCGCCCGCGTGGACTGAGCACGGTGGTTACATCTTGGAACGGAGGACACCTTCCATCTCGGAGCGGATCTCTTGAAGTCTTGCCTCCGTATCGGCCTCGAAACGAAGCACCAGCGCAGGTTGCGTATTCGAGGCGCGCACCAGGCCCCACCCATCGCCGAAATTTACCCGCACTCCATCTACATCGATGATCGGGACTTTGCCGGAATAATGCTGTTTGACCGCATCTACTACCCGGAATTTGATTTTATCCGGACAATCCACCCGGATCTCAGGAGTGGAATATGTTTTCGGCACATCCTTTAGGAATTCAGACAGCGGCATGCCGGTGTTGGAGAGAATCCGAAGCAGCCGGACCGACGCATAGATTGCATCGTCATATCCATAATATTCATCGGCAAAAAACAGATGTCCGCTCATTTCTCCTGCGAGGACAGCTCCCGTCTCTTTCATTTTCCCCTTGATCAGCGAATGTCCTGCCTTCCACATCAGGGGTTTACCGCCCTTCTTGCGAATATCGTCTTCTAATGTTTTCGAACATTTCACTTCGAAAATGATTGTGCTCCCCGGTATTCTTTTCAGAACGTCTCGCGCAAAGATCATCAATAGCTGATCGCCCCACAGAATGTTTCCGTTCTCATCCACCACGCCGAGCCGGTCGGAATCGCCATCATAGGCAAGACCTACTTCCGCTTTCTTTTCCCGCACGGTTGCGATCAAATCCTTCAGGTTTTCCGCAACCGTGGGATCCGGATGGTGATTTGGAAACGTACCGTCCGGGGTGCAGAACAATTCAATCACCTCACAACCGAGCGAGCGGACCAGATCCGGAGCCACCAGACAGGCAGTCGCGTTTCCTGCATCGAGAACAGCACGGATCGGGCGGTTCAATCGGATTCTTTGAAGTACATGTTTTTTGTATTCTTCGATCAATCCTTCGTGTACGCGGGCCTGTCCCTTCCCGGTCACAAAATCATCCGCGTCGATCATTCGGAGGACTTTTTGAATTTCCTGCCCGTAGATACTCTCCTTGCCGATACAAAGTTTAAATCCGTTGTATTCGGAAGGATTGTGGCTTGCGGTAATCATTACGCCGCCGTCAACGGGCAGCTCGAACAAAGCGAAATAAAGAACAGG
>CAZDDB010000380.1:0-3504 GCA_964504105.1 uncultured Acidobacteriota bacterium
TATTCCGGGCGGATGAAAGTGTTCAAGCTGAATGTAGATGAGAATGAACGCACTGCCGCCAAGTATGGAGTGCGGTCCATCCCCACATTGATGCTTTTTTCCGATGGCAGCGTAAAAGAGGTTTTGATTGGAAACCGTCCCAAGAGCGAGATCGTTCAGGTGCTTGATAAGCACGTATAGATCTGTTTCGTACGGAGTGTGAATGCAGTTTCCCCGGACACTGGGTGAGTTGCGTAGAAGTAGTTATTCGGAAGAGCGCATCAAGAACCGGTCCGTTAAGGACGAGATGCGCGAAAACCTGATTGCGAAGCTGAAGAGCAACGAGAAGTTATTTCCCGGAATTGTCGGTTACGAAGACACCGTAATTCCGGAAATTATCAACGCCATCCTCTCGCGGCACAACATCATCTTTTTAGGACTGCGCGGTCAGGCGAAAAGCCGGATCATGCGGCAGATGGTTGGATTGCTGGATGAGTGGCTGCCGGTGATTGCGGCATGCGAGGTCAATGACAACCCCTACGCCGCTCTTTGCAAGTCTTGCCGGGGTCTGATCGAACAAGAAAAGGACAACACACCCGTTGCATTTCTGCTTCGTGAGAACCGTTTCGTTGAAAAGCTCTCTACACCGGACGTCACGATTGCCGACATGATCGGCGATCTGGATCCGATCCGGGCTGCGCGCGGCGGGATGCAGCTTTCCGATGAGCTCACAATCCATTACGGATTGGTGCCGCGGGCAAACCGCTGTATTTTTGCGATCAATGAGCTTCCCGATCTTGCGGGGAAAATCCAGGTCGGACTGTTCAACATCCTTCAGGAAGGGGACATCCAGATCAAAGGGTATCCGGTCCGGCTGAAGCTCGACATCATGATGCTGTTTTCTGCGAACCCGGAAGACTACACAGCGCGCGGAAAGATCATCACACCCTTGAAAGACCGCATCGGATCCGAGATCCACACTCACTATCCCAACAGCATCCAGGAAGGGATGCAGATCACGGAACAAGAAGCATGGGTCCAGCGCGGCAAGGAATCGCCTGTGGTGCCGGCATTTATTCGTGAGATTGTGGAAGAAGTGGCCTTTCAGGCGCGCAAGGACAAACGGATCGACAAGAAGTCGGGCGTATCACAAAGATTGCCGATCACGTGCCTCGAAAACGTGGTCAGCAATTCCGAGCGCAGGGCGATCCTGAACCGGGAGCATGCGGTTGCAAAGATCACGGACGTGTTTCATGCGGTCCCTTCGATCATGGGCAAAATGGAGCTCGAGTACGAAGGGGAGCTGAAGGGCGCCGAGCACGTGACACGCGAAATCATCCGCGCGGCCATCGGACAGACGTTCATCCGGTACTTTGGCCCGGGAGATGAGCTGAGCACGATCATCGAATGGTTCGAAAACGGCGGAACCATCCGCCTCAAACAGTCCGCATCCTCCGAAGAGTGCATGGCCGATTTCAAGCAGGTCCCCGATCTGATCCAAAAGACATCGTTGCTTGGATTCTCAAAATCAGAAGCGCATGGATTGCTGGTATCCGGCTGCGAATTTATCCTGGAAGGACTTTGCGCGCAAAAACGCATCAGCAGAAGTGAAGAAAAAGGGGCTTATACCGCTACGAAGAAAGCGCCGGATCCGATGTTTCAGAACTACGACCGGTATAAGAAGCATTACAACTAGTTTATGGCGCGATATACACACTATACCAGGTACTTTGAAGATTGGGACGAATTAGACCTCGAAGAACTGCTCGATAAACTTTCCGACTCTTTGTTGCAGTCCGGTTTCAGCGATTTTTACAGCCGGTTCAATCCTGCCGAACAGGAACTCACGATGCAGGATCTTTACGACATGCTGCTGGAAGAGATATCACAGATGGAAGCGGCGCAGCAGATGCCGGAGAACAAACTCCAGGAGCTGATCCGGTACATCATGCAGCGCATGGTCGACGAAGGTTTTATCGCGCCTGAAGAGCCGCAGTATTCGGAACAAGTCGGCGAAATCACGCAGCCGCCGCAGAACAAGCGCGACGTGATGAATTCACGGTTTGAGCTGACGGACAAGAGCATAGATTTTCTGGGTTTCAAAAAGCTGAAGAATCTGCTTGGCGCAGTGGGGCGGAGCAGTCTTGGTCGTCATGATACTCACCATCTCTCCACCGGGATTGAAACCACCGAGGCGCCGAAGAGATATGAATTCGGTGATGCGCTCAACCTGGACATCAGCTCTACATTATTAAGTTGTATCCGCCGCGCGGGATTGCAGATTCCTTTCCCGCTGGAAAATTCAGACCTGATGGTGCATCAGTCGGAATATCAAAGCTCCTGCGCAACCGTTTTAATGCTCGATTGCAGTCATAGCATGATTCTGTACGGAGAAGACCGTTTTACACCGGCAAAACAGGTGGCGCTTGCTCTGGCGCATCTGATCCGGACGCAGTATCCGGGAGACAGCTTTCGCGTGATTTTGTTTCACGATTTTGCGGAGGAAATTCCGCTAAAGCGTCTGGCCACCGTAAAAGTGGGACCGTATTACACCAACACACGGGACGGATTTCGTCTGGCACAGCGGATTCTCGCGCGCGAACGCAAGGACATGAAGCAGATCATCATGATCACCGACGGCAAGCCTTCGGCGATCACGCTGGAAACGGGAGAGATTTACCGCAATGCATTCGGACTCGATCCGATGATCGTCAACAGCACGTTCCAGGAAGCGGCCAAATGCCGCAAGAGCGGCATTCTGATCAACACTTTCATGCTCGCTTCGGATTGCGATCTCGTTGCGTTTGTAAAACGCCTCACCCAGATGTGCCGCGGCAAGGCATACTTTACCAGTCCCTGCAACATTGGTGAGTATATTCTCTTCGATTACCTCAATCGCAAAACCCAAACAAAATATAGACAGTAGCTGACGCTCACCGCGAACAATGCCCAGGATATTTTGACGGTGAATTAGGGTATCATCGGTTCCATGAGCAGGCGGATTTATCTAGACTACAACGCTTCCTCCCCGCCGGATCCCCGCGTGACTGCAGAGATGATGCGTGTAATGGAGATCTTCGGCAACCCTTCGAGCATCCACCGTGAGGGGAGGGAAGCGCGTGCTCTTGTGGATGAAGCCAGGGTCCATGTCGCCCGTTTGCTTCACTGCGATCATCGTCAATTGGCGTTCACGTCGGGAGGGACCGAGGCGAACAATCTGGCGATCCTGGGAGCGGCTCGTGCCAACCGGGAGAAAGGAAATCATGTGATCACCTCCTCGATTGAACATTCTTCGATTCTTGGCGCATGCCGCCATCTTCAGCAAGAAGGTTTTGATGTTTCCTTTGTTTCTCCAACGAAGGACGGAGTCATCGAGCCTGATGCAGTGCGGAGCCTGATTCGTGAAAATACGGTTCTTATTTCAATCATGATGGCCAACAATGAAGTGGGGACGCTGCAACTGGTCCGTGAGATTGCCGATCTCGCACACGAACGCGGAATCCTGATGCACACCGATGCCGTCCA
>CAZDDB010000381.1:0-3503 GCA_964504105.1 uncultured Acidobacteriota bacterium
TCGTCCATGAATTCACCGATATCTTTGAACTCACGGTAGACAGAGGCGAAGCGGACGTAAGCGACTTTATCAAGACGCCGGAGGGTGTCCATGATATACGCGCCGACTTCCTTTGTGCTGATCTCTTTTTCCGGACGATCCGCGAGCAAGGTTTCTATTTCGTCGGCAACTGTTTCCAGTTCGGTAATGGGGATCGGACGCTTCTCAGCGGCTTTCAACAGGCCGCCGAGGATCTTGCCGCGGTCGTACCGCTCGCGTCTGCCGTCCTTCTTGACAACCATATAAAGGATTTCTTCCACCCTTTCATAGCTGGTAAACCGCTTCTTGCAGTCCTCACATTCACGGCGGCGCCGGATCGACTCCCCTCTCTTGGATTCACGGGAGTCGATCACACGATTTTGTTTGGAGCCACAATACGGACATTTCATAGACGGTTATTCGGCTGCATCCGTATTTTCTTTGGTGACGCCTTTGTTTTTCTTGAGAGTTTCTCCTTTTTCGGGAGCAGCGGCCATTTTCTTCTTTTTGTCAGGCTTCACTTCTTTTTCAGGAAGAACGGCCCCTTTCAGCTCCAGGAAAGCGAGCTGCGCGCCATCACCCCAGCGATTGCGGTACGCAATAATCCGTGTGTAGCCACCCTTATCTTCTGCGTAACGTTTCGCAATAACATCAAACAGCTTTTTAACGACTTTCTTGTCATTGATGTATTCGAGAGTCTGACGGCGGGCAGCCAGATTTTGTTTCCGTGCAAGTGTAATCAGCTTCTCGGCAAAGGGTCGCAGTTGCTTCGCTTTCGGTAATGTGGTCATGATCCGTTCCTTGTCAAACAAGGATGTGGCCATGTTCCGCAGCATCATCAGCCTGTGTGCGGTCTTTTTTCCAAGTTTTCCCCGCCTGTTTCGGTGGCGCATGACAAACTCCTATGTTTCCATTCCCAGGGACAACCCCATGCTGTCCAGAACATGTTTGACCTGCTGCAACGATTTGCGGCCGAAATGCTTCGTTTTCAGCAGATCCGATTCTGTCTTTGTAACAAGATCTTTCAGTGTGTAAATGTTCGCGTTCTTCAAGCAGTTGTAAGCGCGAACGCCCAATTCCAATTCTTCGATGCTCTTGTCCAGGGCATCCTTTGAGGACATCGGCACTTTGCCACCCTTTCGCGCAGCATCATCCGACGGTATCGTTCTTGCCTCATCCAGTTCAATAAAAATATCCAGATGATCAGAAAGAATTTCGGCAGAGTTGGACAGTGCATCCACGGGAGAGATTGTGCCGTTGGTCCAGATTTCCAGGGTCAATTTCTCGTATTGACTGGATTGTCCGACACGCGCCGGTTCGACATGATACTTTACTTTTAGCACCGGAGAATGGACAGAATCGAGAGGAATATACCCGATTCCAAGATCCTTCTGGACATTCCGCTCCGCAACCACGTATCCGCGTCCTCTCTGCACAACCATTTCCATCTCGAGTTTCCCGCGGTCTCCAATGGTAGCGATGTGGAGATCCGGACTCAGGATCTTGATGTCCGCATCATGTTTGACCATTCCTGCAGTCACGGGACCAATTTCGGTTGCAGTAATCGACATAATCTTTTGATGGTCCGCCATCAACTGGATGGGGACTTGCTTCAAATTCAGAATGATGTCCGTGACATCTTCCACCACTCCTGGAATCGTGGAGAATTCATGAAGCGCTCCCCCGATTTTTACAGCCGTGATGGCTGCTCCTTCAATGGACGAAATCAGAACTCGCCGCAGAGCATTGCCCACGGTAATTCCAAAACCTTTTTCAAACGGCTGCGCATAAAAAAGGCCATACGTCCCGGTTAATGTTTCTTTATTGATATTCAAACGCGCTGGTTTCTGAAACCCTTCTAATACCATTCTCGGAATTCCTCCTAATCTTGGAACCTCTGCAGCAGGATGGTAGTTTCCCCGATGCCGTTTCGTTCCAGGTGCTGCAGGGAGGATCGCCCCCTGCAATCATTACTTTGAATAAAGTTCGACGATCAGATTCTCCTGCACGGGCATGGTGAGATCCGCCCTCGTGGGGAAAGCAATCACCTTTCCCTGCGGTTTTTCAGGATCCAGTTCGAGCCAGGGCGGGACGCCGCGGCTGCGGCTGACATTGACTGCCTGCTGGACATGTACATTCTCCTGTAAATGATCCTTCAGTCCGATGACGTCTCCCGTGGAAACGGAATAGGACGGGATCGTAACTTTTTTGGAGTTGACCCGGGCATGACCGTGCTGGATGAACTGCCTCGCCTGCGATCTGGAAGAGGCAAGACCCAGCCGGTAGAGAATGTTGTCCAGGCGCCGTTCCAGAAGAACCAGCAGGGTTTCTCCCGTGATTCCCTTTGATTGCTCAGCCCTTCCGAATGTCAGACGGAACTGTTTTTCAACAAGTCCATACATCCGTTTCACTTTCTGTTTTTCGCGCAACTGCAAGCCGAATCCGAGCAATTTTTTCCGGCGGCTTCTGCCATGCTGACCGGGGATCGTAGGTCTCTTCTCGATGATGCATTTGGTAAAGCATTTTTCACCTTTCAGGAAAAGCTTCACGCCTTCCCGGCGGCAAAGTCTACAAACCGGCCCAATGTATCTAGCCATTACACTCTTCTCCGTTTTGGTGGCCGGCACCCATTGTGGGGTATCGGCGTCACATCCTTAATGGATTTGATTTCGATTCCAATGGACTGCAGGGCGCGAATCGCCGATTCACGGCCTGCGCCGGGTCCTTTGACCCGCACGTGAACGCGTTTCAAACCATGTTTGAGCGCTTCCTGTCCGCATTTGACGGCCGCCTGTTGAGCTCCGAATGGAGTCCCCTTGCGGGAGCCTTTGAACCCCAGCGTGCCCGCAGAGGCCCAGCTCACCACGTTTCCCTGCAAATCGGTGATCGTAATAATCGCGTTATTAAAAGTCGCCTGAATGTGAACGATTCCAAGCGGAACTTTCAGATCCTTTTTTTTGGAGCTTTTCTTTGTTGGAGTACTTGTCATAATACGCTACCTCTACGCTTTCGGAGCGGCAGGCGCTGCCGGAGCAGCAGCCGCTTTCGGCTTCTTCATGGTGATCATCTTTCCGCGCGGTCCTTTTCTGGTACGGGCGTTTGTATGCGTGCGTTGTCCGCGAACCGGCAACCCCCGGCGATGTCTCATTCCGCGATAGCAACCGATATCCATCAACCGCTTGATGTTCATGCTTACTTCTTTTTTGAGATCGCCTTCGACTCTACCTTCCTGATCCAGGACTTTTCGGATAGAGCTCACCTGTTCTTCGGTCAATTCCTTTACCCTGGTCGTTTCGTCCACCTGAGCTTTCTTCAAAATTGCCCTGGACCGCGTACGGCCAATCCCGAAAATATAGGTCAACCCGACTTCAATTCGTTTGTTCGGCGGCAAATCAATTCCCGCAATACGCGCCATACATTCCTCCTAATTTTTCACCACGGAGCACACGGAGGGCACGGAGAAAACAAAAAATTCCTCCGCGTGC
>CAZDDB010000382.1:0-3503 GCA_964504105.1 uncultured Acidobacteriota bacterium
CTCGGCGGCAAAATCCGCCATCCCGAAATCCGTTCCGGAGCGCAGCAACCCGCCTCTGAGTCCGACGAAGAAGAGGATTAGCAGATGGGACAGATCGTCACGATCGCGACATGGTGTCGCGGCTGATTTCACGGCGGGCAGCCATGCCGGATTGATTCGATCTCGAAGGGCTTGAGAACCTGCTTTGCAAGCGGAAATACTTCAGTCTCAAAACGCGTTCCACCTGAGGATCTCCGGCGGCGCGCATCCTGGGGAATAGCGATTCTTCTTCGTCCAGCGCATGCTTTGGCGCAGCCTCACGGAAGTATTTAAGCGCCGTCTCCACAGCTCGCTGATGCTCATGATTCAGCTCGATTCCAAAACATTGTCTGGACACGGTGATCAATACGTAAAGAAAACGTTCAATCCGGCGATGACAATCGCTCAACAACCCGAGAGATTCGCTGATCACTAAGCACAGGAAGAATTGGACCGCAAAGAGGCCTCAGATGGCACTCACTTTGCATCTGTTCCAATCCAGGAGGCGGTTTATGCGACTATATAAGAAGATTTTGTGTCCTGTTGATTTTTCGGAGTTCTCAGCGCTCGCGCTTCGCTACGCGGCAGCTCTGGCAAAGGAAAACAACGCGCTTCTATTCGTCTATCATTCCGTACCGGATCTGAGCCAGGCACTCGGATACCTGGAGCCGGCGGCGATCCTGACCGCAAGAGAAGCGATGCATTCCAACACGGAAGCAAGATTGAGGGAATTTGTTGCCGGGATCGTGCCGAAAGAGGTTCGGATCCTTCAGAAAACCGGAACGGACAGTCCCTCTGAGGCGATACCACGAATTGCCAGAGAACAGGATTTTGATTTGATCGTCATGGGAACTCACGGTCACACAGGTTACGAACGCTTCTTTGTCGGTAGCACCACAAACAAGGTGTTACACAAGTCCTCCGTGCCGGTCCTGACTGTTTGTAAACCCAGCCACAATTTCGTGCAGCCAGACCAGAATGCTCCCATCCATATCAGCCGGATCGTCTGCGCGCTGGACCTGGAACCAAACAATATTGGAATCGCCGAACGCGCCCTCGCAATCGCGCGCAGCTATCAGTCCACAGTTTTCTTTCTTCACGTAGCGGAAGAAAAGCAGGGGCTCGTGGATCTGGATCTGGAACAAAAAGCGGTAGAGATCATGAAAGAGATTGTAAAAGGGGATTGTGAAGATTGGTGCACGGTCCGGTTTCTGCTCAAGACCGGAAAGCCTGCGGAAGAAATCTTGCAAGCTGTAAAAGAAAGCGATGCAGATCTGCTTGTGATGGGACATCACACGCGGAAACCGATTGAAGAAGTATTTCTCGGAAGCGTGGCAAAAAAACTCGTGACCGACTCAACATGTCCGGTTCTGGTTGTTCGCTCTGTGCACGACATCGTCATTCACGATGTGGTCTTGATATGAAAAGAGAGGTCAACGATGAGCGAAACGGAAAAAATGATTTCGCTGTTGAATGGGCTGATTGAAACCTGCAAAGACGGGGAAAAAGGATTTCGCGAAGCCGCCGATGCAGTTTCAAGCGCATTTCACCGGATGCTCCTGCAGGAGTATTCGCGGCAAAGGGGGCAGTTCGCTTCAGAATTGCAGGGCGTGGTCCGCGCACTCGGCGGCGACCCTGACCGGAAAGGGAGCGTTGCGGGTACCATCCATCGCGGCTGGATGAACATCAAACTGGCAATCGCCGGAAAACAGGATTCGGCCATCATTGCAGAATGTGAACGCGGAGAAGAGGCGGCACTAAAGAATTATGATCACGCGTCAAAAACAACTTTTCCCGAAGAAATCAGATTGATGTTGGAAAAACAAAACATGCAGATTCGGGCAACGCATGCCCGCGTCCACGCAATGGCGCAGTGAAGAAATCAATGAATTGGAGTCGCGGGCGTCCCTGCCCGCCGGAATCCTAATTGTCACCCGAATGGCGGGCACGGAGGCCCGCCCTCCACACTTCTCGAACGGGCTGTAATCCCCTACAATAGACGCTATGCGTACATCTTTCTCCAATCCAAAGGTCCAGTTTCTGCGATACGAGATTCGCGAAGTTGTTGATGTCGTGCAGAAGCTGAAAGAAATTGATCCGGAGTTCAAGGTCATTGGTGAGAACATCGGTGATCCGATTGCGAAGGGTTGGCGAGTCCCCGCCTTCGTGAAACAGCTGATCACGGAAGAGATCCAGCGGGATGGTGACGCCGTTTTCGGCTACTCGCATTCGCGTGGAAATCCGGGCGTCCGCAAATGGGTCGCGGAGCTCTCCCGGCGGCTGTTCCCGTCTTCCACACTGGACTACGAATATGTGCTTTTCACCAATGGATTGGGAGCCGCTATTTCCGCGCTTTACAACATGGTCCCTCACGGATCGCGCATCATTCAACCCGCGCCGACCTACCCGTCACATGCATCGATGGAGTCGTTTGAGTCGGGAGCGGAACCGATCCTGTACAGACTCGACCCATTTCGCAATTGGGAACCCGATATCGATGATCTGGAATCTCAAATCAAATCCAATCCGCAGATTGCCGGGATTACAATGATCAACCCGAACAACCCCACGGGAGCAGTCTATGGCAGACCTGTTCTGGAACAACTGATCCGGCTCGCTGAAAAATATCAGTTGATGATTCTCTCCGATGAGATTTACTTTCGCATGGTTTATAACGGCCACAAGTTCGTATCCATGGTTGAGGTGGCCGGAAACCGTGTTCCGCTAATCGTTTTGCGCGGCCTGTCCAAGGATGTTCCCTGGCCTGGAGGGCGGTGCGGTTGGGTGGAATTCCACAATGTGAACCTCGATTCCGGTTACCGCAGTTATTGCGAGGCGGTTAAGAAACGGATTCTGCTGGAGGTGTGTTCCGTGCACCTGCCGCAAGCGATCGTTCCGCGATTGTATGATCATCCGGAGTTTGCTGCGTGGAACCGCAGCTACAACGCAGAACTTGAGAAGATCGCCAATACTATCGCGGAACGTCTGGAGTCGATAGAAGCCCTGATGGTAAATCGGGCGAATGGGGCTTTCTACATGATGCCGCTGTTCCGCGAAGGCGTTTTGAATGATCGCCAGGCTCTTCAGATCGGCAATCCCGGTATTCGAAAATTTGTCGAACAAGAAGTTGCCGGCCCCGGGGTTGCGCTGGACAAGCGGTTTGCATACTACTTACTCGCTTCTACAGGGATTTGTGTTGTTCCCGCAACCGGCTTCTATAGCTCCTATCCGGGCTTTCGCATTACTACGCTGGAACGGGATGAGAAAATTCGGAACCACACGTACCTGCGGTTGACGGAAGCCATTCGCGAATATCTTCATTCGGCATAACCGCAAAGCCGGATTGAACCGCAAAGACCGCAAAGACCGCAAAGAGGAAGTTCCCCGCTCACTGCGCTGAAATCCGGCGGGCTGGAAGTAGCTTTACCGGCGGAATTTGGGAGGTCGTTTTTGCAGAAACGCTTCCACGCCCTCCAAAAGATCCG
>CAZDDB010000383.1:0-3503 GCA_964504105.1 uncultured Acidobacteriota bacterium
GATCAGCGAACCTGTGGAAGAATCACGCGAAATGGGCGGTCTGTTGATTGTTGCAATCTGGATGCTGGTACTGCTGCTTGCCATGCGAAAACAGATATCGCAACCTGTACCGTCATGAACACAAACCAACAGTCACGTGCTCTGGACACAACGGCTGAAGCAGAGCGCGTCCAGATTGAGATTTTTCGGAGAATGCCGCCTGGACAAAGACTGCAATCAGCATCGGCACTTTATCGCATGGCGCGCTCGCTGATGGAGACGGGTGTACGAATGCGTCATCCGGATTACAACGATGAGCAAGTCCGGCTCGCGGTGATCCAGCTGACGTTGCCGGAAGAGTTGTTTCTTGCCGCATACCCACATGCCAGAGACATCCTTCCATGACTGCTCCGGAAAACGTGCTGACCTTTGTAACTACTAAACTGGAAGAATCCGGAATCTCCTACATGGTTGTTGGTTCATTCGCAAGTAACCTCTATGGAGTACCGCGCGTCACGCTGGATGCTGATCTGGTCGTTGAAATTACGGGAAATGCAATTGAGATTCTCGAAAGCAGTCTCAAGGATCGTTTCTACTTCGATAAAGAAGGGGCTAAACGGGCAGCTCGAGAGAAAAGGATGTTCAATTTGATCCACTTTGAAACTGGTTTCAAAGTGGATTTGATTGTCCGAAAAGATCGTCCCTTCAGTGTGGAAGAATTTCGGCGGCGGAAAGCAGCAGAATTGGCCGGACAGCCATGCTGGTTTGCCACTGCTGAAGATACAATCCTCGCAAAGCTTGAGTGGTCTAAAATGGGGGAGTCCGAACGCCAATATCGAGACGCTCTAAACATTGCAAGAGTGCAGGCGGCAAATCTGGATATCCCGCACCTTCGGAAGTGGGCGGGAGAGATCGGTGTCGCAGAGTTGGTCGAGCAACTCATAAAAGAGATCGCGCCAAAAACCTGAAAAGAATTCTTCTTCGTGGCTCGTCGTGGCCATCGCGGTTCATTCCAGGCAACATTTGTGGATTTGATCCGATAAAACTGTGGGGGTATGCTGTTCATGCAAAAAAACAATAGTGTCGATTCAGGATAGGAGGCGACATGGATATACCTGGAATCAACAGGCCGAAAGTCAATGTTCCTGATGCATCACCGGACCCTGATCAGGTGAAGGATAAGTTAGCGGAATCTCAGGAAGGCGTGTCTTCGTTTCCGGATTCGATCGACCCGCAACCTCAAACTGACGTGTTCTCTTCCGCTCTGAATGCACTTACGTCCATCGCCGGAGAAGCTACGGAGGAGTTATCCGCTCAATTCCAAAATGCGCTGACAAATCTGGCTCAAGATGCTCAAGCGTTTCAGAATACGCTTCAGAATACATTGGGACCGTTCTTTAACAACGAGATTGTGCAGGATATCCGGAACGCGATACTTCGTGGCGATTTTAGTTTCTTGCCGCGGATTGATTTTGCCGGTGCGGCGCAGTCAGCCGCAACAGGTGTTCTCGATGCCGCGGCATTTGCGGTTCAACTTCCTGCGCAAATCGCTTCCTCCTCGGTTCAATCTGCCATCGGTTTTGTCAAAAGCATTACCGATTTTGTTGCCGGCAATCTCCTTCAAAATCAGGTCTCTTCGAATGCTCTTTTCGGCTCTCTATTTCAGGGTTCTGCTCAAGCATCTCCGGCCGTATCCGGAATTATCGGAGATCCTCTCGGGGACGCGATGGACGCCGGGAATCATCTGAACGATGTGTTGCATACGATTGTTTCCGGTCCGGGGGCGATTGTGCATGGTGGAATCCAGACATTTGCAGAAGGATTCCAGGATACACTTGAGGGGCTTGGACTTCTGTTTTCCGGAAAACCGGATGAAGCTCTCGGAAAGTTAGGAGAGATTGCGTTCAGCCCGTTTCAGCTGGTCTTTGATTCGGCTGCTGTTCTGCTGGTTGGAGCCACCAGCGCTGTACAGACACTTGTCGGAGCGGAAAAGCCGGGGCGCCCTTTGACCGAAGACGAAATCGCGAGTCTGCGCACTGTGTACGGAGACAGCATCGATTACAGTCAGATACAGGTCAAAGAAGATGTTGGCGGCCTCCTGGGCATGAGCGGTCGTGCCTTTACAATCGGCAACACCATCTACATTCCGGAAGGAGCGGAAACTACCGATTCACTGCTCGTACATGAGGCGGGGCATGCGTGGCAATTTCAACATGGCGGTCTGGATTACATTTCGGACGCCTTGATCGGACGCTATCTGGGCGGTGAGGGTTACAACATCGGACTGGCGCTGGTGGACGGCAAGTCCTGGGATGAACTGAATCCGGAACAACAAGCCGAATTACTGGAACAGGCTTTTCTCAACGGTTTCTTCGAATCGGATAACGCGGCTTTCATGATTCGAGTGACAGATTCCGGCGGAAACGTGGATACAGGGGGAGGTTTTGAAGTAATAGTCGTTGAAGAAGGAAGCGACGAATATAACGCATTGATTGAAGACGGATGGACGGACGCAACGGAGCAGGTTCAGGATGGCGCCAACCAGGCTCAACAGGGAACCGGCGCCACCTGATCGGAGTTTGATCCGCTCCGCCGGCTGATCGTAGCAGCACTTCTTCAATTTCTTCTTCGTGCTCTTCGTGACATTGGTCGTTAGTTTTTCCACACGATTTTGCCGCCGACAATAGTCGTTTCGACTTTCACATCGCGAATCCTGACAGGATCGATGCGAAAAATGTCGTTACTGAGAATCACAATGTCCGCAAGTTTGCCCGGTGTGATCGAGCCCTTTTCTTTTTCCTGAAACTCTGCGTATGCAGAGCCCATCGTATACGCTTCGACTGCTTCGGCCAGGGTAATCTTTTGTTCGGGAACCCAGCCACCCGGATTTTTTCCATCCAATGTAGCGCGAGTTACCGCAGCATAGATCGACCACATGGGACTGAGCGGAGCGACATTCCAATCCGTTCCAAAAGCCAGATGAACTCCGTGATCCAGAAATGTGCGAAACGCGTAGGTTGTCTTGATTCGTTCCGAACCGATCCGTTTTTCCGCCCAGCGTCCGTCATCAATGGCATGATACGGCTGCATGGATGCGATGACTCCGAGTTTTGCAAAACGTTCGAAGTCTTTGGGAGCCACATGCTGCGCATGTTCAATCCGAAACCGGCGGTCACGCGGTCCGTTTGCCTTCGCAGTTTGGTCGAACAGATCAAGAATGATCGAAATCGCCTGATCCCCAATCGCATGGATGCAAAGCTGCAGTTCTGCAGCGTCTGCATGTTTCATTCGGTCGAGCATCTTTTCCAGGGGCTGCATTTCATCGGAGAGCAAACCCCGCGTATCCGGTGCATCGGTGAACGGCTCAAAAAAATAGGCGGTGGTCGATCCCAGGGAGCCGTCCGCATATCCTTTCAGCGCTCCGATCCGAAGGCACGACGAACCAAACGCGCGATGAATTCCGAGTCTTGCCTGGTCTTCCCAATTTGTTTCCATCGGAGCGGCATAGATTCGAACGGTAAGCG
>CAZDDB010000384.1:0-3502 GCA_964504105.1 uncultured Acidobacteriota bacterium
TCAATGTGGAAAGCTTTCGGACGCGGGTTCGACTCCCGCCGCCTCCACCTTTTTTTGGCGCTGTTCCTGCTTTGCGGATCTTTGTCCGCTCAGCAGGATCAGCTCCTGATCTTTGATGGCCCTCGTAAGCTCTCTTTTCCGCTGCTCGCATTAGATGGAATTCCCTATATCCGTCTTTCCGATCTGCAGGATGTCTTCGGTCTTGCACTGAATTCTGTTGCGGGTAATCAAAATTTTTCCGTTACTTCCGGTGATCATAACGTGATCCTTTCTTCCAACCGCTCTCTTGTTTCGCTGGATGAGCGTCTGGTGCCGCTCAGCAAGCCGGTCCGGGTTGTGCAGGGCGCCTGGTATGTTCCACTTGATTTTGTTCCAAAGGTGCTCAAAATCATCAGCGGGAAACAGTTTCTATGGCTGGAGAACAGCCGTTCACTGATTCTGGGTGAAGTTCAGCCAAACCAGTTGACCTTGAACTATTCACCGGAGGGAGATCATTCACGGCTTGTATTTCAGTCTGTCCGGCCTGTTGGATTTACGGTGTCCTATGAAGGGAACGTCATCACCGTAACGCCGCAAAGTGAGGATATTCTTCCGGGCTTTCAGGATACCGATTTCAGCCGCCGGTAAACGGCGGATCTTCCGGATCGAGACGGACAAAGACTATGCGTCTTACAAGGTGCTCGACTTGAATAATCCGCCGCGTTTGGTGCTGGAAGTATATCGGAAAACAGGGACAGCTCCGGCATTCGTACCTCCGGCGGGGGAGATTCCGGCCGAAAAACAAGCGCCCCCTTCCATGCTTCCATCGGCCATAAAGGAGCGAAAGGTAATCGTGTTGGATCCTGGGCACGGCGGATTGGAAACGGGAGCTGCGGGGCCCGAAGGCACGTTTGAAAAAGATGTGGTTCTCAGCATCGCGCGGAAACTGAAAACGTTGCTTGAGTCGGATACCGGATTGCGCGTGATCCTGACGCGCGATGGGGATCAGCAGGTCACGCTCGACGACCGCACAGCGCTTGCAAACAATAACAAGGCGGACCTGTTTGTCAGTATCCATGCAAATGCAACATTGCGCGGCGTCGGAAAGGGCGCTGAAACGTATTTTCTTTCGGCACAGGCGACCGATGATGACAGCAGAAACATTGCAGCCGTGGAAAATAACGCGATCGGAATCAATCAGGAGCTGCCGGAAGCAGGAGACGATTTGAAATTGATCCTCTGGGACATGGCACAAACAGAATACCTGTCCGAAAGCAGCCGCCTCGCGGAAATGATTCAACAGGAAATGAACAGCGTTCTGGGAATTCCGAACCGTGGCATTAAGCAAGCTCCGTTCCGTGTGCTGATGGGAGCCACCATGCCTGCAGTTCTGATTGAGGTCGGTTTTATCAACAATCCGGCGGAAGAAAAACTGATGAAAGATTCGGAATATCAAATGAAGATCGCGACTGCCATTTACCGCAGCATTCATCAGTTTCAAATCAGTCTGACCGGCCAGGCCCAGATGAAAAACTAAATGATATTTTATGAACAAGCCGATTGTCATTGGGATCGCGCTTTTCTTGATTGTGTTTGGCGCGATTGTGTTCCTGGTGAAGAGAAGCCCGCCGGAGGGCACTGGAAGTTCGCCCGCTGTTTCGCCGGTTTCTTCTCCTGGCGATCAACCTGGATCGATTCAGAGACGGATTAACGTCAAGCTTTTTTTTACGAATTCGGATTCCGGCGTCTTAATTCCCGAAGAGCGTTCCATTGTTTACAGCGAAGAGTTGATCTCGCAGGCGAAAGAGGTTCTGCGCGAGCTGATCCAGGGACCGCAAGAAAAACTGGTGCCGACAATTCCCAAAGAGACTCACCTTCGGGATCTGTTTCTCAGCAAGGAGGGAGTTGCATACGCTGATTTTTCGGCGGAGCTTGTGGCTGCTCATCCGGGAGGCTCGAGGGCCGAAATTGCCACAATCTATTCTATTGTGGATACGCTGACTTTGAATTTTCCTCAGATTAAGAAAGTTCAGATCCTGATTGACGACCTGCCGGTCGAGACACTCAAAGGGCATGTGGATCTGAGCCGCCCTCTGGGTCAGGATCTGTCGCTTGTGCATTTGAAGCAGGCTGTGCCGGAAGTGCCGCAGAGTCAGGAGACCCAATCGTGAAAACTTGTGTTACTCTAGCGCTTCCTTAGGAATCCAGTGAAAGATCTACGTTCTGACGGTCGGGCTTTTGATCAACTTCGCAAGATCAACATGATTCCGAACTATATCAAAACGGCGGACGGATCTGCGCTGATTGAAGTGGGCGACACACGTGTGATCTGCACTGCAAGTATTGAGGAGAAAGTCCCGCTGTTTCTGAAGAACACCGGACAGGGTTGGCTTACTTCCGAATACGGGATGATTCCCCGTTCTTCCACTACCCGGATTCCGCGCGAGGCTACACAGGGAAGACCCTCCGGACGGACGCACGAAATCCAGCGTCTTGTGGGACGCTCGCTCCGTTCGGTTACCGATCTCGCTTCCATTGGAGAGCGGACCATTTGGGTCGATTGTGACGTCCTTCAGGCCGATGGAGGAACCCGCACGGCTTCCATCACCGGCGGATTTGTTGCGCTGGCGCTGGCCTTTCACCGTCTGATCGAAGAAAAGGTGATTCATCATCTGCCGCTCCGCGATTACCTCGCGGCCGTCAGTGTCGGCATCCTTCAACAGCAACCTTCTTTGGATCTGAATTTTCACGAAGATTCCCGCGCGGAGGTTGACATGAACGTGGTTTGCACCGGGGAAGGACGTTTTGTGGAAGTACAGGGCACTGCCGAAAAGAAACCATTCAGTGATGCGGATCTTCAAGAAATGTTGCGTCTTGCCAGGAAAGGAATCCAGGAATTGATCCGCCTCCAGCAAAAAACTCTGGAAGGAATTGTGGATGAGAGGGTCATGCAACTACTTCCCACGATCCGCGGATAAGAGCCTGGTCATTGCCACATCCAACACTGGCAAGTTTTTTGAGATCCGCAGCTCGTTCGGACCACTCGGGAGCCGGATTCGGCTTCTTTCCCTTGCCGATTTTGACGATGTCCTATTCCGATCGTTTGCGGCAATCCGTGCTTGCGGAAGACTCGGGACTGGTGGTCCCGGCGCTCGATGGATTTCCCGGAATTCATTCCGCCCGCGTTGCTTCGGATGACCTTTCCCGAATCCGTCTCATTCTGGAAAAGTTGCCCCCCGGCACGGACCGCTCCGCGTATTATGTTTGCAGCATGGTCTTCGTCCACGAAGGAAAGGTGTTTGCTGTTGAGGGCAAATGCAGCGGTACGATCGCAGAAACTCCGGACGGGGATCAGGGATTCGGATATGATCCCGTCTTTCGTCCGGCGGGGTCGACAAAAACGTTTGGCAGAATGACCGTGAAAGAGAAATCACAGTACTCGCATCGTGCGCGTGCCGTGCAGCTCATGATCCCTCATATTCTCAGGGAGATGAAATGAATTTCTCGCTGTTAATTTTTGGAG
>CAZDDB010000385.1:0-3498 GCA_964504105.1 uncultured Acidobacteriota bacterium
GACTTCTTTCTGTACACAAAGGACAAGAACAACAAACTGACACTAAACGTTGGACTCTACGACTTCCAGACAGGAAAGCATCTTGGAAAAGATCAGACGCTGGTAGGACCTAACGACCCGATTTTGCAAAACCGCATGGCCATCTATGGCCTTTCTACGGTGGGCGGGCAATACACGGCACAGCGCTCCAGGGTTCGCAAGTGAGCTACGAATACATTCGAATAGAGAGGTGAGAGCCGTTCGGGGATGCGGAGTCCGGAGCCTATTCGAGTCCCGCGATCAGGGCATCCAGCTCCGAACGGAGCCGCGGCAGGATTTCATCATAAGTAAACGCACCCACGGTCTGAGCTTTCTTCTTGAAATTCACATGAGTGGGACCGCACCATAATCCCAGATCCGCATCATCCGTCTCACCCGGCCCGTTCACGCGGCATCCCATGACAGCGATCGTAATCCTGTGTTGATTTGCGTATTCGGTAATCTCTTTCACTTTTTCCGCAAGCTCAACAAACCGTTCGTTTTCGACGCGTGAGCAGCTCGGACAGGAAATAATGTTCAGCCCCCGACCGAATTCAGGTACGGAAATAAAGCGTCCCGCCGCAACATCATCAATGATTTTCTGACCTACAATCACTTCTTCGTATTTTCGTGGATTCGGAAGCGTGAGGGATACGCGAATCGTATCGCCGATTCCCTTTGCAAGCAGCTTCTCGAAGGCCAGCCGGCTCTTGATGATTCCGTCCGGAGGAAGACCCGCTTCGGTCACACCCAGATGAAGTGGGACGTGCGGCATGCGGTCGCTAAACTGCTCATTTGCCTCCACCACTTTTGCCGGATCCGAATCTTTCAGACTGACAACATACTCTTCAAAACCGAATTCTTCCATCAGTCCGCAATGATACGCCGCAGATTCCACAATCGCCTTCATTTGATCGCCGGGATATCGCTGCAAAAATTCCGGAGCCACAGAGCCGCAATTGACGCCGATCCGGATTGCGCAATTGTGGTTCCTGGCTACATCCACAATCCAGCGGACTTTTTCCGCCGTGCTCTTCTCCTTTTCATGATGATGAAGATGCCCGGGATTATAGCGGATCTTATCCACGTGATCCGCAATCTTTGCGGCCAGCCGGTAGTTTTCCTGTAGATCCACGGAAAGTGTAGCAGGCGTCTGCCGGCGGACTTCGATGAGGGCTTCTGCATCTTTGTCGCTGTCGATCGCAATCCGCACGATGGCCGCGCCTGCTTTTCTGAGCGACTCCGCTTGCTCCACCGTGGCATCGATATCCTGCGTGCGTGTAGCACACATGCTTTGCACAGCAATAGCCGCACCGCCACCGATAAATACCGGTCCTACCTTTACCTTTCGAGTCGGCTTCCGCTCTACTATCATGACCCCTATATTCTAATGAGAAGCAACTCGGATTACCATTTGAAAGCCGCAAAATGAACCACGAAAAGCACGTAGGAGGCAAAGATTCCACGAACGGGTTTGTAACGCCGGCGTCTCGCCGGCCAAAGCATTGTGCACCGTCGAGCTCTGCCGGCGGGACGCCGGCGTTACAAACCGGTTGTCGCAATTCTCCATCTTCAATCTTCCATTCTCGCCCTTTTGTTGCGCCTCTGCGGTGAATTCCTAAAAGTCGGTATAATAGGTCAGAAATCAAGAGGAGCCATTATGACTGGACAAGCAACTCATCTCACTCAGCGCCCCACATGGAAAGCGTTGACATCCCATTATCAGCAGATTCGAAGCGCACATTTGCGCGATCTCTTCGCGCAAGATTCCGGACGCGGGGAGCGTCTGAAACTGGAAGCCCTCGGTTTGTATTTCGATTACTCCAAACACCGGATCAACGATGACACTGTCCGGTTGCTTCTGGATCTTGCAAATGAGTGCGGACTGCGCGAGCGCATCGATGCGATGTTCCGCGGCGATAAGATCAACATCACTGAGAATCGCGCCGTGCTTCATGTCGCCCTTCGCGCGCCCAAAGGACAAAAGATCATAGTGGATGGAAAAGATGTTGTCCCCGATGTGCATGAAACGCTGGATCGAATGTCCGCTTTCGCGAACCGTATCCGAAGCGGAGAATGGAAAGGACACACCGGCAAACGAATTCGAAACGTGGTGAATATCGGCATTGGCGGATCGGACCTTGGACCGGTCATGGCCTACGAGGCGCTACGGCACTACAGCATGCGCGATATGACGTTCCGGTTTGTTTCCAACATAGACGGCACCGATTTTACAGAATCCACCATCGATCTCGATCCGGAAGAGACGCTATTTATCGTTTCCTCAAAAACTTTCACAACGCAGGAAACGATGACTAATGCTAACTCAGCGCGAGCGTGGACACTCAAGCGTTTGAAAGATGACAAATCCATCGCAAAGCATTTTGTGGCGGTTTCTACCAACGCGGCCGAAGTTTCAAAATTCGGAATCGACACCGCAAATATGTTCGGCTTCTGGGACTGGGTTGGCGGACGCTATTCCATGGATTCGGCCATCGGGTTGTCCAGTATGATCGCAATCGGCCCGGACAATTTTCGCTCTCTTCTCGCCGGCTTTCACGATATGGACGATCACTTCCGAACTGCGCCGTTCGAAAAAAATATGCCGGTGTTGATGGGTCTGATCGCTCTCTGGTACAACAACTTCTTCAACGCGCAAACCGTCGCAGTTCTGCCGTACGATCAATATTTGAAGCGCTTCCCTGCCTATCTTCAGCAGCTCACGATGGAGAGCAACGGAAAATATGTAACTCTGGATGGCCATGTGATTTCCGATTATGAAACCGGGCAAATTTTCTGGGGTGAACCGGGAACAAATGGGCAACATTCGTTCTACCAGCTCATTCATCAGGGAACAAAGCTGATCCCGTGCGATTTCATCGCTTTCTGCAAGAGCTTGAACCCGACAGGAAATCATCACGATATCCTGATGGGCAACGTCTTCGCACAGGGCGAGGCGCTCGCGTTTGGAAAAACGCCCGAAGAAGTAAAAACGGAAGGGACCCCCGATTGGCTTGTGCCGCACCGCACTTTCCCCGGCAATCATCCATCCACAACGATTCTTGCCGACCAGCTAACGCCTCAAATCCTGGGCAGGTTGATTGCCTTATATGAACACAGCGTTTTCACTCAGGGAGTTGTCTGGAATATCGGTTCCTTTGATCAATGGGGAGTAGAACTTGGAAAAGTGCTGGCAAAAAAGATCATCTCAGAACTGGAAACAAAAGCGGAACCGCAGCTCAAACACGACAGCTCCACTAACACGTTGATCAGGCGATACCGATCGTCCCGATAACCGGGTACAGCGGCTTCAGTTAATTCGTATGCCGTACGGCGGGCAGGGACGCCCGCTACTCCAAATCGGATATGTCTACACAGACGCCTTGTATTTCAGTTTCATCTTCAATTTGTCCGTTGGCAGGTCTGCATCCAGAGGCGTCACGGAGACCAGCAAACTGTCATCTGGATTCATCACCAGAC
>CAZDDB010000386.1:0-1044 GCA_964504105.1 uncultured Acidobacteriota bacterium
AGATCCTGCAAGTCTCCCCATTCGGAAATTTCGATACGTGCCGTCTCGTATGGGTCCTCTTGCTTCTCGGCATTGTCGAGCAGATTCTGGGAGCGCCGCAGTGGAACGATCAAAAAGGTCCGGATACTGCCGAGATGGCAGCAATCGCAACTGCCCGCGTCGAACCACTTGTTTCCGGAGAAGAAACACTACCGATTGAGAGCGAAGTTTCAAAAACTGCTGAAATGAAACTCGAGCCGCTTGAAGAAGCGGAGCCGCTTTCGATGGACGATGTCCAGGCAGGGGAATTGGAGATCGTGTCCGTGGAACCCCAATCAGCGGTACCCGTTGCAGGTTTGGGCGGTCCCGTCTTCTCACCTTCGGTGGATCTCAGTTTCGCGGATCTGGCAGAGTTTACGGACGTCCCACTTACAGAAATGCCTGATCAGTTCCAGATCGATAAATGGGACAGGAATCTTGCAATGGACATCCGGAACCTCAATGCGCGGCACCGTTACCTGTTCGAGATGCTCCAGATTGAACTCGGCGCAGGAGTGGCCAACTTTTCGACAAGAATTTCCAGAAAGATCACCGCCCGGCATCCTCTCATCTTCGAAGGCGTTCGAATGAATGAATTCGGAGAGTTCCACGAAAGTACCTTGATGGCCAATATTCGCGGAAATATGTTGGAAAAGTATCTGGAGGGATTGGATTTTCTCTTTCAAGAAGAGTTCCGGATGCTCCGGTCTCTGCTGGAGAAGAAGAGCGTGGAAGCAGTGGAAACATGTCTCGCGAGACTCGGCCCGATTCGCAAACTGGAATAAGGGCATGTTCGAGCATTTGCAGATTACGGAACCGGATCCCCGGGTTCTTCAGATCTGTTTGAACCGCCCCCGGCAACTCAACGCCCTTGGCAAGCAAACCATTCAGGAACTCACTGCTGCGCTGGAAGAATTCGATCATTCCGGACACGATGTGCTGTTGCTGACCGGAGCTGGACGCGCTTTCTGTTTCGGCGCGGACTTTACCGAATTCCAGGATCGCGGACAGCTTCTCCTTCTTCTA
>CAZDDB010000386.1:1054-3486 GCA_964504105.1 uncultured Acidobacteriota bacterium
TTTCAAGGCCTGATCCTGAAAATCTATGAATCCGCGAAGATCACAGTGGCCTGTCTGAATGGATTTGCTACCGGCGCAGGATTGGATCTTGCGCTCGCCTGCGACTTTCGTCTCGCTGCGGAAAAAGCGAAACTCGGAGAAGCCTACATCAGTATGGGGCTCGTTTCCGATGGGGGCGGCTCTTTTTTTCTGTCACGCTTGATCGGCGCCGGGCGTGCGTTGGAACTGCTCGCTCTCGGAGAGGCGATTCCCGCAGCCGATGCAAAGTCTCTGGGCCTGGTGAATCGTGTTTTTTCCAGCGAAGAACTCGCGTCAAAATCGCTTGAGTTCGCAAAAACCCTTTCCACCAAACCTCAAACTGCGCTTCGACAGATCAAGAAACTGGTGAAACAGAATTCCGCAGTGGATTTGAAGACCGCGTTGCAAAACGAACAACACGCACAAACGATCTGTTTTGATGACCCGGTTCACCAATCGATCGTTCAGGAATTCCTGAATAAACGGCGCGGTTTGTAACGCCGGCGTCCCGCCGGCCAGACAAAAAAGTGCACTTCAATCACCGGCCGGCGGGACGCCGGCGCTACAAAACTGTTTCCGGCACTCCGTTCATCCTTCATCCTTCTGCCTTCATCCCCGGTTGCGGCCCGTCAGGGCCGCGCTGTGTCCATCTGTGGTTGCTTTCCTACACTTCCACAAAACGGTCGGTGTAGCGATAGTTCATGGCCATCGTGAGCAAGAACGCCGAGAATTGAAGCTGGTAATGTTGTTCTTTTGCCGGATCATAGTAGATGTCCGCCGCCTGCGCGCGTTCGGCAAGATACCGGATCAAAGATCGAAGCAGATTGTGCGAGACTCCGGTCCAGTAATATCCCAGGTTGCGCAGAATATGGCGGTTGCTCAAGATGAATTCGTGAGCGGGCTTGTATTGCGGATCCTTCCTGCTTTCAAAGATTTCGCGCAGATCGCCATCCAACAGGGGGCCAAGCTGGGAAATGATCTTCGGGTACTCTTTGCTGTAATGCCGTTCGTAGTGCTCCCAGATCGTCAGTTTCAGTTCGGAGATCGGAACGTCCTCATCTAGGTCGCTCAATCGCGGCTGTAATTGCCCTACCTCTTTGGCGATACGATCGATGTACTGCAGCTTCTTCACCGCATCCCACCCTTCATATTGCTTGCGCCAATCCAATCCGGGAGTCAGCCACACGGCAAACGTTTCGGCAAAATCTTCATCCGGGTGCTTTTGCGCATACCATCCCTGCATATGTTTTACATATTTCTTGCTGAGCGGATTCGGCTTGTAGTCTTCGATATAAGGCCTGCTGTATGGACCAAACACAGAATGCCATTCTTCAGTCATGTACAGCTCGTAGGCATAGTTGAACGCATGTCCCGCTTCGTGGCGCAGATACAGGATCAGTTCTTCTTCCTTTTCCAAATTTTCTGTGTACTCTTCTTCAATTCGCGCAAGCTTCTTGTCGGCAAGATAAAACGGAATTCCGATGATCGGGATTCCATCCGGACATCCCCATTCATCCGATAAGTAACAACTGGGACGAAACACCAATCCCTTCCCTTCCATTTCCTGATACAGCTGATTGATTTTTGTTTCCAGAATCGTTCCTTCAATCTTCAACGGAAGTTCAGAGATCTTCTGAGCAAGAACTTCTGCGCGTTCTTCTTCCCAGGATTTTACCGCTTTCGGCGTTTCCACCATTTCCAGAACTTCAGTTTGCATACGGCAGGTCGTCTCCCGTTCCACTCAATAGTAATCGAAAGAATTTCCCGGTGCAAAAGAATTTTGTAAAGAGATCAAACAAGCTCTTGCGTGCTTAAGTTATTTACAATCAATGATTTACACGATAATCATCCGGGCATGAATTTTGCTTCTTCTTGAAATTATTCTCTGGAGGAGAAAAATCCTTGACAAGGAACAAACAGTATCGTAATATCAATACCGCACTGAATGAACAGACACAAATCTCATTTCTTAGGGTAACGACCTAAGGCCGTCCTTTCGGCGACCTGATGTCGCCGCCCACCGGAAAAGAAAAAGAAAAGTCAGTTCGTTTTGTCGTTTTTTCGAACTTGACAAAGGGAAAAAAAGCCTTAAGATCTAGATACTTTTTCTCTTCGAAATCTAACAGAGATCGTTAACAGAGTTGTCTTTTAGCGATGTTTGTTGAATTTTGACCCCCTTGACGCTTCTGGCGTCCTGGGCGGTTCAAATTGTTCTTTGAAAATTGAATAGTAAGGGCACAACCGGAAAGTAGCACTAGTAGTCACAAGAGCGGGTGATGATATGCCTCCGCAAGGATCCAGATCATGCACCCTCCGAGTGATGAGAGAATTAAGGTTTATGGTCAAGCTACTAAGGGCGTACGGTGAATGCCTTGGCATCCAGAGGCGATGAAGGACGTGGCAGGCTGCGATAA
>CAZDDB010000387.1:0-3471 GCA_964504105.1 uncultured Acidobacteriota bacterium
GATCAGAAAGGCGAATCGAAGAATCTGAGTCTTGATGACATTCTGATCGTGGCTCCCTACAATGCGCAGGTGTTCAAAATCGGGGAACGAATTCCAGAAAGTCGGAGAATCGGCACTGTGGATAAGTTCCAGGGACAAGAGGCTCCGGTTGTGATCTATTCGATGGCGACTTCCTCACCGGAAGACGCTCCGCGCGGAATGGAGTTTTTGTACAGTTTGAATCGTTTCAACGTGGCTACGTCGCGTGCCCGATGCGCGTGCATCCTGGTCGCAAGTCCCCGGCTGTTTGAGCCGGACTGCAAGACTCCGCACCAGATGAAGCTGGCGAACGTCCTTTGCCGTTACCGCGAAATGGCCCAGGTCATCCAGTAACCAGCACGCGCAAGATGGAGGATGCCCGGTAGAAACCTGAGATATTGTCGTCCACTGGTTACTGCGAGATAATCTCCATATCTTAAATATGGGGCTTTTAACAGGATGCCATTTAATCGCTGCGGGCTCACACAGCAAGGCAGCATTGATCGCGCCGTTGATTCAGAAGCATGGGTTACTGGTCGATTCGAGCATGTTTGGGACGGCAGCTTGGGCTTACTATGTAGACATGGTTCCGAATCGCTGGAGATCAGCTCCACTTGTGGTGTTTGAAGTTGACGAAGGTTATGTTATTAAACAGACAGCGCCTCTTCCAAATAGGCAAGATTACGCATTCATGAAAATGCCGGGAGTGAAACTTTCTTACATTCAGATCAGCGTAATCGGCTTTTGCAATCTGGCCGGTTTTCCGCAGTATAATGGCCTTATCGGATTCTTTTGAGGTGACAAAGAATGCTAAGAACTGATTGGTTTGTAAAGGATTCGATTGGTGCGACACTTCGAAATGTCATTGATGCCGGCGACCGAAAATATTTCGATCAAGTGTCCGAAGGAGAATTCGAACAAGGTTTGCTTCGTGAGATTCGGTTCCTTGGTGCGTTCAATCAGGAACAGGAACTGAGAGTTGTCAAGTATATTCATGAGCACCTGGACGAGCTTTATCGCTATGCAACCCAGCCTGATGAAAAGAAAGCCCCGCAGCGAAGTGAACGGGCCTACTAAATGTTAACAATTCCTATCATTCTTGGATTCTTCGAACGTCTTCGAACCATAAACTTGCCATCAAGATTTCTGGAATCGAGCGTTCCGCACGTTTGAAGCTTGGCCGTCTCGAAGCGGCCATTTCGCCGAAAGATCTTGCAGCCCTACCCGGCAATCGTTTTGAAGCGCTTTCAGGGGATCGCAGGGGTCAGTACAGTATTCGCATTCATGACCAATGGCGGATCTGTTTCGAATGGCCGGAGAAATCCCCAGGCCCTGAGAACGTTAGATTGTTGATTATCATTAGGAGAACCACTATGGCAATTACTGCTATACATCCTGGAGAACACCTGGCTGAAGGTTCTCAATGCTATCGCCGTTAGCCATCATGCGCACAATTTGATGAACGGGTATACGAGTTCCCTTGATACACGCCTGACCATGGCAGATTTGAGAATCGATGATGATTCGAGTGTTCATGATTGCATCTCCATGATTTTATTATAACAGTTTGAAATGAACCAGCCTGCTTTCGGGAACCGGTAGGCGGATGAGTGTAAAAAGGGGAGGCGGACACGCCGAAATGGATCGCTGCAAAATGATAGTGCAGTGCAAGAGCTTACGGGAACGCCTCTCAACGAAACGGCCCGCACATAAGCAGTTGCGGATGAAGCGATTCGCGACTATAATCGCTTCATAATATGAAGCGATTAAGTGGAGCCCGTTATGTCTGGCAGACCTCAAGGTGGCCTGAGCTAACCTGGAAGAGCGATCTTTTGTTGCCGTTGATCAGCCGGGCGCGGTTTGAACAGGGAAAGCTATTGTCTCGAATGACCGGTCTGGGTTTCAAGCTCATCCGTGAAGCACAGGCCGAAGTGCTGGTTGAGGAGACCGTTAAGACAGCAGCTATCGAGGGCGAACGTTTGGAGTGGACGTCCGTCAGGTCCTCCGTTGTCAGACATTTGGGGATGCCGTCTGCGGGCTTGCCGGCTCCCAGTCGCGCTGTGGATGGATTGGTCGAAGTGCTTTTGGATGCAACCACAAATTACAGCAAACCCCTGACAGCCGCAAGAGTCAAAGCATGGCAAGCGGCGCTTTTTCCTACCGGCTATTCAGGCCTCAAGCGCATTCGGACGGGAAAGTGGAGAGGGCTACACGATCCCATGAGAGTTGCTTCGGGCGCGATTGGACACGAAAAAGTTCATTATGAAGCGCCTCCCGGAAAAAGAGTTGAAAAGGAAATGAGCCGTTTCTTGTCCTGGTGGACAGACAGCTTTGGCCGGGAGGAAGGCCTTTTGCGGGCCGGGCTGGCACATTTCTATTTTGTGACGATTCATCCTTTTGAGGACGGCAACGGACGAATTGCGCGGGCCGTTACGGATATGGCTCTGGCCCAAGATGAGAATCTGCCTGCGCGTTACTATAGTCTTTCGTCTCAAATCATGGCCGAACGAAATGAGTATTACCGGATCCTCGAGCGGTGCCAAAAAGGTGGCGAGGATGTTACTGAATGGCTTGTATGGTTTCTGGAGTGCTACATCCGCGCCGTCGAGGGCGCAGGAAAACTGATCCGGAATGTTCTGGATAAGGCGACGTTCTGGCATCAACATGAAACAACGAATTTGAACGAACGCCAGCGAAAAGTAGTGAACCGGCTGTTGGACGCTGGAAAGGAAGGCTTTGAGGGGGGAATGACAACTCGTAAGTACGTCTCCCTCACCAAAGTGAGCAGGGTCACCGCATACCGTGAAATAACCGAATTGCTGAAGAAGGGGATCTTTCGGCAAAATGACGCAAAGGGCCGCAGTGTGAGTTACACTCTCCGCTGGATTTGAGGTGTCTTCCTGTTCCAGTGAGGGATAATTTTTCAGAAGGTTCTCAATACTATCGCCTTTAGCCAACGCAGATTCATAATGCGGTGAATTGCGGCGAGACACGCTGTACCTACAGCAATTGGTAATATTGCCAGCAGCGCGGGCAAGCGCCATCCTTTTCAACCCATTCGGGATGTTGAGACCGGATGATCTCCATGGATTCGAACAGTGCTCGGATGGATCTGAATGTCCGCAATCACCTGCCGGCGGGACGCCGGCGTTACAAACCGCAAACATCCTCCCCCTTTCGCTTCTGCAGGCTGGAAGCCTGCGCTCCGTAATTACAGTTTCACAATTCGGGCTTCTCCCGATTCGGGATAATCGGCGGCGGAGATCAAGCCGCCAAGCGTATTTACAATGTAATTGAAGAGCGCTTGCTGAGAAGTGAGGCCAAGATTGGTAAATGACGCTCCACGAAAAGGGTATTGATCGCCTCCAGCGGACAAGAAATTGGTAACCGCAATTGTTACTGAAGGCGCCCCCAAGACGACTGCTCCAGCGGTGACAATCACTGTGCCGTCAT
>CAZDDB010000388.1:0-3431 GCA_964504105.1 uncultured Acidobacteriota bacterium
AGGCCGGGCAGCTCCTGATCAATATCTTCCCCCGGTCCTGGGGAAAGCAGCGCTACGTTTGCGGAGAGACCGGAAGCCCGCAACATGGCCACCAACAGCGCGGCCTTGTCTTTGCAGTCGCCGTACTTCCGTTTCAAAATCTCGGCTGGAGTTTGAGGCACAATGGAGGCATCGCCGAATTCCACGCCTGTGTAACGGACATCCTTGTGAAGACGCGCCAGAAGCGCAGCGGCAATATCCTTCGGATTTTCTTTTGCGGAAACCACATCTTGAACAAACTTTTCCATTCCGGCGTCGGCAATTCGCGAATCCACAATCTTGCTGTAATCCGCCGCCACATCGCCCCATGACTTCCCGGATGTGAAAACGACTTGCTGCCAGCGAGGCACATTCGAAGGCTGATTGGGCTCCACGGATTCCAACGGCGCCAACTGCGCCTGTTCGAACAGCAGCCGGACAGTTCCGTTTTCTTCCGATTTTGCGGGCACGAGATTGGGAAGATTCTTGATTCGAAATTGGAGTGGAAGCGACGAGGGCGACTCCAGGATCAAACGCGCGCGTTGCACTGCGATGCCGCTCCTGCCGAAATAGAACTGCCCCGTAGAACCCGCAACAAAGAACGGTTGCGTTTCGCGGATCGTGATTTCCTGTTCCACGACAGCTCCTTCCGCTACGCCAGGAAGGGGCGCCTGCACAATGCGGTCATCCGTGTAGACGTCTTCGTAGACATCAGCAGCAGGCGCATCGTCGATTGTGCCTGGATCCAGTACATGCACGCTTCCATCCTTTGTAATCACACGAGCGCGCATTGAGGGCCGCTCCTGATACCAGGGAGAATATTCCGCTTCTATGGAGGACCATGCTTCCACTGCGGACGAGTTCAAGATCTGATACACAAGGCGCGTGCGTGTTGTGCGCTTCGCCTGCGCATCAAAGGTGCACACATCCTCTTCGAGCAGAACCGCAACGGCAGCATCCTCGATCGGCGGAATTGCAGCGGCGGCTTTCAAAATCTCCTCCGGCTTTCCCTGGAAGAAGATTTTGTCCCATGGTTCCTCGCCGGAGACGCCTTTCGTCTCCCTGGCCTGCGTGGCCGCCGTAAGCATTAGACTTCCGGCAAGTAAGATCACCGGAATGAGTGCAGTATGCCTCATCGAGAGTCCCCCAAATTCAATACGGTCTTCCTAGATCCCCCAAAATTGGACTGTTTACTAGACACGGATTCCACGTCCTTGTCAACTACTCGATACTTCAATTCTTGGGAGGGGATGCGGAAAATGATCCGCTGTGAATTCCTCGATCCTTTTTGCTTGTCAGTTACACTAGCCTGAATTTCCACGGAACGGTGACAGCCTAACACACGAGCCGTTAGAACGCATACGCCCCGCTGGTGGCCCTCTGGATATCGCGCGAATCAGCGCCCCATCTTTGCTTCAATTTCGATGGTACCGATCCTTTCGTTAATTAAATAGTAATCTGATAGGTTTAGTAAACATTACTACATGACTAACCTGTCAAGGTATTTGTCCATGCAAGGATGGCTGGCTTGTTATGAATACCTCTATAAATGCAGGTTTATACGTTTGGTGCCTATTGTGGTACGGATTCTGCTTGACACAATATGGTGTATGTTGTACTATAACTGTATGAATAACGGAACACTAAAAGACATAACGCTATGTAAGCGCTTTTTTCTGCAACCAGAGGATGCAAAGCAACGACAGTACGAGGCACTGAGGGCTTATTTTGTTGAAGGAAAACCATCGAACGAGGCAGCTCAAAACTTCGGCTACACGCCTGGTTCTTTTCGTGTCCTCTGCCATGGCTTTCGCCGTGATCCATATCCAGAATTCTTTGTCTCTGGTCGCCGAGGTCCGCAGAACCAACCCAAGAAGTCGGCAGCCAGGGCGATGGTTGTTGAGCTACGAAAAAAAAACTATTCGATCTACGAGATCAGCGAAACCCTTAAGGAGCATGGATTGGTTCTGGGTGCCACGGCGGTACGCGAGCTGCTGAAAGAGGAAGGGTTTGCTGCCCTTCCACGCCGGCTCGATGAGGAAAGGCCTCAACGTCCCCGTCCTACCGTAGAACCTGTTGCTGATGTCAGATCTTTTTCGCTGGCCGACCGAAAGTTTGAAACGCAGTGCGGCGGGCTTTTCCTGTTCATGCCTGATATGGTTCGACTTGGAATCGATCAATTGGCCAAGACGGCCGGCTTGCCAGGATCAAAAATGATTCCCGCTGCTCATGCCCTGCGCACTTGTCTGGCTCTCAAATTGTGGTCCATAGAGCGCAAGAGCCACGTCATGGCTCTTACAACGGACGAGGGTCTTGGTCTGTTTTCCGGCCTGAATGTGACTCCCAAGAAAAGCTTCCTCTCAGAATATTCTTGCAGAATCACCCATGTCAGAAACATGAAACTGTTGCAGTCCTGGCAGAAGCAACTGATTAGTGAACCCCTGTTTGCAGAAGCCTCTTTCAATCTGGATTTTCATTCCGTCCCTTACTACGGAGAGCATCCGCTCGTCGAGAGCCACTATGTTTCCATGCGCAGCCGCAGGCAGCCAAGCGTCCTGGTATTCCTTGCCCAAGATGCTGATGGCAGAACCTTCTGCTATTCCAATGCCGATGTTCGCAAAGGAGAAGAATCTGACGAAGTTCTCCGCTTTGTCTCCTACTGGAAAAATCTCAGAGACATCCTCCCGCATCAACTCGTCTTCGACTCCCGTCTGACTACCTATGCCAATCTTGCCACTCTGGACAAAATGGGGATCTCCTTCATCACTTTGAGACGACGCACAGAAAATATGCTGAAGGAAATTGTTCTTCTCCCTTCCTCCGCTTGGCGCTCAATCGAACTGGACGTTCCCACACGAAAATATCGTTGGCCACGCATTCATGAAAAGACGGTCACCCTGGCTGGTCGAGAACTTCGACAAATTTATATCTTAGACCTCGGCCATGAGGAACCAACTATTTTACTCACCAACCAGAAACGGACTCATCCTGCTACTCTCATTAAGCGTTACGCCCAAAGAATGTTGATTGAAAACGCCCTCTCCGATGCCGTGCGATTCTTTCATATCGATGCCCTCTCTTCCGCTGTAGGTCTCAAGGTGGATTTTGATATGGCCTTGATGATTATCGCCAGCACCCTCTATCGTTTGATGGGTCGTAGAATGCGTGGCTACTCTGATGCCCAAGCACGACAAATCTTCCGCGACATTATCAATACCCCAGCCGATATTGAAATCCTGAACAACTCCGTCACAGTTTCCTTTCATCGAAGAGCACATCTGCCAATCATTCTCGCCTCTGGCCTCTGCGACACACCCATCCGCGTGCCTTGGTATAATGGATCCGTCCTTCGACTCACAACGAAAATGTCCTGAAATGTTAGGTCATTCCCGTTCCGTGGAAATTCAGGCTAG
>CAZDDB010000389.1:0-2522 GCA_964504105.1 uncultured Acidobacteriota bacterium
TTGGAAAGAGCTGAGCCTGATGAAAAAGCCGTTCTGGATGTAGCGTTGGAATATGGAGCTACCGCATATGACGCTGTCTACATCAGCCTGAGCATTTCCAGATCCATACCACTGATCACGGCCGAGAAAACCACTACCGCATGGGTGGTCAAACTCAAAGACCGGATAGAAATGGTCCGGTGAATTAGCAATCCTCGTGCCAATAATTATACAAGGGAACGACCAGGCCAAAGAGCCGGCTCTGGCACAACTATAGTATCGGACAACCGAAACGAAAGTTGCGGATGCGGGATTGTTCGTTCTAGCCTTGTTTGGCACTTTACAGCGTCTTACCGTTCGTTATCATGAAAGCTCTGGTATGCCGATGAAACTTACGTTGGTTGATTTGATTCTTCTTTGCATGGTGCTCTTTTGGGGTGGAAATATTTCCATTATCAAAGTCGCATTGAAGCATTTCGATCCGGTAGTTTTCAATTGCCTGCGCTTCCTCATCGCATCCCTTACCATGTGCATCCTGTACCGTCGCGTGTTTGAAGATCCGGTGGATCCGAAAGAATTGCTCAGTCTGCTGATCCTGGGTGTGATGGGCAATACGATTTACCAGTTTCTTTTTATTCATGGTGTGAAGTACACCTATGTAACACACGTTTCTATTTTGCTGGGAACGACACCAATCTTCACAGCGATGGTAAGCAGTTTGACCGGCATGGAGCCGGTGCAGAGAAAGTCCTGGTTTGCCATCATTTTGACGTTTGTAGGCGTGGTCCTCATTGTTTTTGGCGGAAATCAGCGTTTTGGCGGCCGGTTGAGCTGGAATCTTGGGGATGTTTTTGTCCTGATGTGCTCTTTTGTCTGGAGCATTTACACAACATTTTCCAAGAAAATCATCGGCGAATACTCTTCGCGCCATTACATCGTCTATACGGTGCTGTTCGGGACCCTGTTCATGATTCCGTTTTCCGTTTCTTCCTTTCGTCACCAGGATTGGGGAAGTCTGGGAACGTATGAATGGGGAGCGCTTTTGTATTCCGCGCTTCTTGCCCTTGTCTTCGGTTATTCGGCGTGGTATTACGGCGTTCAGAAAATAGGAAGCACGCGAACTGCGGTTTATTCAAACCTCACGCCTGTCGCAGGAATGGCGATCGGGATGATATTCCTCAAAGAACGTTTTTCTCCGGTGCAGTGGTTGGGGGTTGCCGTAATTTTTTCGGGACTCATCCTCACACGTACTTTTAGCCGAACCACGGAAGCCGGACCGGATGCGAGAGTGATTGAAGCTTCCCCCACAAAGTGAGGCAACACGGAAATGCAAAATGCAAAGTGCAAAATGAGGAAGATACCCGGATGCTTCGTTCTGCGATGATACAATGAAGGCGCCTATATGGATCCTTTGAACGATCAAGATATTTATCTTTTCAAACAGGGGAATCATTTCCGTCTGTACGAAAAGATGGGAAGTCATCCTGCCGTTGAGGATGGTGTCCGCGGCACATGGTTTCGTGTCTGGGCTCCCAATGCCGAAATGGTTACCGTGATGGGGGATTTTAATGAATGGAACAAAACCAGTCACCCCCTGAAGCGCGGCAAAGACGATTCTGGAGTTTGGGAAGAGTTTGTCAAAGGTGTCGGTCCCGGCGCCGTTTACAAGTACCACATCATTTCGAAGTACAACAATTATCAGGTAGATAAAGGAGACCCGTTTGCGTTTCGTTGGGAAGCCCCACCGCGGACTGCCTCGGTTGTTTGGGATCTTGAGTACAAATGGAGTGACGGAGAGTGGATGGAGCATAGGCAGTCAAAAAACTCTTTGCGAGCGCCGGTTTCCGTTTATGAGGTACACCTCGGGTCCTGGAGACGAGTCGCGGAAGAGGGCAATCGTCGTCTTACCTACCGGGAGCTGGCCCAGCAGCTTCCCGAATATGTGAAGGAGATGGATTTTACGCATGTCGAGTTCATGCCCGTGATGGAACACCCATTTTACGGATCGTGGGGATATCAGAAGACCGGCTTTTTTGCGCCCACCAGCAGATACGGTGATCCACAAGACTTCATGTATCTGGTGGATGTGCTGCACCAGAATGGAATCGGCGTGATCCTGGATTGGGTTCCCTCCCATTTTCCCAGTGACGAACACGGTCTGGTGTATTTTGACGGCACACATCTTTTTGAACATGCGGACCCCCGAAAGGGCTATCATCCTGACTGGAACAGCTACATTTTTAACTACGGAAGAAACGAAGTTTGCGCGTTTCTCATCAGCAGCGCGCTGTTCTGGCTGGATCAGTATCACGTCGATGGATTGAGAGTCGATGCCGTCGCCTCGATGCTCTATCTGGACTATTCCCGAAAGGCCGGGGAATGGGAGCCAAACCAGTATGGAGAAAGAGAGAATCTGGAGGCAGTCGAGTTTCTGAAGTCATTCAACATGGCCGTTTCCAAGCATTTTCCTGGGGCCCAGACGATTGCAGAAGAATCCACTGCGTGGCCCATGGTATCCCGTCCCGTTTATCTGGGAGGTCTTG
>CAZDDB010000389.1:2532-3424 GCA_964504105.1 uncultured Acidobacteriota bacterium
GCTGGACTACTTCAAGCAAGATCCGGTGTATCGCAGTTTCTATCACAACAGTCTCACGTTCAGCATCTGGTACGCATTTTCAGAAAACTTTATGTTGTCGCTTTCTCATGATGAAGTGGTCCACATGAAGGGATCCCTCATCAACAAAATGTCCGGTGATCTCTGGCAGAAGGCCGCGAGTCTCCGCGCGATGTACGGCTATATGTACGGCCACCCCGGGAAAAAGCTTCTGTTTATGGGATCTGAGCTGGCGCAGTGGAAAGAGTGGAATCATGATGCCGAGTTGGACTGGCGGCTTCTGGATCATGCTTTGCATCGCGGCGTCCGGATGTGGGTCCGGGACTTGAACCGGTTCTACCAGTCACAACCGGCGATGTATGAGCTCGATTTTCATCCGGATGGATTTGAGTGGATGGATTTTCACGATTGGGAACGCAGCATCATCAGTTATGTCCGCAAAGGAAAAGATCAGAAAGAAATTGTTCTGGTTGTATGCAATTTTACGCCGGTGCCCAGGTTTGATTATCAGATTGCTGTTCCGCGGGAAGGATTCTGGCGGGAAATGCTCGACAGTGATGCGGAAGTTTATGGCGGAGCCGGATACGGCAACTATGGAGGTGTTGAAACATCTCCGGTTCCTGCGCACGGGAAACCTCATTCCCTCCGGCTGACCTTACCGCCGCTTTCCGTTCTCTTTTTCAAGCACGAGGCTCCGGTGGAACAGACCGGGGAAGTTGCCGAACGTTGATTCGGATTTGAAGGAGGTTGATACGGATGAAGAATAAACCTGCCGCTTCAAAAAACGGCAGAGCCGGCGGCGTGCTGCTGCACGTTACCTCGCTTCCTTCTCCTCACGGCGTTGGCGATCTCGGGCCTGGCGCTTACAGTTTTG
>CAZDDB010000390.1:0-3422 GCA_964504105.1 uncultured Acidobacteriota bacterium
ATCCTCGTTGCAACATTTTTGCAAGCTACATTCCTGTTCTTGATGCGCAAGATCATGATCGGCGTTTCGCGCGACATCGAATACGATCTGCGCAACGACCTGTACCGTCACATGCAACTACTATCCCAATCGTACTACAACCGGATGTATACCGGCGATTTGATGTCGCGCTGTAACAATGATCTGAGCGCGGTGCGGATGGTGCTCGGTCCCGCCATCATGTATTCGGTCAACACATTCTTTACCCTTGTGTTCGGGCTGGCGGTGATGGGACACATCAACCCGTTCCTGATGGTGCTTGCGTTGCTTCCGCTTCCTTTGGTTTCCTGGCTCGTCACGCATTACGGCGAAGTGATTCATAACCGTTTCAAGGATGTGCAGGCGCAGTTTTCCAGGATCAGCACAACGGTCCAGGAAAACCTGAGCGGGATCAAAGTGGTGAAGGCGTTCGGCCGCGAAGAAGAAGAAATTGCAGAATTCAGAAATGAGAATCTGAACTACTTCCATCTGAGCAAGAAACTGGTCCGGGTATGGGGAATCCTGTACCCGGTTGTGGAGTTCCTGGCCGGAGTGGGCATTCTGATTGTCCTGTGGTATGGAGGACGCCTCGTAATCCTAAACAAACTCACACTCGGGGAGTTTGTCGCGTTTAACATCTATCTCGCGATGTTGATCTGGCCATCGATTGCGCTTGGCTGGGTCACAAACATCACGCAGCGGGGCGCAGCTTCCATGGCGCGGCTGAATGAAATTTTTGATGAGAAACCGCAAATTACCGATCCGGAGATCTCTCCGGTTCCAGCCAATTACGAAATCAGCGGCAAGATTGAATTCCGTAATGTGACGTTTGGATACAAGGAAAGGGAGCCCGTGCTGAAGGATCTCAGTTTTACGATCCATGCCGGATACACAGTCGCATTTGTCGGCGCAACAGGGGATGGAAAAACTTCGCTCCTGCATCTCATTCCGCGAATTTACGATCCGGTCTCAGGCGAAGTATTGATTGATGATATCCCTCTCAAAGATTTTCCGGTTGCCATGTTGCGGCGCCAGATCGGACTCGTCCCGCAGGATGCGTTCCTTTTTTCCGATACGATCGAAGAGAATATCGCTTTCGGAATGGAAGAACCTTCTTTCGAACGCGTTGAAAACGCCGCAAGGATCGCTTCATTTGACACGGAGATTCAATCGTTTCCGCACCGATACAAGACCGTGATCGGAGAACGCGGGATCACGCTTTCGGGCGGGCAAAAACAGCGGTCTACCATCGCGCGCGCTTTGGGGAGGGAACCTGCAATTCTGATCCTGGACGATTCCTTCTCCAATGTGGACACGCATACCGAAGAACAGATCCTTCAAGCGCTTCGAGAATTTCGCAAAGGAAGGACCTGCATTCTGGTTTCGCATCGTTTCTCCACGATTCAGGATGCCGACTGGATTTTTGTTCTGGAAGGTGGCCGGATTGTGGAGGAAGGGGAACACGCCACCCTGCTCATGAAACGTGGTTTGTATTTTGAACTGTATCAGAAACAACTGATCGAAGAAGAATTACACATCCATCGGTAGGTCATATGGAAGACGAAGAAATAGAAATACGCGAATATGACTGGCACCTCCTGAAACGGCTGATCGTGTATTTGAAGCCGTATCAGGGACGCATGCTTTTCGCGTCCTGTCTGATGCTGGCCACCGCAGGACTCCAGGCCCTGACACCATGGCTTGTAAAGATCGCCATCGACACTTATATCACCAACCACGATCTCTCCGGACTTACCCGCATCAGCGCGCTCTACCTGCTGGTCTTGATGGGACAAATGGTCCTGAGTTATCTGCAGGTCTTCATCATGCAAATGACCGGACAGCACATCATGTACGACATGCGCGTTCAGATTTTTTCGCACCTGCAGAGATTGGAAATCAACTTCTTCCACAAAAATCCTGTTGGAAGGCTGATGACGCGGGTCACGAACGATGTGGATGTCCTCAACGAGTTGTTCACATCGGGAGTGGTCTCGATTTTCGGAGACATCCTGACGTTGACCGGCATCATGGTTGCGATGCTCTGGTTCAATCCTCGTCTGGCTCTGGTGGCTCTGTCCGTTGTTCCGATGTTGTTTTTTGCGACTGCGCTGTTTCGCCGCAAAGCGCGTGCCGCATACAGCGAGACCCGCTATTGGCTGGCAAGAATGAACGCCTTTCTGCAGGAAGCCATTTCAGGAATGGGAATCATCCAGATCTTCAGCAAAGAAGACGCGATGTATCAAAAGTTTGACCGGATCAATTTCAAGCACTATCGCGCGACAAAAAAGTCTGTCATGGCGTACGCGGTATTTTATCCGGCGGTAGAAATGATCGAAGCGATCGCAATTGCGCTGCTTGTATGGTACGGCGGAAACCGCGCGATTGCCGGGTTTGTCACGTTCGGCGCGCTCGTTGCGTTTATTCAGTACACGCAACGGTTTTTTCGTCCGATCGCGGACCTGAGTGAAAAATACAACATTTTGCAGTCAGCCATGGCCTCTTCGGAACGGTTATTTGATCTGCTGGACAACAAGCAGATCATTGCGGCGCCGCTTGTAGAGCGCGCCCCGGAGGAAAGGCTGGCGGAGATCGAATTCCGTAATGTTTCCTTCGGATATCCGGATGGGGAACAGGTCTTGAAAAACATCTCGTTCCGAATTGCTGAAGGAGAAAAGATTGCAGTGGTCGGCCCAACCGGCGCAGGAAAAACCACGATCATCAGCCTGCTTCTCCGCTTCTACGATACGTACGAAGGTCAGATTCTGCTGAACGGAATCGATCTGAAGAACATTTCAGAGAAGCAATTGCGAAGAGATATGGCGGTTGTGTTTCAGGACGCGTTTTTATTTTCGCGGACGGTCAGGGAAAACATCACATTTGACCGGCCGGAAATCACAAGAGAACAAATGCAACGTGTTTCGGAGTATCTGCTTGCCGATCCGTTTATCCGCGAACTTCCCGGTGGTTACGAAGAAATGCTCAACGAACGAGGCTCAAATCTGTCTTTTGGACAGCGTCAGCTGCTAACCTTCGTGCGCGCACTGGCTGCCGAGCCGACGATCGTCATCCTGGATGAGGCCACTTCCAGTGTAGACGTTGAAACGGAGTACATCATCCGGAATGCCCTGCAAAGACTGATGGAAGGACGCACAGCAATCCTGATCGCGCACAGACTTTCAACGATTCAGAACGTCGATCGTATTCTGGTGATTCATGACGGGGAAATTCGCGAACAAGGACGTCACCAGGAGTTGCTCGAACAGGGTGGGTTGTACTCAAAGTTGTACCAGCTTCAGTACAAAGAACAGGAAATCGCAAAGTAGGATTGCACCGCAGAGCCGCAGAGAGAGGTCACAGCGCGGCCCTTCGGGCCGACAACCAAACTCGAGGATGGAAGATTG
>CAZDDB010000391.1:0-3401 GCA_964504105.1 uncultured Acidobacteriota bacterium
AGACCTTTGACCGGGAGATTCCATCCGGGAACTACATCTTCTCCGGAAAGTGTATCTTTTTCTGTGAGTACCTTGATGTCGGTCAAGGAACGGTAAACGGTAAGCGTCTTTTTGCGCGAGTTTGCTACAACGACCATTCGTGCGCCTGCTGCGAGCCAATCAAGTACCTTTGCTTCTACCTCAGCAAATGAATCTGAAGGAGAGACAACTTCAATAGCCAGGTCGGGCGCGCCTGGGACAAATCCCTCCGTATCCCCCATTTCTATTGCCCTTGCACGGCCGACAAAACCAGCATCAGGAGCTCGAACGGTGTCGGGATCAGAAGCGATTTTGAAACCCGTTTCGGCAGCATAAACCTCTCCCAAGCCATTTGCCTCCACATGCCGATCCAGCGAAGCTCCGATTCTGATTGCGAGCTTTCCATGCTTTCTTCCGGCTGGAGACATCTCTTTGAGTATACCCTCGATCAACTCGTGTCTGTTGTCCCCTTGCGGCATCTTGAACAGATCTTCCGCAGTCATTCGTTGCGTCGTAACCGGCATTTGCGTCACCTGCAAGAAATTATAACACTTTCGCCACTTTGAGACCGAGATAGCGTTCGAATGGAGCGAAGTCAGTCCCGTCAATCCTTTGCGTGCTGAATCAACTCGTCATCCAGAACAATGTTTGTCCGCATGTGTATAGTTTAGTAGAAAAGTGTGTATCCTAAAAGTGGAGGGGCGGCCCTCCGTTTTGATCGTCACCTGAGCGGCGGGCAGGGACGCCCGCCTCTCCAAAGTGGAGGTTGGAAGATTAATCGAAGAGGCCTTTGACCGGGAGATTCCATCCAGGAACTACATCTTCTCCGGAAAGGCTATCTTTTTCTGTGAGTACCTTGATGTCGGTCAAGGAACGGTAAACGGTGAAGGTTTTTTTCCGTGGGTTTGCCACAACGACCATTCGTGTTCCGGCTTCAAGCCAAGCAAGCGCTTTTTCTTCTACTTCAGCGTACGAATCGGAGGGAGAAACAACTTCCACAGCCAGATCGGGGGCGCCGGGAAAAAATCCTTCCGTATCTCCGATTGCTTCTGCGCGTTCGCGCGATACAAACGCCACATCAGGCGCACGCACAGTGTCCGGATCGGAGGAGATTTTGAAGCCGGTTTCAGCGGCGTAGACTTCACCCAAGGCATTCTTGCGAGTATGATTCGCGAGATCAACTGTAATCCTTGCGGCGACCTTTCCATGTTTGCTTCCGGCTGGAGACATCTGTTTGAGTATACCCTCGATCAGCTCGTATCTGCTGTCCCCGTGCGGCATCTTCAGCAGCTCTTCGGCGGTCATTGGTCGAGTCGTAACCGGCATTTGCGTCACCTGCAAGAAATTATAACACTTTCAACAGTTCTGAACCTCTCAGAAAACTTCGCGGACTTTGCGTCTTTGCGAGAAAATTCCTTCTACGGTGCGATGAGGGCAGGCAAATCCAGGGTTTTGGCTGTTGCGTTCAAGGACACAATGTCCGTGCTCACTTGCTTCCACTCGTTTTCGTAGCCGTCGAGCTCCTTTCTCTGGTCCGCGTACACTTCACGCTGTCCCTGTGTGGGGAGATCGTCGCTCGCAACGACAAACGCGTACAAGGCCGATATGCGTGAATACAACTTTGTACCGCCCTTGAAAGCCAGGATATCGTAGACAACTTCCGCCTTCGGGTTGTGCAGTTTCTCATCCAGCGCGTTTAGCTTTGCGGATAAGGCATCCGAATCCTTGATCAGCTGCGATGCTTTCTCATTTCCCTGGAGAAGTTTGTTGCGGTTGCTGATTTGTTCGCGCACGTTTCGCAACTGGCCGACAATTCTGGTGAGCCGGCTGATGTCATCACGGATCGTAATTGCAAAATCGAACTGTGTTTTGAGATCATCGTTCGAAATTGCGCGCCGCGGATCGGGGAGCACTTTTACCGGCGTCGTGTATGACTGACCGTCCACAGTGAGCTTCACGGTGTACGTTCCGGGAAGCGCCACAGGACCGGAAGACGGATCGCCCCAGTCTTCCTTGGAGCCCTGGATCATTTTGGCGCCATCGTAGGAGAGATCCCACACACCGGCCTGGATTCCGGTTTCTTTCGGCAGGGCTGCTTCTTTCAGTTTTTTCTCTTTTTCCTCCGCATCGTCATCTGCGCCGGTTGGAATTCGCGGTTTGCTGCTCAGCTTGCGGACAACTTTGTTCTGAGAATCAAGGATCTCGATCGTGACATCACTTTTTGGAGCTTCTTTCAGCCAGTAATACAATCTGGCGCAGCAGGGTGGATTTTCTCCCGCCCACTTCTCGCGAGGAGTGTAGTCGTACTTCCAGCGGATCGCATCCGGTGAGGAAAACAAATGCGCTGTCTTGCCGGTGATCTCCGTAGAGATCTCGCGCAGGACGTTGAGATGGTCAAAGATGTATATGGAGCGTCCCATGGTGCCCACCACTAGACTGTTGTCTTTGACGACCAGATCGTGAACGGCTACGGTGGGCATGTTCAGTTTCAAGGATCGCCAGGATCTGCCTGTATCCGTTGAATAGATCACACCGCGTTCAGTTCCAACATAAAGAACATCCTTGCGGACAGGATCTTCACGCACTGCGTGCAGATAGATATCCTGTGGGAGTGAAGAATCAAGCCGTTTCCAGGTTGCTCCGAAATCGGTTGTCTTGAAGAGATACGGCTTCATGTTGTCCAGCCTGTGCGCTTCCGCCACGACATACGCGGTACCTGCATCAAAGCGCGATGGTTCAATCATGGTCACCGTTCCCCATTCCGGGATTCCGGTCATTGCGGACGTGACGTTCTTCCAATTTTTTCCGCCATCCGTAGTCATTTGAACCAATCCGTCATCGCTTCCTGTCCAGATCAGATCTTTTTGAACGGGCGATTCGGCAACGGCAAAAATGGTGCAGTAAATTTCGACTCCGGTATTGTCTCCGGTGATCGGTCCACCGGACCACTGCTGTTTTGATTTATCGTTTCGTGTGAGATCCGGGCTGATCGCTGTCCAGGTGTGTCCACCATCTTCGGTTCGGAAGAGGATGTTGCCTGCATGGTACACGACTTTGGGATTGTGTGGAGAGATCGCGATGGGAGCGGTCCATTGAAAACGGTATTTCAGGTCTTCGCCGCCATGACCGGAAGGATCTTCCGGATAGATGCCGATGGTGCGGGCCTGTCGTGTGAGACGATCGTAGCGTGAAATGTATCCGCTGTATTCGCCCGCGTACAAAATATTTGGATCGGAGGGATCCGAGACAACGTGCCCCGCCTCACCACCGCCTGCATAGTACCAGTCCTGGTTGCGAATCCCTGCATTGTTCAGACTGTGACTGGGTGCCTGCGCGGTGCCGATGTCTTGCATCGATCCGGTCACATAAAAGGGAACGCGGTT
>CAZDDB010000392.1:0-2113 GCA_964504105.1 uncultured Acidobacteriota bacterium
GCGTGCTGGGATCGTACGGGAATCAACCACAAAGGCACTAAGACACAAAGAAATTTAATTGTCGATTTGAAGTGCCCTGATTGCTTCGTATTACTCACGATCAATCTGGCGTTTCGCGATAAAACTTCACGATCCGATCTGTTTCAATCGGGGTTCTCAAACATTCCGCCGCAGTTGAGGTGCAGGATCATGCCCGCTCCCGCGGTAAGGGCAGCTTTTTCCGCGCAAGAGATACAAATCCAGGCGGCACAGCCATTGCACTTCATCGCCGTACCGCTCATTACGTTTGGAGTATTCTTTTCAAACAACATTCCGGCGCCCGCCTGTTCTAATTTACGAGTCGCTTCATCTTTTTTCATTTCAGCGGGTTGGAGAATTCTTTCACACGCGGAGCAAGAGCCTTGCGCTGCGAAATCGTGTCGCTTTTGGGCAGGGCTGCCCAGAAATTGCAAAATGTCAGTCACCGGAACATCGGCTTGCCGCCCGCAAACGGGACAATGATCTTCCCCCATTTTTTTTATCTTGCCGCAATGCCAGCAATAGGAAATCCAATCGAATGCCCGTTGTCGCTCAGCTTTGACTGCCGCAGCAACTCCCGTTCCTGTTGTGTCGATCATTGCAGTGACTTCGCTCAAACGAAGGGCGTTGGCCCGGAGCGTGCCGTAATTATTTTCGCACGACTTCGAGCATAAGAAGAAATAACGGTCGGCAAAAATCTGATATTGCGTTCCTCTTTTTCCGCACTTCTGGCAATATCCTGTTTCACCCGGTCCGGGTTTCAATTTTCCCGCTACAGGTTGTTCTTCTATTGTATGAAACGGCTCCGGGAGAGATTTCTTCAGCACTTCGTTCCAGACGCGGGTCAACAACGCTGTTACTGCTGTTTCTTGCACGAGGTATTGAGTCATGCGGAGATCCTCTACCCATTCAGAGCTCAGATCGGCCGGCTTACCGCGCACTTTCGCAGCCTGCTCCTGCAACCCCGCAGTGATGCGCCTGAATCCGAACTCGCCGTAAATACCGGAGAGGTAGAGATAAGGAGCCCACAATTTCGGCTTCTTATTTTGAGCGACGATGCTGAGAACATACCATTGAATTCCCTTACCGATGTCTCTCTTAGTATTCAAATAGAAGTAACCCAGAGAATCGGCCACATTACTCTTACGCAGGACTTTGTCAAAGGCGTCTAGCAGGACTTTCTCGGCCTCCTCTTCGGATCCATTGCGCGCCAGCGCCTGTGCCAGTAAGCACCATGGCTCAGATGCTTCCGGATACCCGTTTGCAATTTGCTTCATGCGGGAGATGCCGTCCGAAGCAGTGTCCCGGTTCAACGCCAGGTTGTTCGCTTCCTGGAGCTCAGGGGAGCGATCTTGGATAACAGCTTCCTCCTTTTCGGCATCTTGAACCGGGCGGAAATCATCGAGCCAGGAAGTGTCAGGGTTCTGCTGCAATTCATTCATCAGGATTTCAAATCCCGGAAATCTGTATTGTGCGAGTTTCTGGACAGCATCGCCGCGGGCCTTTGAATCCCCGCCGCGCAGGCTTTCCACCCACCCCTGAATCGGCTTTCGATAGATTTCTTTGCATTCTCCGTTTGGATCGATCTTGTGGATCGCTTCCATTAGAGAGTTTGAGGATGAGCGGTGTCCAACCTCTCTACAAGAGGCTCCAGAGCTCTCTTGCTCCCGATTTCAGCCAATGCCATGATCACGTAGGATGATAGGTCGTCGCCGATTTTCGAAAGGAGCGGATCCACAGCAACCGGATTTCGGAACTGTCCCAATGCTTCTGCAGCGGCCACTCTCGTTGACCAGTCTGCATTATCGAGCGCCTCGATCAACGGTTGGAGAGCGCGATCATCACGAATTCTGCCGAGCATTCTGGCGGCTGCCGGTTTTTTTTCGCCCGTCCTCAGATGATCGATCAACCACGGGGCCATTTCCTTTGCGTCAGCGCAAGAGGATGCATCGGAGCCGAGGTATTCGTCCAGCATTTTGTTTGCTTCTTTGTCGTATTCCTTTTGTACGACGATCTGAATGAGGTGTGGAATCAGTCGCCGGGCAGAGGGTAGCTGCCTCCAATTCGGGTCGGTCCGAACCAACAATCGTTGAGC
>CAZDDB010000392.1:2123-3389 GCA_964504105.1 uncultured Acidobacteriota bacterium
ACCACCAGTAGTGTTCCATCGGCAGATTTGAAATGAGCGTATCTACGACGCGCGGATCGTTCAATTGTTGCAAGGCGCGTACGGCCTCGAGTCGAACATCGGCCTCCGGATGGCTGCAAGCAACCCTATGCAGCGGATCGGCGGCCCCAGGATTTCCAAGCTCTCCCAGATCGTGCGCGACTCGACGTACAACAATGTGATCCGGATCGTTTAAAAGAGAAAAAAGATGGAGAGGCCCCTTGCGCTCGCCCAATCTTGCGAGGGCCTCGGCTGCTGCGGCTTGAACTTCGCTGGAAGGATCCTGCAAGGCCGCCCCCAGTGCTTCCAGGACTCGAGGGTCATTGAATACGCTAAGGGATCGCGCGGCAGCGGAGCGAACCGATTCGCTTTCGTCCTTCAGCGCGCGCTGGATCGAGTCGATTGCTTCAGAACGTTTCAAGCTCCTGAGCGCCTCCAGAACGTACCATTTCATAGTCGGATTGGAGCATTGCAGCAGGCGAATGAGCCCTTGCAAGGAACTCTTGCCGAACTCCGGAAGAAAGTAGCTCAATTCTTCGAACTTGTTGCGCGCCGAATCAATGATTACAGGAATGGTCACCTCTCCTCCCGCGACCAGTCTGCAAATTGCGAAAAGGGCTTCCTGCCGGACATACTTGTCTTCGGACCATACGAGATTTATCAGATCGTTAACAGCCCTTTGATCTCCTAAGTGTGCGAGAGCCCTGGAAGCCGCAATGCGAACCGGTTGCTCGGTGTCGGATAAGGCTGCAACCAGTGGATCGTAAACGGAACGGTCGCCGATGTTTCCCAGAATCTCTGCTGCATTGGACCGCGTGAAGGGTTTTTTTGATCCGTTATTCAGAATATCGATCAGGCGATTCACCAGGCGCGGATCTTTGGCTTTGCTGAGTTCAGTTACCGTACTCTGCCGCGTGGACCAGTCATCCGATTGCAGTTTGAGTAGACTCCACCAAAGCATAGGGAACCCCTCCGTGTATTCCCACTATAGCTCATAAAGCCGGGCATGAATTGTTTGCGGCCGAGATCTATCCCGAAGAAGTTGACACAAACTCGCGCCGGGCCGGAAGACAAACGTGCTTGTCTTTCTCGCTTGCTCCCGCGTCTCGCGGGCGGGGGAAGTTATTTTTGCGCATGCCCTTAATTTTCGGCAATTCGAAAGTGCCGAAGAACAGCGGAATAGAAATCTTCCAGGTCTTTCAGATGTCCGGATAGGATCGACTTCAGGATTCCGACATCCGGAGGCTT
>CAZDDB010000393.1:0-1663 GCA_964504105.1 uncultured Acidobacteriota bacterium
GTAGCATTACCGTCATGAAACGCCGCTTTGCTGTTGCACTGCTTTTCGCATTCTCATCGGTTATTTTTTTTCTTGGTTTACGTATTGATAGCCTACATTTCGGCGATGAAATCAAGTATGCTGCTGTTTCCCGCACCATGCTTCTGAACGGAAATTGGATCACACCTTATCTCAACGGAAAGCCGGATTTCTTGAAACCCCCGATGAAATTCTGGTTGACCGCAGGCTTGTTTTCAATTTTCGGCGCTACAGACTTCGTGACGCGTCTTCCCTCTGCGATTGCAGCTTGCGGCTGCCTCGCAATGACGATCGTGTTGGGCACGCGTTTATATGGGTTTTGTCCTGCATTGCTGGCCGGTGCAATTCAGGCAACAACGATTCAGCTTGTATACGAGCGCGGATCGACAACCGGCGAGATGGAAATGTTCATCATCCTGTTCCTGATTTCCAGTCTTTACTTTCTCCTTCGAAGTGAAAAACAACCAGGCTATCTGTGGCTATCTGCAATATTGATGGGATTCTCATCCTTAACAAAGAACTTTGCCGGTTTGATCCCATTTCTCATCGCAGTTTTATACTTCTCGATTTCGGGAAAATGGAGGAATTTCAGGAAGTCACAGCTTGTTGGCTGCTGCCTTGTCATTGGACTCATTTCTTTCGCCTGGCTGGGAATCATGACCTATGTGCACGGTGAAAAATTCTTGAAGATTTTCGTCCTGAAGCAGTCATACCACAGGTTTGTCCGAACAGATTACACTGCTGGTATAAAAAGCGCCCAAACTCTTGACGGGGCTTTCCAGTTCCTCGCGGGCACCATTCTCCGGGGTTTCTTCCCATGGTCCTTGATTCTGATACCGGCTGTGATCTGGAACATCTCGAAGATTAGAACCCGGGCTGCGCCGGAGTTGATCCTCTATCTCTGGATACTTGTGTACGTTGTTGGCTTGTTACTGCTCAAGAACAAATTCTACTGGTACGTGCATCCCCTGTACCCTGCTTTTGCCCTGTTAATAGGCAAGTATCTGACAGAGATTCTCGCCGGATCCACGTTTCGTTCACGATGCGTCATTCCGGTAGCATTCGGGCTGGCGGGAGTCTGCTTTTTTGTTTTTAACACTCACTACAATCCGTTTACACAGAACTCCATCAGGTCCGGGGTCGCAACAATCCTCACGAACCCGGACCTCATCCGTGCGACTCTGGCCTGGGTCGGCGCCCTCATTCTTTTCGTTCTCCTGGCTAAGCGATCCTTCCCTGTTGCAAAGCACCTCTTTTATTGCGTAATCATTGTCTATTCGGCTGTTTTCACGATCCAGCCATTACTCTATGGACAGTACAGACTGGACATACATAGAATCAACCAGCTCGTTGCAGAAGTGTCAGGCGGTCACCGGAGCGCTTTACTGATCTGGAATGCTCCACCGGAGATGTTTTCGGAGTTTCAAATTGAAAATCATTCAGAGTACTGGTATCTGAACACTATCCCCGGAATCGAACCGCATTTTCTAAATGAAGGAACAGATTTGATCAATCGCTCTCTGGCGCTGAGAAAGGACTGGATACTTCTTCTGCCGGCTAAAAATCGGAAAGATATTCTTGTCCCACACCGGTTGGTTGCAGCCGTTCCATATAACCGCACACCAATGGTTTTCTTGATTCCTGC
>CAZDDB010000393.1:1673-3383 GCA_964504105.1 uncultured Acidobacteriota bacterium
AGGGGAATTGATGAGCAGCTTTTCGCTCGTAATTGTCGGAGTTTCCCCCCGCTCTGGAACTGTGGATCGAAGAAACGAAAGACGGGCGAGCTTCCGGAAAAAAGACCTCATCAAGCGCAGAGTCTTAACGTCGAAGTCTTCGAAGCACGATGGGGAAACGAATTGATCGACCGGCTACTGCAGAAGGGAAGTCGCACACGCCGATGAAGTGGAAAAAAAACATTCGTAGCCTTGGTGCCCTCAGACCTGGAAATGCGAAACGCCGCGGTTTGCCGAAATCCATGCTGCAACCGTTCACGATACAGGACATGGCGCGGGTCCCGCAGGAGTGGAACATCGGCGGACCCGACTTTATCGGCGTTGGGGTTCAGAAGGCCGGCACTTCCTGGTGGCATTCTCTTCTCCTGCAACATCCGCAAATTACCCCGAACCGTCTGGGTTTGAAAGAGCTCCAGTACTTTCCCCATTTCCTTTATTCCGATATGACCGAAGACTCGGTATCTACTTACCGGCAAGCATTCGCTGCTCCTGCGGGCAGTATTTGTGGTGAGTGGTCTCCTCGTTACTTTTATCATCCGCTATGTATGGAGCGCATTGCAAAAACGGCACCCGATGCAAAAATATTAATCCTTTTACGCAATCCAATCGATCGTTTTTTTTCGGGATTAAATCATTTCCAATCCGCACGGATCGAAAAAATGCAATTGTCCCCAAAAGAACGCTATTTCTACGAAGTCTTCTCTTTGTTTCCCGAATCTATCTACCTGAGCCAGTATGCGCGCGGAATGGCAAAGCTATTTCAATTTTTCGACCGGTCGAAGCTATTCATCCTACAATATGAGAAGTGCAAAGCCGATCCCTACAAGGAAATTTCTCGAACCTTCAGGTTTTTAGGCGTGGAGGACCAGTTTACTCCCCTAAATGTGCTTGAGGCTGTGAACCCGAAAGTGCGTACAATCCCTTCGTTAACCCCGCACGAGCGGGAATCTCTTGCCGCTTATTTTGCGGAGGATGTGCAAACTACTGCCGGTTTGTGCCCGGAACTGGACCTGAGTCTTTGGCCTGAATTCGGGGCCTAGATCTTCCCGCTTTTCACGATTCCTCTGACCTTTCTCTCGCTTGGCGGGAACAATTCGTAAGGATGATAGAATTTCATTGAATGCTAAAACAGATTGCGCGAAATATCAGAACGAGCTTTCGTCTCAATCAGAACAGGCTGGTACTGCTGTATCACTATGTCGGCATTCCCGCGCAGGAATTCGATCCGGATTATCTTCATTCCGTGTCTGTTTCTACTTTTCAACAACATATCAGATCATTAAAGAAAGAATATTCTTTCGTTTTTGTCGATGATCTTTTCAAGAATACCGATGATAAAGACCGGTTAGCAAGTATCACTTTCGATGACGGATACAAAACCTTCTTAACCGGGGCCTTTCCGATACTGAACGATTTGGACGTCCCGGCTACTCTCTTTCTCAACTCCGATCTGGTACTTGGGAAAGTATTTTGGAGGGACAAGGTCCGCTTCCTGATTCGGCAAGATCTTGTGCAGGAATTCTTGCTTCATTCCCGACTGAGAGGTTTTGCCACGAAGACCTTTTATAGAGAAAGCAAAGACCCTTCTAAAATCAGCAGCGAAAACATGGATCATCTCATCGACGCGTTTTTGTCGGATCGGAAGGTCGGATTCCAGGCCGATGGCTTGTA
>CAZDDB010000394.1:0-3369 GCA_964504105.1 uncultured Acidobacteriota bacterium
AATCCTTGTCATCGATTTTGCAAACGCCACTTTTTGGCGGCGCCGACAAATTCATGGAACAGGGCGGCCTGCGCGGGGAAATCGCGCCACATCCGTTCCGGATGCCATTGCACACCCATCAGGAATTGTCCGCCGTTCCTGTTCTCGTAGGACTCAATCACTCCATCAGGAGAGACCGATGTAGCACGGAGTGAAGGAGGCACGGTTTTGACTCCCTGGTGATGAATGCTGTTCACTTCGATCTCATTTTTTCCAAAGAGACGATGGACAATAGAGTTTTCTTCAACACGGACCGAATGTACCGGTTTGTTGTACGGTTCCTCCTGCCAGTGCAGGATATTCGACTGGAGATCGTGCGGGATGTCCTGATAAAGCGATCCGCCGCAAAACACGTTTAGCGATTGATGTCCGTAGCAGATTCCGAACACAGGCACTTTTCTTTCAAACACCTTCTCCAGAAGAAAAAAGTCGCTTTCCTCGCGCTCCCGTCCCTTTAGTCCAAAATAAGGAGACTCTTCCGCGGAATAATATTTGGGATCCACATCGGTCAGGCTTCCCGGAAGAAGCACCCCGTCGGCAATTTCAGCCACGCGCGCCGCATAATCACGATCTGCAACTAACGGTAGAGCTACCGGAATTCCACCCGCAGCCATGATGGCATCCACATATCCCCGGCGGATGTAAAACATATCATCGCCGCTCTTGGTGCACAGGTTGATTAAGATTACAGGTTTGCTTTCCTTCATTTGAGTCTCCGTCATTTTCCTGGAACTTCTCCCCAGAGAACCTTATGTAACTGTATTTGAAACCGGACTGGAAGATTGTCTTTCAGAATCCATTCCGCAAGCTGATCTGGCTGCATTTTTTGATAAACAGGAGAGAATAATACCAGATTTTGGGTGTGAAGTTGATACCGGTTCAATATCTGGACGGCCCAATCATAATCGGTCCGGCTGTTGATCACAAATTTCAGCTCATCTTTCGGTGATAACCGTTCGAGATTTTTCCAATCCATCGTTTCCATCATGCCGCTCTCCGGGCACTTGATATCCATGATCTTGATCACGTCGTGCGGCAGGACACTGATGTCCAGCGCGCCACTGGTTTCGATCAATACTTTATGATCGCCCCGCAGAAGCTCCGCGGCAAGTTCTGGAACATCCGCGTGGAGCAGCGGCTCGCCTCCTGTGATTTCCACGAGTGCGCAGCCATGCGGCTTAATCGACTGTAAGACTTCATCGACGCTCATCTGTTTTCCGCCATAAAACGCGTATTCCGTATCGCACCAGACGCATCGCAGGTTGCATCCAGTCGTGCGAATGAAGCTGCAGGGCAATCCGGCGTAGGAGGACTCTCCCTGGATCGATTTAAAAATCTCGGTAATGATCATGGTTTGGTCGGATAGCGGCGCAGTACCTTACTAATGATATTGTACAAATTTCTTACGACGCTCGAGAAAAGCCTCCTGCAATCCTTCTAAATTATGGAGAATCGGCATCGGCGGCAAATTACGTAGAAACACCTGCCCGTAGTTCTTTGTCAGAAGGCGCCGGTCCAGGACTGCAAGTAGTCCGTAATCCACACTGGTGCGGATCAACCGGCCAAGCCCCTGTTTGAGCATCATGACTGCAGACGGAAGCTGATACTGCAGAAACGGGTCCTTTTGATGTTTCTTCAAGTATTGAATTTTTGCTTCAATTACCGGATCGTTTGGCACAGCAAATGGAAGTTTATCAATGATCACCGACACAAGCGCGTCTCCCTGGATATCGATTCCCTGCCAGAAGCTCATAGTAGCAAGCAGGACGGAGCCGCGATTCCGCAGAAAACTCTTGATCAGAGTCTGTTTGGCGCGGGTTCCCTGAACCAGCAGAGGATACTCCAGTCGCCGCAGGAAGCGCTCGTAGTTTCTTAGATTTGCAAAGCTTGTACAAAGAACAAAAGCGCCTCCTCCGGTTATCTGCACCAATCTTGCGATCTGCTCTCCTGCTTCATCCGCAAACCGCGGGTCCGTGGGATCGGGTATGGTTTTGGGGATGTACAAGCATGCCTGGGATTTGTAATCGAAATTGTAGGGGAAATGGTGATCGATTGATTTTTCGATTCCCAGATCCTGTTTCACCGCGTTGCAATTCTGGTCTACAAATAACGTTGCGGAGGTCAGCACCGCCGCCTGCAGATTGGGCCAGAGCGATTTATGCAGCACTTCCGATACATCCAGCGGCGAGGCCTGGAGCAGCAACTCCCTGCGTTCGGTGCGCTCAGCCCAATATACATAGGCATCTTCACCGGCCTGCAGCAGAAATGTCAGTGAAGCCTGCGCTGCGGCGAGACGCCGGTGGATCTGTGGCATGTTCTCCGATTTTTCGATAAAACGCATCAACTCTTCCAGCAAGGCAAGGAACAGTTTTTCCACCACGAGTCCGTGTGATTCGACAATATTTGCGATGCTGACCTGGTTGTAACGGACCTTCTGCGGAAGCGTCGTGAATTTTGCAAACAGATTCTCAATGCTTTCCATCAGTTTTCGTGCGCGGTTCTGAGCCGTTTCCACATCCTGCTTTTCGCGCACGCGCAGCATCTGTAGCTCCCTCATAAGATCCTGGTACAGATCGCCGAAAGCTCTTTCGGAAAACGAGATACTCAGATTGTGCGTCGCGATATCGGCGAGCTGATGTGCCTCGTCAAAAATCACCACATCGTAATGGGGAAAAATCGAAGTGCCGCTCATAATCTGAAGTGAAAGATCCGCAAAGAAGAGGTGGTGGTTCACAATAATGATCTGTGCTTCTTCGGCGCGTTGTTTGAGCTTGAACACAAAACAGGGACCGTAATGCCGGCACTTGGGCCCAAGACAGGACTCGGCGGAAACTGTGAGCTGCTGCCAGATTTCGGCGCTTTCGGGAACTTTGGCTTCGGCGATATCTCCGGTAGTTGTTTCCGCAACCCAGTCTTTGATTTCCTGGAATTGATCGATGCTGTCCTCATCCGGCAGTATCGGTTCCATCTGCAGCCGTTCGTATTTCAGGAGACAGAGGTAATTCCTGCGCCCCTTCATCAAGACGTAGGAGAAATTGAGACCCAGTTTTTCATTCAGCAGCGGGATGTCCTTATGGAAAAGCTGTTCCTGGAGCGCCTTTGTACCCGTGGAAATGATGACGCGTTTTCCGCTTTCGATAGCGGGGACAAGATACGCGAGAGTTTTTCCCGTGCCGGTTTGCGCCTCCAGCAGCGCAACCTGCTTCTGGCTCAAAGCCTCCCGCACAGCTTTCGCATATTCAACCTGCGATGGCCTGTATTCAAAATAGCGAAGCTTCTTGGAGAGTGGCCCTTTCGGTCCAAAGATGTAATCCGGTTCGAGTTTCATAG
>CAZDDB010000395.1:0-3368 GCA_964504105.1 uncultured Acidobacteriota bacterium
GCCGGAGAAAGGTAGTGAAAAACCACTGTACTGAACAGAACCGGGTGCTGCAACGAGAGAGCGATTGCCTCCTTGTAACTGCGGTTCCAAAAGTAATGCTTGATGGCGTTGCTTTTGATGAACCGTTCAAGCTCGATACGCCTGGCGGGGTCGTTCAGTGAGTCTGTTCCGTATTTCCTGCGCTGCCGGATCAAAAATCGCACGATGTCATGGCTGAATTTCGCGCGGATATCCTTGTTCGTTTTGCTGAGGGATTCGGGGTTGAACCGGTAGTAGTACAACGGAACAGGAATGTTTCCAAATCGGAACTTTTCCAACATCAAACCGAACCAGTAGAAATCCTCCGAGCCGATCCTGTCAAAGTACTCGTTGTACCCTCCTACAGTCTGGTACACCTCTTTCTTGACGCATAAAGCGGCGCCGATTAGCGGAAACTGGTCCGGAAAACTGTTGACAAACAGGGAATGCTCCCCGGGAAAACTCGTATGATTCAGTATTTTCCCTTCCGCATTCACCAGGTAATAGTCCGTGCCACAAAAGCCGCTTTCGGGATTCTGCCGGAAATAATCCAGGTAATGTTGCAGGCGGCCGGGATCGGAGTAATCATCGGCGTCCTGGAAGGCGAGCAAGTCTCCCGGGCACATCTGAAACAGCTTGTTGCACGTTTTCAGATAACCTTGATTTTGTGGGTTGTGATGTTTCTTAATTCTGGGATCGTCACAGGAATCAATGATCCTTTTTGTGGAATCGGACGATCCGTCGTCCGCAATCAGCAATTCCCAGTTTGGGTAGGTCTGCTGGAGAATCGATTCAATCGCTTGCCGAATATACTTTTCGCAATTGTAAGCCGGCATGACTAAGGAAAACAGTGGCTGGCCGCTGATCACAGCTATAATGTTAACATGCGTGTAAGCATTGTTACTCCCAGCTACAACCAGGCTTTGTTTTTGGAAGACACGATCCGTTCCGTACTGGAACAATCATATCCGGACATCGAATACATGGTGATGGATGCAGGTTCAAGTGATGGATCGGCGGAGATCCTCCGGAAGTACGGAGACAAACTGGCGTTCTGGCAATCCAGAACAGACCGTGGCATGGCAGACGCCATCAACCAGGGTTGGACCCGAGCCACGGGAAAGATCCTTTCCTATTTGAATTCCGATGATACCCTGGAAAGAGATGCTGTGGACAAGGTCGTTGAAGCGTTCCGCCGAAGTCCTCGCGCAGGCGTTGTTTACGGAGACTCAAAAGTGATTGACGCTTCCGGAAATTACCTGCGAGACTTCCCCAGCGACACCTTCAGCCACCGGAAGATTTTCACTACGTGGGTGAATCCGGTTCGCCAGCCTTCGACTTTCATCCGCAGAGAACTGTACCAGCGATTTGGCGGTTTCGATGAGAGCTTTCACTTCTGTTTGGATCTGGAATACTGGCTCCGGATTTCAGAACAGGTGGAGTTTCTTCACCTTCCTGTTCCACTTTCCTGCATCCGCTTGCACGATCAGTCGAAAACGGCAACGCAAGAGCATGTTCAGGCGCGCGAACTCGTCCGGATATTTCAGAAGATGGAGAGTTCTCCGGTATTCCTGAACTCCGGCGTCCGTAAAGAAGAGGCGTTGAAGGGACTGTATTTCCTGGTGTCGGAACACTATTTGCAGGCAGGACACAGACGGGAAGCGCTGGGCACTTTCCTGCGGTATTGCCGCCTGGCGTTTGGCCCGCTGACGGCTGCCTATCGTTTCTCCCGTTATACGGCGCGTGTCTTTTTGCGCTCCTAATCGGCATGCGTGACTGCATCAGCCCGTGATACTATTTGAGTTACCTGCAGCTTGGGAGGGAAATCGTGTACCGTACTCTTTGCTTCATTCTTGCACTTCTGTTCATTTCCTGCGCAGAAAGACAGACAACCTCAACCTTTGCGCCGCTGGAACGAGCCGTTGTTCCCGACATCAACGAACGAATCACAAAGCTCCCGAAAACCGTAATCGACTACGATCATAACCTGCTGAATGAAACCGAGAAGAAGGTTGTGATGAAGCTGGTGGACGCTGCGAACTACATGGACGAGATCTTCTGGCGCCAATCCGCTCTGGAAAACGTTGCCCTGCGCAAAGAACTTCGAAAGGATCAACCTGCCAACCTGTATTTCCAGCTGATGAGGGGACGCTGGGACCGTCTTTTGGAGAATGAGCCCTTCATTGCGCCCTTCGGGAACGCGGGGAAAAAGCCACAAGGGGCAGGGTTCTATCCCACGGACATGAGCAAAGAAGAGTTCGAAAAATGGATCGCGGATCATCCGGAAGATAAGGAAAAGTTCCAGGGTCTCTTTACGGTAATCCAGCGACAGGAAGGAAATCTTGCGGCTATTCCCTACTCGAAGCATTATGCGGAATTTCTCCAGCCTGCCGCAGAAAAATTACGTGAAGCGGCCGCCCTCACAACGAACGCTTCGTTGCGTGATTTCCTGAACAAACGCGCAGATGCATTTTTGTCGGACGATTATTACGCCAGCGATTTTGCGTGGATGGACCTCGATTCCCCCATTGAGGTCGTGATTGGTCCCTATGAAGTCTACGAAGATCAGATGTTCAACTACAAAGCGGCGTTTGAGGCGTTTGTGTGTGTCGTAGACAAAGGGGAAAGCGAAAAGCTGACGATCTATGCAAAGCATCTAGCGGACATGGAACGGGGACTCCCGATTCCGGACGAACACAAGAATCCGAATCGCGGCAGCGATTCGCCGATCAAAGTTGTCCAGGAGATTTACACAACCGGAGACGCACGCAAGGGCGTTCAAACAGCAGCCTTTAACCTGCCCAATGACGAACGCGTGCGCGAAGCGAAAGGTTCCAAAAAAGTGCTTTTGAAAAATGTGATGGAAGCGAAGTACGATCTGACGGGGAAACCGATCGGGGAGCGCATTCTGGAACCATCGCAGGGTTCCATGCTCTCCTTTGACGCATATTTCAACCACACCTTGTTCCATGAACTCTCACACGGTCTGGGACCAGGAATTATTGTTGGATCTGACGGCCGGAAGGTGGAAGCCCGGATTCTTCTGAAAAACGCCTACTCTACAATCGAAGAGTGCAAGGCGGATGCGCTGGGTGTTTGGAACCTGCTCTATGCGATCGACAACAAGCTCGTTACCGCGTTTGACAAAAACACACTGTACATCACCTATGCCGGATTGATGTTTCGCCTGCTGCGCCACGGCATTGACGAAGCACACGGACGCGCAAACGCGATCCAGTGGAACTGGTGTCGCGAAAAGGGAGCCGTCACGCAATCTCAGGGAGGCCGCTTTCAAGTCGATTTCGAAAAAATGTACGATGCGGTAAAGTCTCTGTCCAACGAACTCCTGA
>CAZDDB010000396.1:0-3331 GCA_964504105.1 uncultured Acidobacteriota bacterium
CCGGTTTCTTCCATGCTACAATGAACGATTATTTTTTGAAAAGGGGCAGCCGTGGAAGGGGTGTGCGGGCTTTGCGGCAACACCGATGTCGATTACAGATTCGAGTTGAAGAAAGCTAATCTATATTCCTGCCCACGGTGCGAGCTCATGTTTCTCTGGCCTCAATCGTCTTCTGGAGATCCGGCACGCGATCCTAAAAAGGAACAGGATGCCGCAGAAGAGAGTGGCGACAGGGCCGAGATTTATCTGCAAGAATTACTTGCGATTACCCGAAGGCCGCAAGGGAAAATGCTGGTTTCAGGCCGAGGCGTTGCGCGGTTCGTTGCCCTCGCCGAAAGGAACGGATTTGATGTACCCGCGGCTCCATCCGTCGCCGGGTATGTCACGCTACCGGATGACGTGGTGTCCCTTGGACCATTTGATGTCGTCGCACTTTTCGAAATGTTGGAATGTGCGCGAGACATCAACCGCTTCATTTCCGGGATCAGGCGTGTTCTGGTTCCTGGTGGAGTTCTCTTTGTACGGAAGTCAGGCCGGAATGGAATGAATCCGGAGAAATTCTTCTATTTCAATACTCAGAACCTTGAGACTTTTCTCCTGAAGTCCGGATTCCATCAAATCCTGACCTTTCCAACCGGAACCACCGTATGCCGGAAAACCGAATTGCCGTCCAAGACACAGAAGGTTTCCATCATCGTTCCCGTTTACAATGAGAAGGCGACCTTTAGCCGGATGATGGAAGGACTCTGCAGTAAAGAGATTGCGAACGTCGACAAGGAAATCATCATTGTCGAAAGTAATTCCACAGATGGAACCAGAGAGGATGTCGGCAAGTTCGAAGCATGCAAAGACGTGCGGGTAATCTACGAAGAAAGGCCGTTCGGGAAGGGCCATGCCGTTCGTGAGGGAATCAAACGGGTGAGCGGTGACATCATCCTCATCCAGGATGCAGATCTTGAATATGATCTGCAAGATTACGATGATTTGTTGGAGCCCCTGTTGAAATACCACCGGATGTTTGTTCTCGGTTCCAGGCACACGGGAGATTGGAAGATGAGAAGCTTTGCTTCCCAAAAATTACTTGCCGGTTACGTCAATTTCGGGCATATCCTTTTCACCTTCCTGATCAACGTCCTCCATGGCTCCAGCCTGAAGGATCCGTTTACCATGTATAAGGTGTTTCGCAAAGATTGTCTGAATGGATTGACCCTGAAATCCAATGGATTTGATCTGGATTGGGAGCTGGTGATCAAGTTTCTTCGCAAGAAATATTTTCCCCTGGAAGTGCCCGTATCCTACAGGTCCAGATCATTCAGCGAAGGGAAGAAGATTCACCTCTTCAAAGATCCGCTTCGTGGGTTGCGCGCGCTGGTGAAGTACCGGTTCTGCAAATTTCGCCTGACACCGGACTAACAGATTCTCCGAAACCGCCGGATCCCTCAGGCAAGCGCAACTATTTGGCTACCACAATCAAACTTTGGAGGCCGAGCCATTTGTAGGTGTGGATGCGAAAAGGCACGCCTTGCCCCTGAAATAGGCGATGTAAGTCATTCTTATAAAGCAGATTCAGATTTTCCCTTTTGCTGTAAAACGTATCCCCCATCAGCCCGATGATTTTCCGGTACCAGGCCATAGGCAGCCAGTGGAGGAATGGCAGCATTTTGTGAAAATCGATCGGATACGCCCTGTTCGGTGTTGTTAAGAAGACCTTGCGGCTGACCCTCAAAATTTCCCGGACAAACTCTTTTTGACTTTTTTCTTCGCCGACATGTTCCAACACGGCATTGCAATAACAAATGTCGAACTGATTGTCTGAGAAAGGAAACGTCGAACCCCCTTCGTAGCGCACATACTTTGCCCCCATGTAGATGTCTTGTAGAAAAGCCCCATCATGGATGCCCAGCATGGTGATCCGGTTGGGATAGGGATATATCTTTTCCAGGATGTTCTCTTCCAGCCGTTCGTTCTCGGTTACCGAAACACCCACATCCAGAATCATGCTTTGAGGCGTTGGAGACATCTCCTTCAAGAACATCTGGTACACTTGCTCGCGAGCGTGTCTCGCCACCTTCATGACAAGCCTGCTGCGGCTGAGCATGTGATCATAGAACGTCTTGTCGCTCATCGCAGATCCTCATCAAAAGAACAGATCATACCATTCTCTTTTGTTCTCGTGTTAAGCACCCGTCCTGGCCTTTCTTGAATCAATGAGGCGCCGATGGTACCATGAAATGACATTTAAACTCCTGAGATTAGATAACTTACATAGCTTTTTCCATGCTTGTAGGTTGGGGGGCGGAGCGCCGAAGCTGCAACAACCATGCATTCGTTGGACACACAATCGTTAATACCCCTGATCTGTGAGGCTGGTGATTCCGTTCGCGCCATCTATGACCGGGGTACGGTCGAATACTCCCTGAAAGAAGACCGGTCTTTCCTGACGGAAGCGGATCACGCTTCGCAGCGGATTCTTGCGGAGGGACTCGCTGCAATAGCCCCGGATATTCCAGTGCTTTCGGAAGAAGCCAAAGCCGTGGAATACAGCATTCGGAAAAATTGGGAAGAATACTTCTTGATCGATCCGGTGGATGGTACTCGCGAGTTTGTAAAGCGGATTCCGGAATTCACAGTGAATATCGCCCTGATTCGTCGGGGCAGACCGGTAATTGGACTGGTCCATCTCCCGATGGAGAGGATCACATATATTGGAGAAGATGGCGCGGGCGCTTACCGGATCAAACAAACGGCTGAGCGTTTGCCCCTGAAGTCCGGTGGGAACGCAAGACTCACGGTGCTTCTTTCTCGAACTGATTTCTCACCACCTCTTGAAAACTTGTTGATGAAGCTTTCCAATCCTGATGTCAAACGCATGGGAAGCAGTTTGAAATTCTGTCTTGTTGCCGAGGGTTTTGCAGATCTCTATCCACGGCTCAAGCCGAGCATGGAGTGGGATACGGCGGCAGGAACCGTTGTTGTGGAGCAATCAGGCGGTATCGTTTGCGATCTTTCCGGAGGGGATATTCTTTATAATCGGGAGGATCTGGTGAACCCTCCTTTTTATGTGGGTAGCAAATATCTCGAAGACAAGATTCCCGATTGGAAGGGGTTGCTTCTGGAGAAAAGTGCTTGACTCGAGGCGGCAAGTTCTGCAAACTCATTATCTTCAAATGAATTGAAAGGGAGTAGCTGAATGAATGTTGCGAATCGTATTGACTTGATTGAACCACATGGTGGCACGCTGGTTGATTTAGTGGGGGAAGAGTCTGAGCGGGCCGAATGGAAGCGTCAGGCCGGACATTTGCCTTCAATTCAATTGTCGCCACGATCTGTT
>CAZDDB010000397.1:0-3298 GCA_964504105.1 uncultured Acidobacteriota bacterium
CTGTTTGTCTTTGCGGAAGGGACACGCGCAGTTGCCGTCCTGTTTGATGTCAGCAGGTCGATTCCTCCAAAGCAGTTCCAGCAGGCAAAGGAATCAGTCCGGCAGATGATGGAACAGGCGGCGTCCGGCGAGACCGTTTCTATTTACGCGTTTGGCGACACGTTAAGAAAGATTGATCCGGCTGATCTTGCCGGTCTGGAAGCGATTGAGTCGAACACCATGATGTTCGATGCGATATACGATGTTGCCCGGGAGCTTGTGGAACAGAAGGCGGACCGCAAGGCAATCTGGATCATCTCGGACGGAATCGATACAAAGAGCGCCACGGTCCTGGAGGATGCGGTCGCTTACGCGAACCAGAACGGCATTTCTCTTTATGGAGTCGGTGTAGGAAAAACGAACCGCAAGGCCTTGGAGCGGATCGCGAAACTGACCGGCGGCAAGTTTATTCAGGAACAACAACCCGATTGGGCCGCAGAACTTCAGACATCTGTGTCCTCTCAAGCGAAAGTACCGGGAAAGGAACCGTCAGCAGAGGCCCGTCCCGGTCCACAGGTCACAGCTACACGGCCTGCTGGTATTGCGCCTACCCTCACGAGGCCGGCGGAGCAAGAAAAGCGGTTTCCCTACTGGTGGATTGGCGCTTTTCTGCTTGCGGGCACTCTTCTGGGCGTAATCCTCTACGTGATTTCCCGTTCCTTCCGGGATGAAAGACGGATTTGTCCAACCTGCGGAAAGCGTCTGGAGACCTATCAGACGATCTGTCCCGACTGCACAGGAGCGGATACAAAACAAACCCGCAAACCAAGAGTGGATGACGGAACGAATCCGCTCCAGCCCGGAGAAGAAGAGGAACTGATTCCGGTTGAGCTGCTCGAAAAGAAGCCGATGTCGGAGGAAGACCTCTCGAAAACGTTTGTGTTGATACTGACACCCATGCTGGTGGTACGGAAAGGAAAGAATCTGGGTCAGACTTTTTCGCTTCATCGTGCATTCCCTGTATCCATGGGGCGTTCCCGCGTCAACGAGATTTATCTGGATGACGTGACTGTTTCCGGACAGCATTGCCGGATCATTCCGGAAAATGGGAAACACGTGCTATACGATTTGGGAAGCACCAACGGGACTTATGTAAACGACAAGAGAGTGAATAAGGCAATCTTGAAAGAAGGCGATACGATCAAAGTCGGTGAAACCCAGTTCTTGTTCAAAATCGAGCAACACCGGAATTAGTGTCCCGTAGTCCTCGCGCTCCAAAACAAACATGAAACGACAAAAATCGGAACAGCTCTATCAACGTGCTCAGCGCGTCATGCCGGGCGGGGTAAACAGTCCGGTTCGCGCCTTCCGCGCTGTTGGCGGCACGCCTCTGTTTATTGAGAGCGGAAGCGGTTGCCGGTTGCGTGATGCCGACGGCAACGAGTTGATCGATTTTGTGTGTTCCTGGGGGCCGCTGATTCTGGGTCATGCGCATCCTGTAATTCTGAGGGCGATCCAGGATGCGGCCGCGCGTGGAACGACGTTTGGGGCGCCAACCGAAGCGGAGGTTCTGCTCACAGAAGCGATCCGCGAAGCGATTCCTTCGATGCAGATGATCCGGCTGGTGAGTTCCGGGACCGAAGCGACGATGTCCGCCCTGCGGGTGGCCCGCGGATTCACAGGAAAGAAAAACATCATCAAGTTTGAGGGTTGTTATCACGGGCACCATGACAGCCTGCTGACTTCTGCCGGATCGGGAGTGGCCACGTTTGATTTGCCCGATTCCGCCGGCGTGCCGGAGAACTACAGTCATCATACTATATCTGTAGCATACAATGACCTGGAGGCTGTCAGAGGCTTGCCGGGCGACGTTCTTGCCGATACGGCCGCTGTGATTCTGGAACCCGTCGCGGCAAACATGGGTCTGGTGCCGCCGCGGCCCGGTTTTCTGGACGGTCTCCGGCAGTTTACTCGAGAACGAAACATCCTGCTGATCTTTGATGAAGTCATTACCGGATTCCGGCTTTGTTACGGTGGAGCGCAGAAGTTGTACGGAATTGAGCCGGATCTCACCTGTCTCGGCAAGATCGTCGGCGGCGGTATGCCGCTGGCTGCTTATGGCGGCCGAGCTGCCATCATGGAACGGATTGCGCCCCTTGGGCCTGTCTATCAGGCTGGTACTCTTTCCGGCAACCCGGTGGCCGCTTCAGCCGGACTCGCCACTTTGCGGTTGCTTGCCGGCGAAGATCCGTACCGCAGTCTTGAAGAGAAGACAAACCAATTTCTCGATCCCGTCCGGGAAGCAATTCGCGAAAAGCAGCTGCCGGTATCGACAGCAACGATGGGATCCATGTTCACCTTCTTTTTTAACAGCGCGTTGCCTGCGAACTTCCGGGAAGCAAAGAAGTCCGACACTGCAGCTTATGCAAAGTTTTTCTGGCATTGTCTGGAACGCGGTGTATATCTGGCGCCATCCCAATTTGAAACAAACTTTGTGGGAACCGCTCATTCCACGATCGATCTGGAGCAGGCAAGCAACACAATCCTGAGCGCACTCACCTTCTGAAGGTACCGTCTGCCATGAGTTTGAGAGGCTCGATCAAAACCATGCCGCTGGCGGATTTGCTTCTCTTTCTGGCAGACCATGATAGCACCGGGACGCTGGAACTATCACGTGGATCCGATTGGAACCGCTTGTACTTTGAGAACGGAAGGATCATTTCTTCCAGTTCATCCGATCCAAAAGAATGGTTGGGTCACTTCCTCATTTCCAAGAACAGGATCACCGAAGAGCAGCTCACGGAGGCGATGCAGGTACAGAGCCGCACGCGTGTGATGCTTGGGAAAATCCTGGTGATGATAGGCGCTGTCCTGGAGGAAGAGCTTCTGGAAATGCTGGAGACCAAGTGCGCCGAGAGTCTCCTTTCCATGTTTTTGTGGGAAGATGCCGGGTTTGAGTTTGTAGACAACGAGCTGCCGGAAGTCCGTATGATCCCCACCTCGTTTGCGGTTCATCCTCTTGTAGAGAAGGGCCGTTTGCGTTTGGAAGACTGGAAACGTCTTTCCGGCGAATATCCCTCCCTGTTGATCCGGTTTGCCAGAACTTCACGTCCGGCAGATGATCTGGACGATCCTTTCTTTCGAACCATCTACAGTATGGTGGATGGCCAAAGAACAATTGGCGCCATCGGATTGCAGGTTCACGCGAGCAACTATCGTGTCTTGCATGCGTTGGATAAATTACGAAAACAGAACCGGATTAATGTCAGCGGACAGGGACTTCAGGAACTGCCGGAAGTTTCCATTTCTGTGTCTTCCG
>CAZDDB010000398.1:0-3292 GCA_964504105.1 uncultured Acidobacteriota bacterium
CCTTCATCCTTCATCCTTCTGCCTTCATCCTTTGGTTGTGGACTCCTGGCCGTTCCTACTTACGGAGATCGGCGCCAAAGCGCGCGGTAACCTTTGCAACGATTTGTTCGTACAGGTCATCGACCTCTTCGGATGTGAGCGTTCGCGCTTCTGACTGAAAGATAAACCGGAACGTCAGACTTGCTTTACCGGGAGGAATATTGCCGCCCTGGTAACGGTCCACCAGCCGGTACGAACGCAGATCGCGCATTTTGACTTCGCCAAGTGCGTGCTCCAATTCGAAGTATGCGATCGATGCGTCCAGGACAAACGAGGCATCTCTCTCCACAAATGGGAAAGGAATGACCGGTTGATACCGGATCATTTGCTTCGGGAGCGCAGCCAAATCGGTCAGACAAATCTCGCATGTCTGCGCCACACGACCGGCAACAGTCGTCTGCTGCATCGTACCCACCCGTTGTTCCGCAATCCGGATGTTTCCCTGATCCACGAACGGATACGGATAATGCAGCGCGGGAAACAGCGACTCCACGATTCCTTTGAGATCGCGATACTCGCCGGTCATCGCAATCCCTAACATCGTCTTTTCTCCGTCCGCAAGAAATATGTGACCGGTCTCGAACAAACCAACCTCCTGGCTGCGGTGCCGCAGGTTGTATTCGATCGACTCCAAAAGACCGGGAATTAGCGAAGTCCGCAGTTTGCTTGCTGTTTCGGAAACCGGATTCAGAATCCGTACATCCCCCCGTGTGGCGAATGAATATGTGGATGCCTCATCGATGCCCGCGCCGCGCAAGAACTGCGAAATAGTTCGTTCTAATTCATACGTAGAATAGTCGGGCTGATACTTTTTTTCCGCTGCCGGAAGAGTATCCGGAAAACGATTGTAGCCGAAATGCCGGGCGACCTCCTCAATCAGATCAATCTCCTTGAACGCATCGATGCGGAAGGAAGGCACTTCCCACATATTCGCGGAAGATTTCCGGAAACCCAATGCAGAAAGCGTTCTGTTGATAAATTCGGAGCTGATTTTCGCTCCGAGGATCCGCTCGACCCGCTCCGGTCTCAGCTCAATTCCGGTGAAAGCCGCCCGCAAAGGGCCCACATCCAGCACTGGCTGTGCCTTCCCACCGGCAAGTTGCTCTAAAAGCAGGGCAGCGCGACGGCATGCCGTTGCCTGGATCTCCGGGTCTGCTCCACGCTCAAAACGATAAGAGGCATCAGTGGACATTTCCAGAATCTTAGCAGTGGCGCGCACCGAAGCAGGGTGGAAGTAAGCGGACTCGAGCAGCACCGCCCTGGTTTCGTCCGTTACCTCGGAGTCCTTGCCGCCCATCACGCCTGCGACAGCCACAGCGCGATCGGCATCGGCAATCACCAGCATCGGATCGCGCAACGTACGCTCCTGCTCATCAATCATCATCAGCTTCTCTTCGCGGGCACGGCGCACGCGGATCGTGCCTTGCGAAAGCTTCTGATAATCAAATGCATGCATCGGCTGTCCGAGCTCAAGCATCACCAGATTGGTACTATCTACTACATTATTAATAGATCGGATCCCGGAGGACTCCAGTTTGCGCACCACCCAGGCAGGCGAAGGGCCCACCGTTACGCCGCTGACAACCTGACCGCAGTACCGGGAGCATAGATCCGGATCTTCCAGAACGATGCGAAGCGGAAACTCCGCGGAAGGATGCGCGCCTTCCTTTTGACCCGGGCGAATCACTTCGCACTCCAGAAGATCAGGGAGCAGCCGGGGCTCGACACCGAAGATCACGCCAATTTCACGCGCAAGACCGCGAAGGCTCAAGCAATCGGGACGGTTTACGGTAATTTCAAGATCGAGCACGCTGTCCCCGTTCACCGTTTCGATCCCCGCAAACTGCAATCCAACCATGGTGAGCTCTGTTGCGAGGCTTTTCGTGTCGACCGGGATATCAACCCACTCTTTGAGCCATTCGGTACTGATTTTCATAGGACGATCCGGAACTGCGAAAGAAACCGGACATCATTCTGAAAAAAAAGACGGATGTCAGGAATGCCGTACATTAAGATGGCAATGCGTTCAATCCCCAGACCAAAAGCAAATCCCGTGAATTTTTCCGAATCGTAACCCACGTTTTCCAGAATGTTTGGATGCACCATTCCGGAGCCAAGAATCTCGATCCAGCCGGTATTCTTACAGACGCTGCAGCCTTTTCCGCGACAAAAGACGCAGGAAACGGATACGTCAGCGCTCGGTTCCGTAAAGGGGAAGAACGTAGGACGGAAACTCAACTCGATATCGGCCTCAAATAGACGCCGCAAAAAATGCAACAGCGTCCCTTTCAAGTCCGAAAAAGTGATGCGCTGATCCACGGCAAGACATTCCATTTGATGAAAAATGGGGGAATGAGTTGCATCGATCTCATCTCTGCGGTAGACGCGGCCGGGACACAGAATGCGCACAGGCGGTTTGTGCTGCAGCATCGTGCGAATCTGAACGGGCGACGTGTGCGTCCGGAGCAGACAATTTCGTTTTTCCGGTCCATCTTCCAAACGATCGACAAACAAAGTGTCCTGTGTGTCGCGCGCAGGATGGTCCGGAGGAAAATTCAGCGCAGCGAAATTGTGAAAATCAGTCTCGATTTCCGGACCTTCCGCAATGGCATAACCCATCTCCCGGAAGATGTCTTCAATCCTTCGCCGAACAATCGTTAGCGGATGGGCGGCTCCCAAATGGTATACCGTACCCGGAAGCGACCAGTCCGTGATCTCCGATTCAGCCGGTTGTTCGATCACGTTGACTCTTGCTTCCAGCTCCGCTTCAACAAGCCGTTTGAACTCGTTCATCTCTTTGCCTGCTTTCCCGCGCTGGTCCGGCGAAAGTTTGGGTATTTCTTTCAGAAGCGCAGTGAGAACGCCGCGTTTACGGCCGAGATAGTCATTCCGCAATTCTTCCAGATCCTTGGAATTCCGGACGGAATCCAGCCGCGTTGCAAACTCTTTCCGAAGCTTTTCCAGGTCCATAGGAGGAATTTACCACGGAGACACGGAGGCACAGAGTTTTTTATCTATTTTTTCTCTGTGTCTCCGTGCCTCCGTGGTTGTCTTATGCGGTTTTGGCGATTTGGGCGAGATGACTGAAAGCCGCTGCATCCGTGACGGCAAGATCCGCAAGCATCTTACGGTTGAGACGCACCCCGGCCTTCTTGAGGCCGGCCATCAAACGGCTGTATGAGAGTTCGTTCTTGCGCGCTTCCGCGTTGATCCGAATGATCCAGAGACCGCGAAAATCGCGTTTCTTGTTGCG
>CAZDDB010000399.1:0-3291 GCA_964504105.1 uncultured Acidobacteriota bacterium
CATCTCAATGATGAGGGGCTTGCCGCCCACTTGAATTTCTACACGTCGTTCCATTTGAATACAAACCTCCGTTTGCTACCACGTATTTTGGGGATCAACCGGCGTATGCGAAAAGAAACTACTTGCGGATATTCAATTTCTTGAGGATCGCCTTGTAGCGCTTCGGATCTTCGTCTTTCAGAAAATCTAGAAGCCGGCGGCGCTTGCTAACCATTTTCAAAAGGCCCCGGCGGGAGTGATGATCCTTTGCATGACCTTCGAAATGGCCTGTCAAGGAATTGATCCGTTCCGTTAGGATAGCGATTTGAACTTCCGGTGAGCCAGTATCGCTCTGGTGGGTTCGAAACGAGCCGATAATTTCGGACTTGCGTTCTTTCGTCAACACGACCTAGTGTTCTCCTTGTCTTTTTTGGGAATCGCAATTATACAGAAACATGATATCTTTGGCAAATCAATGAGATCTGTCCTGATTAAGCTACCAAACTGGATGGGAGACATCCTGTTTTCCCTGGACCTTCTATACACTCTTTCAACATATTTCGACAAAATAGGAGTGCTGACTTCAAAGAACCACGCGGAACTGCTTACGATTTTCCCTGTCCCACGGATTGAGATAATTCCTTATTCTTCAGATACATGGCCGAATCTGGACCGGGATACGATCCTGCAAATCGAGGCGTTCCAGCCGGATGCCGGATTGCTTCTGACCAATTCGATCGGCTCCGCTATGATTCTGCGTTGGGCCGGGGTTGCCGATTTGTACGGATATGCATCGGAATGTCGTGGCTTTCTACTAAAACATTCGTTGCCGGTCCCGAACTATCGGCTTCACCAGACGGCTTATTACCTCGAACTATTAAAGCTGTTCGGCCTCAATCCTGTTGCGTATCCTGCTCCTGAGCAGGGAAATCGCGAGCGTTTGGTGATCGTTCATCCGGGAGCTTCCAAGCCACCCCGCGCATGGCACCTGGACCGTTTCCGTTCCGTGGCCGAGCAGCTCAGTCAAAATGGATTCGAGGTGCTGTTTGTTTCCCAACACGAGATCCGGGATGTGCCGTTTCGCATTTTGCGAAACCCATCCATCGCAGAATTTGCTTCTACCTTGAAGCGCTGCTCACTTTTTCTCGGCAACGACTCCGGCCCGCTTCATCTGGCTCAGCAATGCGGAGCTCCCGTTGTTGGCATTTACGGCCCCGGCACTCCGATCACGACAGGTCCGCGCCCCATCTCCCCTCACAAAATTGTGTATCACGCATTCCCCTGTTCCCCCTGTCGCCAGAGGTTCTTCAAGGAATGCAACCCGGCGCCGTCTCAAAAACCGTATTGTATCGAGACGATCTCTGTCGATGAGGTTTTGAACGCTTGCCTTAGTCTCACCGGCAACTAAAATTAGGAAAGACTGAAATATGGAAAAGCATGTATTGCTCGCCACAGGCGCCGGAAGAGGAATTGGAGCCGCAGTTTGCCGGCATTTTTCAACTCTCGGTTATGAAGTCCTGGTTCATTACCGCAGCTCTGCGGAATCGGCATTGCGGCTTGTCGAAGAGATTTCCAAGAACTGCCGGGCGCTATCGTTCCAGGCGGATGTATCCAAACCAGACCAGGTGGAAGCACTCTTCCGTTTTTGCAAAGAAAGTTTCGGCAGACTCGATGTCCTTGTGAACACCGCCTCGTATTCATCCAGCAGAGGCTGGAAGGTTGAAGTGGAAGACATCGATTGGAACGAGTGGCAAAAAACGATCGATGTAGATCTAAAAGGCACGATGCTTTGCAGTCATGCAGCGCACCCGATCATGAAGGAACAAGTATCCGGAGCTATTATCAACTTTTCTTCCAGCGCCGCTCTGTACGGCGATGTTCCCACGTATCTTTACACTGCCGCCAAAGCCGCAATTGTCGGAATTACACGCACGCTTTCGCGCGCTTACGCGCCGGAGGTGCGCGTGAATTGCATCGCCCCCGGATCGGTCGCCACGGATTGGATCGAAAAATGGAAACTTACCGAAAATGATTTAAAGGAAATCACGCGCGAAACTCCGCTGAAGCGGATTGCCAAACCGGAAGAAATAGCTGCGCTGATCGCGTACCTTGCCTCACCGGAAGGATCGTTCATCACCGGCCAGACACTGGCTGTTGACGGCGGAATCTTGATGTTATGAACCGTGTGCTCGTGATGCTTTCGGGCGGCATCGATTCCGCGGTAACGCTCGCCTGGGCGCACAGACAGCAAGATCAGATCCTTGCACTCTCGTTCCAATATTTCTTGCGCCCCTTTCGCGAACGCCTTGCCGTATTCCGGCTTTTGGAAAAATATCCCGCAAAGTTGATTGAAATTCCATTGCCGTTTCTCAAAGAGGTCGCTGATTTCGATCGCAACAGGAGAACCGATTTTCCGGAAGGATACGTCCCCAATCGCAACATGATTTTCTACTCTACTGCAGCACACTACGCGGAGTTATACGGCTGCGATCAAATCGCGGGAGGGCATACGGCGGAAGATCAAGAGGCGTTTCCCGATGCCTCGTTGACTTTCTTTGACCATCTTCAAACACTAATCAACCAGGCGCTGCTGAAAGGAAAAATAAGGATCGAGATGCCGCTGGGAAAGATGACGAAGTTGCAGGTGATGCAGCAAGCGCGCGATTGGAATGTCCCATTTGAAAACACATGGAGCTGCTACTGGGATGGCATGCGTCCGTGCGGAACATGCGTGAGCTGTGTGGAACGTGCCGAAGCGTTTCGTCAATTAGGAGTTCAAGATCCGTGTTTGTAAAACGCGGAACAGGCAGGCAGGCACGTTTATGGAATACGATCTGATCATACTCGGTGGCGGGATGTCCGGCATTTCTGTCGGACACCATTTCCGCGGTCATAACATCCTGATCCTGGAGAGGGGGGAACTCCTCTCCGGCGCAACAGGACACAATGCAGGCTTTATCGTTTCCGGGTTTGGGGAGCACTTTCACCGCACCGTGTCGCGGGTTGGAATGGAGCATGCGTGCGAAATTCAGGAGATCCACCGCAACAGTCACAGACAGATCCGGGATCTTGCGAAGAACGTCGATTGCGATTACCGGCAGTCGGGAAGTTATGCCGTTGCGATCGATGCTCAAGAACGAACCGACTTGTTTTTGAGTTATGAACTTCTGCGTGATCAGGGTTACGAAGTGGAATGGATCGAGAAACCTTCCGTCGGATTGAAGCACATTCACGGATCCTTATTGAATCATGAAGACGGCCGGTTCGATCAAGTCCGATTCTGGAACCGGCTTGCAAGCGGATTGCCGGTAC
>CAZDDB010000400.1:0-3288 GCA_964504105.1 uncultured Acidobacteriota bacterium
GTTCCAGACAGTAGATTTTCCATACTCTACACGCTGGACCATCCAGCCGGGACAACACACCTTCCAGATCGGTGTGCCGTTTACGGAGTACAGATCCTCCCCCATCCGCATCACGGTCCAATAGAAACGGAGGATTTCACCGAGCCACAGAGTTCACCGCAAGCGCGAGGATAGAAGATGGAGGATGGCAGGCTTTCTATCTTCTACCCTCCATCCTCCATCCTCCTTTTGAGACCTTTCCGGTTCATTTTTGTTATCATGTTTTGGGATGAACCGGGACACGTACACGGTCGCGCAATCCGTTTTCCTGCGCCTGCTCGCGCTGATTACCTGCATCGCCTTTGTTTCCCTGTGGACACAAATTACCGGACTGGCAGGCAAGAACGGTATCCTGCCGGCTTCTACTTTTTTAGAACTCGTCGCACAACGGTTTGGATGGCAGCGGTACTGGCTGATCCCTTCGCTGTGCTGGCTCAATTCGAGCGACCTGTTTTTGCAGTCTCTTTGCGCAGGTGGCGCGGCGCTGTCCCTGCTTCTCTTTGCGGGGCGGTTCCAGGCAACGATTCTGTTTCTGCTCTGGGCGTTTTACCTGTCCCTGTGCGCCGTCTGCCGGGATTTTCTCGCGTTTCAGTGGGATGTGCTGCTTCTGGAAACAGGCTTTCTGGCCATCCTGCTTGTGTCGCAGCAGCGAATCGCACGACTCCTGCTCTACTGGCTGCTTTTCCGGCTCATGTTTTCTTCAGGAATGGTCAAGCTGCTGAGTGAAGATCCAACCTGGCGCAACTTCACTGCCCTGAATTTTCATTACGAAACACAGCCGCTCCCAACCTGGATCGGCTGGTATGCCCATCAGTTGCCATCCTGGTTCCAAAAAATTTCAACAACAATCATGTTTGGCGTAGAGCTGCTGATTCCGTTTTTTATTTTTTTCCCACGACGATTTCGTTTCACAGCATGTTGTTCCCTGATCGGATTCCAGATTCTGATCTTTGTGACCGGGAATTACTGTTTTTTCAATCTTCTTGCCATTGCGCTTTGTCTGTTGCTGGTGGAGGATGCGCACTGGCCGGAATGGATTCGAAAGCGATTTCAACAATCGGCTATGCCGCATGCATGGAGTATCTGGCCCGTGCGTGTGGCAGCTTCGATTCTATTTTTCCTGTCGCTGGTGGAGCTGAGCGGTACGCTCCATCTTGCGAAATACTGGCCGCAGTCAATCGTACAGATTTACCGTGTCGTAGCACCATTCCGCACGGTCAACGGATACGGACTCTTTGCAGTGATGACCACAACTCGCCCCGAAATTGTGGTCGAAGGAAGCAACGATGGGACCGAATGGAAAAGCTACGAGTTCAAGTACAAACCGGGAGATCTTCGGAAGCATCCATCCTTCGTGGAACCGCATCAACCACGGCTGGACTGGCAAATGTGGTTTGCCGCTCTTGGAAATTATCAGAGCAACGTTTGGTTTGTTCCGTTCTGTACCCGGCTCCTGGACGGCTCCCCGGAAGTGCTCTCTTTGCTGCAATACAACCCATTTCCTGCGGCACCCCCAAAATTCATCCGGGCTGTATGGTACGAGTACCACTTCAATACGATTGCGGACAGGAGATCTACCGGCAATTGGTGGACACGTGAGTCGAAGGGCGCTTATTCGCCGGTGTTTGGTAGTAGGGAGGATGGAAGATAGAGGATGGAGGATGGAAACCGATGCCATCTTCTATCCTCTATCTTCAATCCTCGCGCTTGATCTGGAGCGGAACGTTGATCATCAGGGGCGCTTCCGATTTAGAATCAGGATCGAAGTACAGGGTTTGGGGCAACGGATCTTCTCTCCCCAGGGTCCTGGTTCCAGTTCCCGCTTCTTTCTCCGCTTGCGTCCATGCATCTCCCGCGCCACCTTCCAATTCCAAGACACCCGCTTTCTTGCCATAGTTCTTTTCCCACTCTGCTACCAGCTCCGGAGAAAGTTTTAGCGGTTCTCTGCCAATCTTGAGATCGGGGATTTCGGAATGGGTTACCAGCACACTGAGGACTTCCGCTACATGATCGCTGCGGCTCTGTTTTAACGTGAAGTACGGAGGGGAATCATCCTGCGAAGGAATCTCAATCACAACGCCCGCGCGAACAGCATTGTTTGCGCCTGAAAGACGTGAAGTAGGAAAGATCACGTAAGGATCGCCCGTGGAACCATCAGCGTACTTCTCACGGTCAATCACATACAAGAAACCCCTTTTGCCGGACTCCACGCTGAGGCGGACGTGCGCCCCTTGCGTGAGGGACTTACCGGAATCGACACGCTGAGCCGCCCACTCCACGGTTTGCGGTCCTTCGTGAACCAGCAGTCTTGCGCCCTGCCCCGCGCCCCTGGAAGGAGCCAGTTGCCAGATCGTAACTCCCACGACCGTAGCAGGAGCCGTCGCAGGGGCCGCAATTTCCGGGGTAGTAGACTTGTAGCGCCGCTTTGGCTTTACAGTTTTCGCAGTCTGTGGCTCCTCTTTTTGGAAAGCGGTGTTCCACAACTGGCGCTCTTCGTCCGCCATCACAAACCAAGCAAAGAAACCAACAAGCAGCACAAAATTCGTGATTTTTCTCATCAGTGATGCTCTAACCTCAAAAGATGTACGAGCACATCTCCTCTTGCCTTGACACTCGTGTGACCCTCTCCCCTTTCAATTGCAGCCGGTTCTTTCGAATGCTTTGCAAGAAACGCCTGAATCGCCTGGATCCGGCTTGCATCGCGAACCACACCCTGGTCTTCCGGATTCGTCAGATGCTTGACTGTCTCTAATTCGGGAACGCTTTTCGCAGACCAGATCATCCACATTTTTTCAACTCCCTCCTGCTCATCAAACTTGATCCAGTTCTCATCCGGCGGAATCCGGATCAACTGATGATCGGCAAGTTCTGCGGAACCGTTGTTTACGGAATCAATCGGATAGAGCACGTTGTAAGTATCTACCTCACTTCCCGCAGCAGGCCCATAATTCAGAATGTAAAGAAAGCCGCGCTGCGAACCGGAAAAATTCAGCCGGATCTGGTAGCCCGTTTCAAAAAGTACTTCTCCCGCAAGCTGAAATGGATCTTCATACTTCCTTCCATCACGGTATTTCTGCAAGGTAATGGAGTAGTTCAAAATCCGTTCCGGCAAGACGGGCGCCGGCGGCGGGGATGGCGCGGGTTTCCGGACAACCGGGGCGGATGTGTGAGATTTGTCCCATAGAATCGCGCTGAGCGCGGCCGCAATCAGAAGCACGATCGCGACGAGCGTCCACATTCTTGCCGAAG
>CAZDDB010000401.1:0-3287 GCA_964504105.1 uncultured Acidobacteriota bacterium
AATCATCCCATCCGGCTCCTAGCAGATCCGTGTCAACCCTACATCATTGAGTACGTCCAAAGGAATGATATATTCGAACCATGAAACTATCATGGAAGATTTTGATCATTTTGGCCTTCATCGCTGCGATTCTTTCCCGGAATCAAGAGGCAGCTCAAACAACCGATACCAGTCACTATTTGGATCAGTTCGTCGACGCTTCTGTAAATCCCGGAGAGGACTTCTTTCATTATTCGGTCGGCAAATGGCTGAAAGACAATCCGATACCGCCCAATGAAAGATCCTGGGGTGTCTATAATGTCGTCCAGGAAGAGACTTATCAGCGCCTGATCAAGATCAACGAAAACGCTTCGGGCGATCCGCATGCGGCGAAAGGAAGCAATGCGCAAAAAATCGGTGACTTCTGGTCAGCCGCGATGGATACGTCGACAATCGAAAAAACCGGAATCGCTCCTCTCAAGGAAGAATTTGATCGGATCCAGGGGATTCAAGACAAACAAGGCCTGCTGGATGCCGTAGCGCATCTCCAGTACATCGGCGCGGGCGCCATGTTTGCTCAATACATTTTTCAAGATGAAATGAACAGCAACCGCTTTGCGTTGCATTTGTATCAGGGCGGACTTGGTTTGCCCGACCGCGATTATTACTTTGACGAAGATGAACGCACGAAAAACATCCGCGCCGAATACGTCAACCATCTCGGAAAGATGTTTCAATTGCTGGGAGACGATGAAGCCACAGCAGACAAGAATTCCCAAACTGTGATGCATCTGGAAACGGATCTGGCAAGTGCCTCCCGTAAACTGGCAGACCTTCGCGATCCTCGCGCGAATTATAACGCGATGACGCTGGAAGACGTATCGAAGCTTACACCGTCCATTGCATGGAAAGACTTTCTTGCGAAGGGAAATATCCGCAACCTGGATAGTGTCGTCGTGGGTCAACCGGAGTTTTTTAAGCAAGTAGAACAATCGTTGAACACGGAAAGCATCGATAACTGGAAAACGTATTTACGATGGCAGTTGATTAATACATACGCGGATAAAGTCAGCAGCAACTTCGACAAACAGAATTTTCATTTTTACGGCACCATCCTCAATGGAACGCCCGAGCAACGGCCGCGGTGGAAACGGATGCTCGATGATGAAGAAATATATCTGGGCGACGCGCTCGGCCAGTTATATGTAAAACAGTATTTTTCATCCAAAACGAAAAAGCGGTACGAAAAACTAACCGATGACATTTTTGCCGCCTTTCGTGAGCGAATCGCAAAGCTTGATTGGATGAGCGATGCAACCAAACAAGAGGCGTTGAAAAAACTAAACTCTGTTACAAAGAAAGTCGGCTATCCGGAAAAATGGCGGGATTACTCCAGCTACGACATCGATCGCAGCTCGTTTGTGATGAATTGCATGAAAGGCAACATGTGGCTGAGTGACTTCTACATCCAGAAACTGTACAAACCTGTGGACCGCACTGAGTGGGGAATCACTCCTCAGACCTATAACGCCTACTACAATCCGTCCAACAACGAAATTGTGCTTCCGGCGGCTGTTTTCATTCTGCCTGGAATTCCGGATTCGGAAATCGACGATGCTCTTGTCTATTCTTACGCAGGCGGTACCACGATCGGTCACGAGATCACTCACGGCTTTGACGATCAGGGGCGGCAATTCGACGACGAAGGGAACCTGAAACAATGGTGGACCAACGAAGACGAAGTAGAATTCAAGAAACGAGCGCAGAAGATTATCCGGCAATTTGACGATTATGTGGCCGTCGGAACGTTGCACGTCAACGGGAGCGCAACACAAGGTGAAAATATCGCTGATCTCGGAGGCATCGTACTGGGATGGGATGCGTTCCGGAAAACCGAACAGTATAAGAGAGGTAAACCAATCGGCGGTACCACTCCGGCGCAGCGATACTTTATCGGCTGGGCGCTGGGATGGATGAACAATAGGCGGCCCGAAAGCCTCGCAGTGCAGGTCAAGACAGACGTGCACGCTCCCAGTTTTTTGCGCGTCATCGGTCCCGTTTCCAACATGCCGGAATTTTACAAAGCATTCAACGTGAAACCAGGCGATAAAATGTATCGTCCGGATGATGTCAGAGTGCAAATCTGGTAAGAACTCGCCTTCAGCCGGCCCAATATCCTTCACGGTGCCGTAATTTAATGTCTTTACGCTTGCATTCGACCTTGATTTTTCTCCATTTCGATCGTTGCGTTCCGGCAACCGGAGTGTAAGCCAGCGTATATTGACTGCCTACTAACGCTCGAAAACTTTCCATTGCTTGCAACAATTGCGGCTCCTTCCTGAAAGAGAAGAATTGGCCGCCGCTTATTTCGGTATACTCCCTCAAGGCATCCTCACCGATCCGGATTTTCATTCCATCCGGCGGGTTTGGATTTCCCCCCATTCCCATCCCGCCGGCGGGAAAATTCAGTGTTGCAAATTCCGAATAAAAAGCAACGATTGTCGCATCGGATTTCCGGATCGCATCCAGAGCGTCCTCTTCAATTGATTTACTCGCGGTGTCCATTCCATCAGAAAAAATGACGATTATTTTTCTACCGGACCGCTCCTTGATCCTGTCCAGAGCAAACACGACAGCATCGCGCATTGCCGTACTCGCTTTGCGAAAATCCAGGGTTTTGAACTTTTCCAGAACGGAATCCATGTTCGAAGTGAATGGAACAATTGCCTGAGGTTCGTGATTGAACTCAATTACTTCAATCTGATCGTCTGTTTTCACCTGACTCATCACCAGCTCCGCCGCTTTCACCGCAATATCAATTCTCGTTAACCCGGCAACCAGTTCGTGCATGCTGTAGCTGGTATCAACCAGAAACGATATGGTGAGAGGAAACCGGCTCTCGTCACTTGCGGAATTATAAAAGTGAGTGATGGCCTGAACCTTACCATTCTCTTTCAAGGTAAAATCTTCAGCAGTTAAATCAGTAACAACGGAGCCTTTGGAATCCGTTGCAACAAGATCCACTTGCACAAGTTGTACCTCTACTTGCTCCTGAAGCTGCTGTCCGGAGACAAATGGAAGGGAGAAAAACAGGCATCCCAGAATGATGACCTGAATCCGCCGTAGCTGAAAAGAAATCATGTTCTATAAATGTAAGCAGACAGATGCTCATCGACAAGGAGAAGAGCGGCATCGGAGCCTATTCTGCGGAACATTTCATTCGCAGTAACGTCTTCCAATATACGGGGTTACGAAATGATTGGATTTTTGCTCTGGTGTATCCTTCTTGTAGTTTGCTGGCCTCTTGC
>CAZDDB010000402.1:0-3277 GCA_964504105.1 uncultured Acidobacteriota bacterium
GATGCCGCACGTTACGGGTTGTGAAGGGGCGGGTCAGGTTGCTAAGGTGGGCTCCAACGTGACCGGCATCAAAGAAGGCGATCCGGTAATCATTACGCCTGGGTGGTCGTGTAACCGGTGTGAGGCCTGTTTGAGCAACCAGGACAGCATGTGTCTTTCCTATGGAATGATCGGCATAAAACGCCGGGGCTGTTTTGCCGAATTGGTTTCCGCGCCTGCCGAAACACTGTATCCGCTTCCGCTGCACTTAAGCTACCAGGAAGCGGCTTCGATGCCGCTTGTTTTTCTGACGGCATGGCACATGCTGGTGGAACGTGCGCGGATACGTCCTGGAGAGGATGTTTTGATCCAGTCAGCCGGAAGCGGAGTGGGAATTGCCGGAATCCAGATTGCAAAGCTGTTCGGCGCGCGTGTAATCGCAACGGCAAGCACGAACGCGAAATTGGAGAAGGCAAAAGCGCTGGGTGCTGATATTGTGATCAATACCACGGAGAAAAATTTTGCGGAAGAGATCCGCTCGATCACAGGAAAGCGCGGCGTGGATATTATCTTCGAGCATACGGGCGCGGAACGGTGGGAACAGAACATCCTGTCGCTGGCTCGCAACGGCAGGCTGATTACCTGCGGAGCGACTTCGGGAGCAGAAGCAAAAACCGATCTGCGTTACATTTACAGCAGGCAGCTCAATATCCTGGGAAGCTACATGGGAGGCAAACGGGATCTGATGGAAATGCTCCGGTTTGTGCGCGAAGGCAAGTTGAAGCCGGTGATTGATTCCGTGTTTCCGCTTTCTGAGTTGCGAAAGGCGCAGGAAAAGATGGAAGACCGCAACGTTTTTGGGAAAATTGTGATCGTTCCGTAATATGATGAAGGTATGACCCTCGCTTCTTACGCGATCCACAACGATCAAAGCCGCGGACGCAGATATCCCGAGCCGGAACATCCCTACCGTTCTCCTTTTACACGGGACCGTGACCGGATCATTCATTCTCGCGCATTTCGCCGGCTCGAATACAAGACACAGGTATTTGTAAACCATGAGGGGGACCATTACCGCACGCGTCTGACTCACAGTATCGAAGTGGCTCAGATCTCCCGCACCGTTTCGGGCGCGCTTGGACTGAACACCGATCTCGCGGAGTGTCTGGCTCTCTCCCACGATATGGGACATCCTCCATTCGGTCATTCCGGCCAGGACGTGCTGGATGAACTGATGAAGAATTTTGGCGGATTCGAGCATAACCTGCAAACACTTCGAATCGTGGAACAGCTGGAAGAAAAGTACATTGAATTTCCCGGTCTCAACCTGACTTTCGAAGCGCGTGAAGGGATTGTAAAACACAGCACCGTCTATAAAGGGATGCCGAACCCGCCGGCATCCTTGAAAGAATACACGCTGGATGAGCTGCCTCCGCTCGAAGCGCAGATTATCGATCTTTGCGATGAAATCGCTTACAACAACCACGATCTCGATGATGGTCTGGAATCGCGGTTGCTTGATTTTGAAGATCTGTGGAAAAACGTTCGCATTTTCCGGGAACTGTATGAGAAAGTGAAGGCGGGTCATCCCGCCGCCCCGCAGCGCCAGCTTCTGAATGCCACCATCATCCAGTTGATCAATCTCCTGGTGACCGATTTGATAGAAAATACCGCACGTACAATTCAAGCCGAAAACATCCGCACGCTTGAAGATGTGCGCAAAGCGCCCCGCATGCTGGTCTATTTCAGCGATCCGATAGCGGAAATGAACCGGGAACTTAAGAAATATCTGTTTCGCGAGATGTACAACCATTACCGGGTGCGGCGCATGAAAAGCAAAGCTCGCCGTACCCTGGAAGCCTTGTTCAAAGCCTATCAGGAAGATCCCGGATTGCTGCCGTCCCGATACCAGGAAAAGATGAAAACGGACGGAAAGGAACGGATCGTCTGCGACTACGTTGCCGGAATGACGGACCGCTATGCCATTGATGAGTATCAGAAATTGTTTGATCCACGGGAGAAGGTCTGATGGGAGTGCGTGTTCAGCTCTTTGCCGCGTTTGCCGAGTACATCGGCCAACGGGAGATGGAAGTGCCTTTTCAGGCAGGAATGACATGCGCGGAACTGTGGAATACGATTCGAGAAAAACATCCGAAGGTGGCGGAGATTCCTCCCTTGTTTGCGATTGGGGAGGAATATGTCCGCCCGGAGGCGCTCCTGAAGGACGGCGATTCGGTCATGTTGTTTCCGCCGGTTAGCGGTGGAGCCCCCACATATATATATGGAGAGCCTCTTTCGGTGAATCGCGCACTGGACGCGATCCGGCATGAGAATGGCGGAGGAGAGGCGATTTTTATTGGCAGGGTACGGCGTCGAAGCGAAGGAAAGATCATCCGTCATCTTTTTTATGAATGTCAGAAATCGATGGCAGATAAGGAAATCGCGAGAATCATGGATGAGATGTTTGCGAAATGGCCCCTGCTGAATGTGAACATCCAGCACAGGATCGGGAAACTGGAAGTCGGTGAAATTGCTGTGATTGTGGCTGTCTCCGCTGAACACCGCCGGGAGGCGATTGAGGCGTGCCGGTATGGGATCGATGAGTTGAAACATCGCGTGCCGATCTGGAAGAAGGAAGTTTCGGAATCGGGCGAAGAATGGGCGGGAATGAAGGATGAAGGATGAAGGATGAAGGATGAAGGATGAAGGATGGTCACGGCGGTGATTTCTATCTTCCATCCTCCATTCTCTATCCTCTCTTTCCACTGGTAGGGTCAAGAAATGTGGATCGGCAAACTGCTGGAACTGATCGGGATGATGGTGGTGCTTTCGGGATTTCTATTCGGAGTGAAATACAGTCTCATCAAGTTTGAGCTGGGAGCGCTTGCGGTAGGCAGCGCCGTTTTTTATCTGGGCTATTTGCTCGAAAAAAAATCCTTATGATCCGCCATTTTTTCTTTCTTTGTGTGCTTTGCGCCATTGTGGTGAATCCTTCCTACGCCCTGGTGAACAAGGCTGCGTTAGCGCGCGCGAATCGCGAATTACCGGCGCGCACAAAATATGAAATCACGGTTGAGATTCAGCCCGAGATGCGCGCATACAGCGGACATCAGAAGATCACTTTTACGAACCGTCAAAGAAGACCTACCGGTACCCTCTTATTTTTTCTCTACCCCAATGACCCCAGTCTGACCAAATCGGACAAGAAGTATCTCTCAGTTTCCAATGTGAAAGTGGACCGCTCTTCTGCGAGGATCGAGGAACAAGGTCCGTTTCTAAAGGTGTTTCTGGGTCGTGA
>CAZDDB010000403.1:0-3258 GCA_964504105.1 uncultured Acidobacteriota bacterium
TAGGCGAAGAAACGGAGAATTATGCGCAGGGATATTTTGTGTATGATTCCAAGAAGGCGGGGTCGATTACGGTATCCCATCTCCGGTTTGGCCCGAACCCGATTCATTCCGCGTATCTGATCACCCGTGCAAGTTTTGTTGCATGTCACCAGTTCTCCTTTCTGGATCGCCTCGATGTCCTCAGGTCTGCGGATCCCGGAGCAACGTTTCTTCTCAACAGTCCGTTTGGACCACAGGATGTGTGGGCTCGTATCCCGCGGCCGGTGCAGCAGCAAATCATTGAGAAAAAACTGCGCTTCTTTGTGATTGATGGCGATCGGGTTGCCCGCGAGGTTAGTCTTGGCGGGCGCATCAACACGGTGCTTCAAACCTGTTTCTTTGTGATTTCCGGGGTGCTGCCGCGAGAGGAAGCGATTGCTGCGATCAAACACTCGATCGAAAAGACATACGGAAGCAGAGGGTTGAGTGTTGTCCAGAAGAATTTTGATGCAGTTGATAAGACGATCGATCAACTGTATGAAGTCCAGGTTCCCGATTTCGCAGATGGAACGATCGAATTCCGCGCTCCCGTCCCGGCCCAGGCTCCTGAGTTTGTTCGGAATGTCACCGCAAAAATCATCGCTTGTGATGGAGATTCCCTGCCGGTAAGCGCACTGCCGGTAGACGGCACATATCCGTCCGGCACAGCGCGCTGGGAAAAGAGGAACATCGCTTCCGAGATTCCTGTTTGGGATGAGGACCTTTGCATCCAGTGTGGAAAGTGCGTGCTGGTATGTCCGCATTCCGTCATCCGTGCCAAACTTTGTGAGCCGGGACTGTTGCAGTCAGCCCCTGCTGCGTTCAAATCTGCAGTTGCGCGCTGGCTGGATCTGAAGCACCTCCGATACACACTGCAGATCGCTCCGGAAGATTGCACCGGTTGCGTATTGTGCGTGGAAGTTTGTCCGGCAAAAAGCAAGAGCGTATCCAAACACAAGGCAATCGACATGATGCCTCAGGCGCCGATCCGGGAACAGGAAGCCATCAACTGGGATTTCTTTCTTCAGCTTCCGGAAATGCAGCGCGAGCCGTTGAACCTTGGGCAGGTGAAAGATGTTCAGCTCCTGCTGCCCCTGTTTGAATTTTCAGGCGCGTGCGCCGGTTGCGGTGAGACTCCATATCTGAAGCTGATGAGTCAGCTGTTCGGCGACCGTGCCTTGATTGCCAATGCGACCGGCTGTTCTTCCATTTACGGCGGGAATCTTCCGACAACGCCGTGGACCACAAACCAGGTAGGGCGCGGACCGGCATGGTCCAACTCATTGTTTGAAGACAATGCGGAGTTTGGGCTCGGGATGCGTCTTGCGCTGGACAAACAGAAAGAATTCGCCTCGATCCTGTTGCAAAAGCTTTCGCCGGAAATCGGGGAAGAGCTCGTGGAAGCCATCCTGAACGCGAAACAGAAAACGGCCTCGGAGATTTCAGAGCAACGGGGTCGTGTTGATTTGCTGAAACAGCGGCTGCAAGGTCTTTCGACCACAGGCGCTGCGGATCTGTTGGCCGTAGCGGATTCACTTGTGAAAAAGAGCGTCTGGATCATCGGTGGAGATGGGTGGGCATACGATATCGGTTACGGAGGATTGGATCATGTGCTCGCCTCCAGAAACAACGTAAACATTCTTGTGCTGGATACAGAGGTCTACTCCAACACAGGCGGTCAGATGTCCAAGGCAACGCCGCGTGGCGCTATCGCAAAATTCGCGTCCGGAGGAAAACCGGGACCCAAGAAGGATCTGGCTATGATGGCCATGAACTACAGCACGGTGTATATTGCGTGCGTCGCCATGGGAGGGAATGACACACATACGATCAAGGCATTTCGGGAAGCGGAAGCGTATGAAGGTCCCTCTTTGATCATCGCTTACAGCCACTGCATTGCGCACGGCTACGATATGGCGCATGGAATGGAGCAACAGAAAGCTGCGGTGCTCTCCGGCCACTGGCCGCTCTTCCGGTACAATCCGGATCGAGTCAAAGACGGAAAGAATCCGTTGCAGCTTGATTCAAAACCGCCCTCCATACCGCTCAAGAATTATGCCTACAATGAAGCACGCTACACAATGCTGGTTCATCGGGATCCGGAAGGAGCCAGGCAATACCTGGAAGAAGCTCAGCAGGACGTGAAGAGTCGCTGGCGACTGTATGAATACCTTGCAAACATGCCGGTTGACGGTGTGGTCAGGAAGGAGGATCCATGATTCACCTGGAGACAAATTACCTTGGATTGAATTTACGAAATCCGCTGGTTGTATCAGCTTCGCCGCTTTGCGAGGATATCGGAAACATCCGGCGCATGGAGGACTACGGCGCAGCGGCAGTGGTTCTTCATTCTTTGTTCGAAGAACAGATCACATTGGAGGGGAGCAAGCTGGATCGCTTTCTTTCGCTGGGTACGGACAGTTATTCCGAATCTCTTGATTTCTTTCCTGACATGAATGATTACAATCTGGGACCCGAAGGTTACCTGGAACACATCCGGAAGGCGAAGGCGGCTGTGGAGATCCCGGTGATCGGAAGTCTGAACGGTGTTACACCCGGAGGATGGATCCGTTACGCGAGCTTGATAGAGCAGGCGGGCGCGGATGGTCTGGAGTTGAATATCTACGACATTCCCGTGGATCCCGAAACAACCAGCGCCCGGCTCGAAACATCTTATTGCGATCTCGTTTCCGCCGTGACATCCACAATCCATATACCACTGGCAGTGAAACTACATCCATATTTTACTTCGATGGCCCATATGGCGAGACGTCTTGATCAGGCGGGCACGAAAGGGCTTGTGCTGTTCAACCGGTTCTATCAACCGGACTTTGATCTGGAAGCGCTCGAAGTCTTTCCGCATCTGGTATTGAGTAACTCTCAGGAGTTACTGCTTCGCCTTCATTGGGTTGCCATTCTGTTTGGAAACATTGGCGCAGACATGGCAATTACCGGCGGGATTCACACGGCTTGCGATGTGCTTAAGGCGATGATGGCAGGCGCGCGAGTTGCAATGATGACATCGGCACTTCTGAAGAACGGGATCGAGCATCTCGCCACTGTCTTGAATGATCTGATGTTGTGGATGCAGGAAAATGATTACACATCCATCCGGCAAATGCAGGGGAGCATGAGCCGCCTGTCGGCGAGCGAGCCCGCCGCATTCGAACGCGCCAACTATATGCGCGTGCTGGGATCGTACGGGAATCAACCACAAAGGCACTAAGACACAAAGAAATT
>CAZDDB010000404.1:0-3190 GCA_964504105.1 uncultured Acidobacteriota bacterium
TCGCGCAGCGAACCGGTGAGGTGAACTCCAACTACATCCGGCGTCAAAAAGTATACAGGCTGGCCCAACATTCCCGCTTCTGCTTCAATGCCGCCGACGCCCCATCCAACAATTCCGAGTCCATTGATCATCGTGGTGTGCGAGTCCGTGCCCACCAGCGTATCCGGATAATAGATACCGTCCTTTTGAAGCACACCCTTTGCCAGATATTCGAGATTGACCTGGTGGACGATGCCGATCCCGGGCGGAACTACCTTGAAACCGTCAAACGCCTGCATTCCCCATTTCAGGAATTCGTACCGCGCGCGGTTCCGCTTGAACTCCATTTCCATATTCAACTGCAGCGCGTTCGGCGTGCCCGCAAAATCGACCTGCACCGAATGATCGATTACCAGATCGACCGGCACGAGCGGCTCGATCATCTTCGGATTTTTCCCGAGGCGGTCCACCACGGACCGCATCGCTGCAAGATCCACCAGCAGCGGGACGCCCGTAAAATCCTGCAATACAATGCGTGCAACGATAAATGGAATTTCGCCCGTGCGCTCTGCGTTTGGCTTCCAGTTCGAGAGCGCGCGGACATCCTGTTCCTTGATCCTGATTCCATCCAGATTGCGCAATACCGATTCGAGCACAATCCGGATGCTCACGGGCAATCTCGAAACCGGTCCCACTCCCTCTTTTTCAAGCTGTGGAAGCGAGTAAAACTTGCCGTTTGCAAATGTCTGAAGTGATTGGAATAAATTGTGTGGCATGAGCATCAAATTATATCAAAAATCAAAAATCAAAAATCAAATAAACAGAAAGCAAGAAACAAAGAACCTCCGCTGCGAACTTTGGCCTCTAGTTGAAAATGCGTAACCATTCGGTTACGCATCTAGTGGTGGATGCGAGGACATGGGTGGGAGTGGCCACTGATGAGGGTAGAAATTGGATCTCACTTCCTGGTGGTCACATGACCTATGAAGACCACGGCCGTAAATAATTCGTGTGGTTTCCAGTGAGCATCTCTCTTTCCGCTGCTCCGCAGAAGATTTTGAATTTCAGTGGAAACCGAACCCTCAAAGATCTTAAAGCCTCCCAGCGTGATGTCTGCAGTCCCCTGCGACTCATTGATGTTAGCCTGCCGGGACGGAATAAGATTCAATGGAACCCCCGCCGGAAAGCTCAGGGTATCCGTAGAATACTGGAAGGGAAATGTAATCTTCTTACCGTTTACAGTAAGTTCCCACACAACATTTATCGTAACGGCACTGCCACTGCGATTCAAATTTCCGCCGCTCTGCCGCTGAGAGACACTGAAACCATTCACAGACGAGCCGGTCCAAACTTTATCATGAAGAAACTGTTTCCCTGTTGCCAGGTCGAGTAAGGTAAACGGAAGATCGTAATTGTTTTCCAGGATCCTATCCAGAAGAAGTACTTGCCGGTTCTGCAACCTCTCGCACAACACGGCTTCCCACCGGCCGTGAAAACGAAACGTCTTAGTACCTGCAGCTGCCAACAGACCCAAACCCGATACTGTCAGCAGGGCAATCGCTAATCCTTTTGACCGAATGTTCTTCCAGGTCATAACTACCTCCTAACGGTTTCGTTTAACAATATCCCAGATCGAACGAAATTTTCAAATTCAGATTGCCACGCGGGCACGGCGATTGATTTCCTGATCAGCGGCGGTGAAGGACAAGCTGTTAGGGAGTGGATGGCAGTCAATCCCGAAGATCCTTCGTCGCAAATCGAAGTAGTCATCGACGCGATCGAGGCGGACTCGGAAAATGCCGCCGGTCATGGGGTGATCGTGCCGGCGCACAGCGATCCGCGACTGGATCGCTAGAGGGAAAACGAAAAATTTTGCCGAACCGCGAAAGTCCCAGGATATACCCCCTGCCGTAAACCTGGACAGGACATCGCCGGCACTGTAGAACTCGCGATAGCAGCGCATCAGCAGTTGTCCAAGCTTGCCGGGCGAAAGATTTGGATGCCGCCATGTCATCTGCGTTCCGTCAAAACGATCGAGATTCTGCTCGTTGATCAAGCCTTCGCTAAGAAATTCATCGTACTGCTGAGTGCCCGGGAACGGAGTAAGAATATAAAAAGACGCCGCATCGGGTCTCAAGGACTTCAGCATACGCAGGTGCTCCAGGATCGAAGACTCGGTGTCGCCGGGGAAGCCGATGATGTTGGAGAAGTGGGTGGCAATGCCGTGGGAACGGCAAAGCGATACGATTTCCGCATAATGTTCCGGCTGGTTTTGAAACTTTTGTGCGGCGCGTAAAGTGGCACGGTCAAAGGATTCGACTCCGACAAACATTTGAAAGCAACCGGCACGTGCCAGCAGGGACACGAATTCCGGCTGCCGGTAAATCTGCGTATCACATTGAACAAAGAATGGCAGACGAATCTTTTCTTCTACCATGGCTTCCAGAAGTTCCGAAGCCTCAGGATACTTGTTGAAATTATCGGAGGTGAAAATCACCAGCCCGACGCCTCCGGCTTTGGCGGCGCGCAATGAGGAAATCGTAGTAGCAACAGGCTGGCTTCGAACCTGGTGTCCTGCGATCTTGACGACCGAGCAAAAATTACAATTATACGGACATCCGCGGGCAGGATAGATCCCCATCATGGACAAGATGTAGCGGCGCAAATCACGTTGAGGAAGCGGCTCGACCGCCGGCGGATTCAGAGTTTCGTGCCAACGGCCCTCGCCGCCGTAAACCGGGCGCAGCTCACCGGAAATGGCATCACTGAGAATGGAAGACCACACTGCCTCGGCTTCCGCCAGCGCGAAACTGAGGCCGCGATCGTGAAGTAGTGAGGTGTCGCAGGTAATCGGGTGCGGGCCGCCGATCACACAATGTGCAACACCGTTCTCGCGCGCAAGAGCCGCTAGATCCAGTGCCCGGTGGTATTGGTGGCTCTGCACACCAACAAGCGCAAGAAGTGTAGTGCAACCATCCCTCTTTCGTAACTCGTAAAGGTACTCGAGATCCGTCTGCACGTACTCATCTATGGCCGTCACCTCGCACCGCACATCCTTGATACTGGAAGGCGTCAAGCTCCTGATGTGCGCCAGTGTACTGTTGGGCATGAATCCCCGACGGAATCGCTTTACAAAACCGTCGGACGAATACTTCGAGGGCTTAATCAAAACTACACGTAGTTTGTTGCTGATCTGTGACATTTCTACCAA